>JBGUTC010000092.1:0-4374 GCA_045132895.1 Clostridia bacterium
AACCTATGAAAACAGAACTGTCTTAAAAAAAATAATTGAGTTACAACACGAAGAAACGGTCCGCATCAAAGCGATCGTTTCTTCTTCTGTTTCCACAAAATTAATCCGGAAAAATCTTCAGATTCACACGGTAAAAGTCTCAGACGGTACCGGATTCTTAGAACTCGTCTGGTTTAACAACCGTTTTATCGAAAGGCAGATCAAAAAGGGCGAGACCTATGTTTTTTACGGCAAAGTCCAACTCCACCCTAAAAAACAAATGCTCACGCCAATTTTCGAGCTGCCCGAAGCCCAGAAACAGACTGGGAAAATCATGCCTATCTATCCCCTGACAGACGGGCTCAGCCAAAGTTTTGTTGCCGCTTGTGTTCATCAGGCGCTCTCTGCCTGCACCGGAAGCATCCAGGAATATTTTCCCGCAACCCTGCGCACAGACTACCAACTTGCCGAAATTAATTTTGCAGTGGGAAACATTCATTTTCCTGCCGGCAAACAGGAATATCTTGCCGCAAGACGGCGACTGGCCTTTGAAGAACTGTTTCTGTTCCAGACAGCACTTTTTTCATTGAAAAGCCGACAGAAAGCCTGTGCCGCACCTGTCTTGTCCGCTTCGCATCTCCCCTTTGCAGAAAGTCTGCCCTTTACCCCTACCGGTGCTCAGACGCGGGTGATGCAGGAAATCGCCGCAGACCTGGCCAGCGATCGTGCTATGAACCGCCTGGTATGCGGAGACGTTGGCTCCGGTAAAACCGTTGTTGCCGCTTCCGCTGTTTACATAGCCGTCAAAAGCGGTTTTCAGGCCGCTTTTATGGCGCCTACGGAAATCCTGGCACGCCAGCACTTTCATGGCCTCAAAAAACTCTTCGAAGGGCAGAATATCAACGTTGAACTTTTAACCGGCTCATTGCCTGCAAAAGAACGCCGGGAAACCCTGGCCCGCCTGAAATCCGGAAAATCACAGGTTGCGATTGGTACCCATGCTCTTCTGTCTGAGGATGTAAACTTCTTAAATCTGGGACTGGCCGTTACGGACGAGCAACACCGGTTCGGCGTTGAGCAACGAAAAATTCTGACAGGAAAAGGCGAAAATCCCCACGTTCTTGTCATGAGTGCAACGCCGATTCCCCGAACCCTTGCTCTGATTATCTATGGCGATCTGGATATTTCCATCATAGACGAACGCCCACCCGGCAGGCAAAAAATTGACACTTTTGCCGTTAACGAGTCCTACCGGAAACGTATTTATAATTTTTTGCAAAACGAAATAGCAGAAGGCAGACAGGCCTACATTGTCTGCCCCTTGGTTGAGGATTCCGACGCAACGGAACTGCAATCTGTCACTGCCTATGCAGAAAAACTAATTAAGGCAGGTTTCAGAAAAGAAACCATCGGCATCCTGCATGGCAAAATGAAGAACGCCGAAAAAGATGCCATCATGGCAGCGTTCAAGGAAAACCGCTTATCCATTCTCGTCTCCACCACTGTCATTGAGGTTGGTGTAGATGTGCCCAACGCCACCGTTATGCTCATCGAAAACGCTGAGCGCTTCGGACTTTCCCAACTCCATCAGCTGCGCGGACGCGTGGGACGTGGCAGCGAAAAATCTTATTGCATTTTAATGGCACAAAGCCGGAACGAAACCGCATTAAGCCGCTTAGCCACCATGAAGCACGAAAGCGATGGCTTCAAAATTGCAGAAGAGGACTTAAAGCAACGCGGCCCGGGTGAATTTTTCGGAACCCGGCAACACGGTTTGCCCGCATTCAAATTGGCAGACCTCTATACCGATATGCACTTACTTCAGCAAACAACTTTAGCTGCCCGTTCTTTCCTGGCAGGCGATATCCCCTATACCCGTGATGAAGAAAAACGAATTTTTCAAAAAATCGACTCTTTGTTTAACAATCATGTTACAATTAATTGAAATTTCAATAAAACGCTTGACATTTAAAATAAATGTTGTAAAATATTATATGTATAATAGTATTTTGTTGTCGATTATTTCGAAACAAGCGTTAAGGATGGTTGTCATTGAGAGTCATTGCAGGTTCAGCTAGAGGCGCAAAACTTGTTTGTCCCGACGGACTTGCTGTGCGCCCTACCCACGATCGGGTAAAGGAAGCTGTTTTCAGCATGTTAACCGGTCACATGGCATCCGCTTCTGTTCTTGATTTATTCGCCGGCACCGGCGCTTTGGGAATTGAGGCGTTAAGTCGTGGCGCAGAAACAGCAGTTTTTGTTGACGTTTCTGAGAATTCTCTGAAAACGGTATCTGCTAATCTGGCGCACACCAGACTGGCCGACTCAGCCAGTCTGATTAAAAGTGACTATCGTTCCTTTTTGAATGCGACTTCCGAGACTTTTGACCTCATTTTTCTTGATCCGCCCTATCAGGGTGAATTTCTTTCCAAAGCTCTGGAAGCCATTGCCGAAAAAAAACTATTAAACCCGGATGGTTTTATCTATTGCGAAACCGAGGGAGAGCCTCCTGCTGAGGCTGAGAAGTTTTTTTCTGTTTATCGCAACAAAAAATATGGCAGAGCACGGGTTCTGCTTCTGAAAGAGTTGTCAGTATGAGCATTGCAATTTACCCCGGCAGTTTCGATCCTGTTACCTGCGGTCATTTAGATATCATTACCCGCGGGTGTAAAATGTTTGACGAAGTCATTGTTGCTGTTTTAAATAATTCTGCCAAACATCCGCTTTTTTCTGTTGAAGAACGGGTGCGTTTGATTGAAAAAGCAACAGCATGTCTTCCCAACTGTCGTGCAACCTCTTTTGATGGGTTATTGGTTGACTTTGCAAAAGAACAAAATGCAACGGCAATTATTAAAGGTTTGCGTGAAATTTCAGATTTTGAATATGAATTTCAAATGGCACTTCTAAATAAAAAATTAAACGCTAACATCGAAACCTTATTTATGGTTACCAATGCAAATTATTCCTATCTCAGTTCAAGCGTTGTAAAGGAACTTGCATCTTTAGGCGGAGATTTTTCTGATCTGGTTCCCATTGAGATTTATGAGGATGTTAGACAAAAGATTGAAAAGGGGCGATAAAAAATGGAAATTTTAGAAATCATTGAAGCATTGGAAGATAAAATCGAACATAGCTTCACCATTCCGTTTGTAGGTCGCGGCATCATCGATAAAGATGCTTTATTAGACCTGCTGCAGGAAGCACGAATCAAGTATCCTGACGAAATGAAACAAGCTAAGTGGGTGAAAGACGAACGTCAGCGTATCATTGCAGATGCACAGAAAGAGGCTGCTGCTATCATCAAGAACGCTGAAGAAAAAATTCTGGCTATGGTCAATGAACATGAGATCACCAAGCAAGCTTACGAGAACGCAAACCAGATCGTCGAAAGCGCGCAGGATCATGCTCGCGAAATCAGGCTGGGCGCTAATCAGTATGCTGATGGTATTCTGCATTCTATCGAAGAGCAGTTAATCTCCACCGTTGAGACCATTCGTGAAAACAGAAAAGATTTAAAGCGTTAATTACATCATAGAAATACATAAAGAGCTATAGCAACTGCTATAGCTCTTTTTCTTTTATAAAAGAAAAAGAGACCACATAAACTGTGGCCTCTTTCCGGTAAAAAAAGGGGATGAAACCCGGCACTCCGCCGCAGTTCCGTGTATTTTGTGAGGTCGCTATCAGTATGCCCCACGCCCCTGAATTTATACTGTTTATTCAGCAGGAATTTCTTCCGCAGGTACTTCCTCTGCAGGTACTTCTTCAGCTGACTCCATGTCTAATCCCGGGAACGGAATCGGCGCAAAGCCGCTCTTATCATAGGTTGTCTTCATGAACTGACTGTCAAATGTCAGATACATGATGTAGCCGTCACGGATGTTAAAGGACTGGCACTGGGAAGCAACTTCTACATCACCCTCTGCGCCCAGTTTCCGCAGCGCACCGGCTTCATCCATATAATCCTGATAATACAAATCGTCACCATCATGCGTATAAGCGATAACCATCTTGTCGCCAATCTTTGTTTCTTTGAAGTTACCGTTTAAATCAGCAACTTCCAAGGACAGTTTCGGCATGCCACTTGCATCGTTCATCGTGCCATCTACATAGTACAGCAAATCGTTATGAACAGTGAAATTGTAAACCGGGCCACTGACAACTTTCTTGATGTCCTTGCCCTTGCGGTTCATGCTATAGATGGCCTGTTCTGTCTGATTGAGGAAATAAATTCTGTCTTTATAAACTGTATAAACCGAAATGCCCTCTTCAGAAACACGAACGGGTTTCTTGTTACCGATCGTTAAGCGGTAAAGACGAACCTGATAGGGGTTCGCATTCTGCTGTTGTGCCATTGCCTCCTGCATTTCAGGCGTTAAGCCGTCAATGGGCTCC
>JBGUTC010000093.1:0-5195 GCA_045132895.1 Clostridia bacterium
GGTCTTGCCACGCCGGCATCAACGGTTGTTCAGATTATCTTATGCGTTTTGTATTTTCTGTGGATTAAGAAAAAAGAAAAGAGAATATAAAAAAAGGCTGTGACGTAAGTCACAGCCTTTTTTGAGTCGTAAATTAATTGCACTCAGCAACTAACGGACCAGCCAACTCTTTCAGGAAGAAGAGTTTACCGGGCAGAGTGGGAATGTAGCTGGAAGTGATCCAGGGAGTGGGACCGTAGCGCAGAGTCATCCAGAGGCTCATGCCCTGCCACTGCATACCGCGGGACAGTGCACCGTCGCAACCACCGATGATGGTATCAGCCTGCATGAAGATGCCAGGGCCGATGGTGTTAGCACGGCAAGGAACCAATGTTGTTCTGGACTTAAAGCTGGTAATAGCGTTCTGTTCAATGGTCAGCGGATGGAGCTTTGCTGCCAGACGATAGGGCTGCTTCATCCATTCTTCTTCGCTGTCAAATTCAGCAGCAAACTGGGGTTCCCAGAATGCGATATGGCACATTCTGCCGATACCGAAAATCAGAACCATCTTTGCACCTTCAGCCTTTAATTTAGCAATCTTTTCAGGATACTGCGGCAGGTTTTCTTTGGTAGCAAAGTTTCTCTGTTCCTTGGGAACGGTCAGATCGCCCAGAGGATTGTAGAAAGCCTGCTCCATAGCGTTTGTGAATGCTGCAGGATCGTTAGAAGCCAGTGTGTTACCCTGGTCATCGCTCCATTCGTCCATGTTGAAGCAATGCAGGTGGTCACACTTAATGTTCCATTCTTTTAAGAAGAATACAGCCCATTTGTACATACCCATAGGACCAACAGGCAGAATCATGATGAGTTTTTCGCCGTTTTCGCGAGCCTTTTTAATGGTGTTAGCGATTTCGTGACCCATCAGCATGTCGAATTCTGTTACATTTTCACAGGAAATGGGCTGGAAATCCTTATTCCAGAAACTCTGGCGGTCTAAAATAGATTCCGGAGCGTTGGAACAACATGCATCAATCTTGTTCATGTCCCAACCAGCGGGATAAAAGCCCTCTAAGAGAGAGCCTTTTACGGTGCTAGCAAAATCCATAACGTAAATCCTCCTAAAAACTTATAGTTTTTTATTATCTTTCCTTATTGTACCACAAAACGAAGATTAAGGCAACATTCTTTTTGTGGTGGGTTTCGGGTAAACCATGCACTGAGAGAATGCTTCAGCATACTGAGCGCCACACTGATAACCGCGGTATTTGGAGATGGTCTTAACCATATCTGCAAAATCAATGTTATCATGTTCTCTCATCCATTTGAGCTGGCTTTCATGGCATTCCAGCATTTCGAGTTTTAAGTCAATTTCTTCAGTAATGTCTACATATTCCGTGGGAAGGAATTCATTTCCGCCCAGATTGTCCATGTAGAAAATCGGTGTTACTTCAGAGGGGGTTGTCAGTCTTGACTGATAGTGGGGGACGCTGGCTGCAAAAGATGCATCAAAAACCAGACGGCTGACAGCAACATGGTCAGGCATATAGTCGTTAGGCGCGTGGGTGATGATGAAATCAGGCTGCGCTTCACGGATAATATCGACCACCTTATCCCGCTGTTCTTTACTGGATTCATAAGCCAGTAAGTCACCAATGTCACAGGTAACAACCTTAATACCGGCAAGAGCACCTGCGGTGATGGCTTCCTTTTTACGAATTTCAGCCAACTCGTCGGGCTCGATGATAACGTGTCCTAAGTTTCCGTTGCATACATGGCAAACAGTTACGTTGTCGCCACGTTTTACGCATTTTGCCAGAGTTCCCGCACAGTTGATTTCAATATCGTCGGGATGGCAACCGATTGCTAAAACGTTCATGTAAAAAATCCTCCTTTAAAAGTAAAAGCATTGTATGTTATTTTTTTAAAATCTCTTCCAGTTCTTTGGCCATAAAGCCTACTGCCAGCGGACAGACTTTTTTTCCGTCAGGCGTATTTAAGAGCTCTCGGCAAAGGGTTGTTCCAAAAGTTTCCTCAAACCGGGATGCCAGGAGTTTTGCCTTGGAAATGCATTGCGCTTTATCAGCCGGAGCAGGGGGAATGGAACCGGACTCAGAAAGCCCTAAAGCCATAAGGGCTCCGGTCAGAGCACCGCAGGTTTCACCACGACCCATGCCGCCGCCAAAGGATAAGGCAATTTTAGCCGCAGACGTAGCTTCCAGTCCTAACTCTTCAGAAAAAGAAAGAAAAACGGCCTGGGCACAGTTACAACCGTCCAGATAGTAACTTTTGGCTATTTCTTCTTTGCTTTGTATTGTCTTCTGTTCCATAGAAATCCTCGATTCTTTTCATGCTTACATATATTAATTATATCTTGCTTTTATTGGAATGTCAATGTAAAAAAGGGAATAAAAGGTACAAATTCGTAGAGTTAGCGTTAGTTTTTTTCTGATATTTGGCAGGAAAGCTTTGACGGAAAAAAACATGGTAAAAAAAGTGCTATTTTTAAACAAGTTTTTGTTGTAAAAAAGCATGTTAAAGAGAAAATAAGCGTGATATAATGAGTCGGAAAGAGTATAACCGGAAAGGATGAGCGATTTGTTAAAACAGGAAAGGCCATATGATTTTAAAAAAAAGCTGCTGGAGGTACATAAAAAGAACGTCCGGGATTTTTCCCGCATGCCTGAAGCAAATGAATTTCAGATTCCTGATGGAGTTTCAATTGTTCTGCCTCAGGAGGAGAATGTTGTTGTAATAACAGCGGCAAAGGACTTTATTGATTATTTGTTCGTGTCTATGGAACTTTCTGCTATGCTTGCAAGAGAGTGCCCGGAGGATCGGCCTTCCATACGTCTGGCAATATCTCAGAATGTAGGCGAGGCGGCGCAGGGGTATATGGGATATTCTGTTTCTGTAGACGAAAAAGGCATTTCTGTTACAGGGTATGATGACGTTGGCGTTGCTCAGGGGCTTTATTTCTTAGAAGATTTAATGAATCTGCGAAAGGCGCCATACATAACACATGGGTTAACAGAACGGAAATCTTTGTTTGAAACCCGGTCAGCCCATTCGCCTTTTGGTATGTTTGAATATCCGGATGAAGCCTTTGCTATGATGGCGCACCGGGGTTATAACACCATTGGCTTGTGGCTGCAAGATGCCTATACCACAAACCGGGGCGATTTCATTGATGTGAATTTTCTGTGTGAGCGTGCGGCAAGGTACGGAATCAGAGTAACCGCTGAGTTATATACCCTGCATAAAATGCATCCCGATGATGAGGGCGCTCAGGAATTTTACGATAACATCTACGGAACGTTAGTCAAGAATTGTCCAAAGTTGGCAGGGATCTCGTTAGTAGGCGAGGCAAACCAGTTTCAGAGCCGTGATCCACGGGTTGGCAAAACGCCTTTTACGGCTAATTATGAAGAAAATATACCGACAGGTCGGATTACGCCGGGGTGGTGGCCTTGTTGTGATTTTCCGGATTTGGTAAAAATGGTTCAGAATTCTATCCATAAGGTGAATCCGAAGGTTGAATTAACGGTTTGTTCCTATAATTGGGGCTATGCGCCGGAGGAAGACCGGATTGCCTTGATTGACGCCATGCCGGATGGCATTACCTTTGTAGCAACATGGGATATGTTCCATAAATACCGCCGAGGCGAGGCTGTGTTCCATATTGCGGACTATACCTTAAAGTTTGCCGGTCCGGGAGAATATTTTGCCAGCGAAGCCGTTGCAGCAAAAAAGAGAGGCATTAAACTGGCAACCATTTCCAACACAGCAGGACGAACCTGGGATTTTGGTGTTGTCCCCTATGAACCCATGGCCAATCGTTGGATTGAGCGCTATGAAAAGATTCAGACGGCACATAAAGAGTGGAATCTGATGGGTATGGTCGAAACCATTCATTACAGTTTCTATCCCTCCATTATCAGTGATTTGGAAAAATGGGCATTTTTCTCTCCCTGTAAGCCTCTTTCTGAGGTTTTGGATGACCTGCTGGTTCGTGATTTTGGCGAAGATGCTGAACGGGCGGGGAAGGCAATGGAATGCTTCAGCCGCGCCATTGACCATTATCCGACAACGGACGACGATCAATATGGCGCCTTCCGTATTGGTCCATCCTATCCGTTCTGGGTTAAACAACCCCTGTCAGACGGAAAACGCCCCGATCAGCGTCGGGCCATGTTCGGCAATGGCATCTATAACGCGATGTATGAGGTTAATGGTGCCGGTCCGGGGGTTGAAGCGTTAAACTCTATGCCGGGTGTGCGTATTTATGAAGAAATCAAGTCGGTTCAGAAAATGCGGGATTTGATAGCGGAGGGAATTGCAATTTTAGAGTCTTGTCCCAATCCCAACGATGCGCTCCTGAGACTGTTAAACCTGTCCCGGTTTATGTATCGGACAACCCTTTCCGGATTGCATATCAAGGAACTGTATATTTTGCGGAGAAAACTGGATTTAGCCGGCACAACAGCTGAAATTTCTGCTTTATTGGATGAGATTGAAGCGTTACTTTTAAAAGAACGGAAAAACGCTGAGGATACGATTCCGCTGGTGCAGGTTGATTCCCGCCTTGGTTGGGAACCCAGTATGGAATATACCACGGATGAAGCAGCCCTTAACTGGAAACTGCGTCAGGTGGACTATGAATTGAATCATACATTGGTGATGTATCGGAAATCCAACGGACTCATTGATCAGGGCTATCCTGAAGAGTAAAAAAAGGCTGCAGCATTCAGCTGCAGCCTTTATCTTTCAGAACGAAAGAATTTTCTGTATTCCCGGGGGGACAGATTATAAAAAGATTTAAACTGCTTGGAAAAACTACTGAGGTCAGTTTCTCCAATTCTCTCCATAATTTCGTTGATGTAGAGTTCTGAGTCCTCCAGGAGCCGTTTGGCAACTTCCATTTTCTTAATTTTTACATAGCGGGCAGGTGTTTGCCCGGTTTTATTTTTAAAAAAGCGAATGAGATGGTTGGGGTGGAGATGAAATAAATCCGCCAGTTCTGTGTTAGTCAGGGACTTGTCCAGGTTGCTGTGAATATAATGCAGAATGTCGTCAATACGGCTGTCGCTCATGCTTTTTAAGGTGACAGTTTCGGGCTTTGCGATGGCAATGTATTCGGCAACAAGCGCAAGGAGAAAAGACTTAACCTTAATCCGGTCGGTGAGCTCGTTGCTTGTATAGGCTTTAATGAACTGTGA
>JBGUTC010000094.1:0-4038 GCA_045132895.1 Clostridia bacterium
ATCCAGCCGGTCATAGGTTAAGTCCATGCGCTGAACGCTGGTTAACTTAGATTTGGCATATTCCCAGACCGCGTGCTGAAATTTCTGATATTTTTCATATCCCATTTCTGCAGAAAAACGGACGACCGTCGCTTCGCTGACACCGGTGATCCGGCTCAACTGTTCCACGTTCATGTACGCTGCT
Source organism: Clostridia bacterium (assembly GCA_045132895.1). Taxonomy (GTDB): domain Bacteria; phylum Bacillota; class Clostridia; order UBA1381; family UBA9506; genus UMGS755. Next base: position 185 of record JBGUTC010000094.1, read on the forward strand.
TTGTCATAATTTTCTATAACAAAGCGAGCAATGGTCTTGTGACCCTTGCTCAGCTTGTCATAACGTTCTGTAATTGTTGTTATAATATTCTGACTCATAACCTGTCCTTTATTAACGGAACAGTTCACTCATGGAAATGTCGCCGTAAACTCTTTTGATAGCTTCAGCAAAGACCGGTGCTACAGACAGAACTTTAATCTTGTCAATCTGCTTATCAGCCGGCAGCGGAATGGTATCTAAGACGAGCATTTCGGAAATGGGGCAGTTCTGGATTCTTTCGATTGCAGGACCGGACAGAACGGCGTGTGTACAGCAAGCATATACTTCTTTTGCACCGCGTTCTTTTAAAGCGGTTGCGCCGTTTGTAATGGTACCGGCAGTGTCAATCATATCGTCAATCAAAATAACGCGTTTATCCTTGATGTCGCCAATGATGTTCATAACTTCGGAGACGTTGGGCTTAGGACGGCGCTTATCAACAATGGCAATGGGTACATCCAGTCTGGATGCAAAGGTTCTTGCACGGGTAACGCTACCTAAGTCAGGAGAAACAACAACAAAGTCATCCAGTTCATCCTTGAATTTATTCAGGTAGTAAGATGCCAGAATAGGACCACCCAGCAGATGATCAACCGGGATATTAAAAAAGCCCTGAATTTGAGCCGCGTGCAGATCCATGGTCAGAACACGGTCAGCGCCGGCAGCGGTAATCAGGTCTGCGACCAGTTTTGCTGAAATCGGATCACGGGCTTTTGATTTGCGGTCCTGACGTGCATAGCCAAAGTAGGGCATAACAGCGGTGATACGACCGGCAGAAGCGCGCTTAAAAGCGTCGATCATGATCAACAGTTCCATCAGATGGTCATTAACAGGGTTGCAGGTGGACTGCACGATGAAAACATCAGAACCTCTGACGGTTTCGTAGATGTTCACACCGATTTCACCGTCGCTGAACATGGTTACTTCCGCATCGCAGACGCCCAGGCCTAAGCCTTGTGCGATCTTCTGTGCTAAATCAGGATTTGCGTTACATGTAAAAATTTTAACGTCTTTGCCATGGGTAATCATGGTATGTATATTCCCCTTTCCCTTAAAGGCGGCATGCCGCCTGTTATTTTCTCTTCCAGTTTGTTTTAACAACCTGCCGCGCACGGGCAATAGCCAGTGTATCAGCAGGAACGTCTTCTGTAATCGTTGAGCCGGCAGCTGTAAAAGCATTTCTGCCGACTTTGACCGGTGCAACCAGATTGGTATTGCAGCCGATAAAAGCATCGTCCTCGATGACGGTACGATATTTGTTTTTGCCGTCGTAGTTGACCACAACGGTACCGCAGCCAAAATTAATGTGCTCACCGACATCTGCATCGCCAACGTAGGTCAGGTGGGAAAGCTTTGTGCCGTTGCCAATGTTGGAATTTTTGATTTCAACAAAGTCACCTAACTTTACCTTTTCGCCAACAACGCAGTTGGGACGGACGTATGCAAAAGGTCCGACCGTTGTGCCGGCGCCGATTTTGCTGTCTAAGATAACGGACTGACGGATTTTGACGTCGTTTCCAATGACAGAGTTTTCAATTTCCGTATTGAAGCCGATTTCAACGTTTTCACCGATGACTGTGCTGCCTACAAGGTGAACATTGGGGGCAATACGTGTGCCGCAACCAATAACGACTTCGGGTTCAATGAAGGCACTGTCTTCGTCCATGAAAATTACGCCGTTTTTCTTATGCTTTTCAATGATTTCCAAACGGTCTTGCGTCATAGAAGATGCTCCTTTATCATATAATATAACTCAGTCAATTTGAGCTAAAGACTTTTTGACACGCAGGTCTTCGCCGATGAACTGCATGGTCTGGTAACTGCCCATGATTCGGCTGATGACTCGATCGGAGTAGCGATCTGCCAGCTCCTGCATACTTAGGTTTGTGTTAATAATGGTTTTTTTATTCGTAATCAGACGAGAGTTTAAAATGTCAAATAATGCAGCGTTGGTATAGCCTGTTGAAAATTCTGCGCCCAGGTCATCCAGAATTAAAAGGTCACTTTCGTAGAGTCGTTCCGTTTGGGATTTTAATTCTGACATTTCCTGTGTCCGCTTAAACTTATAATCCTCTAAAAGAGAAACAATCTGGTAGGTTGTTTCGTAAATGACAGAGTAGCCTTTTTTAATCAGTTCTTTTGCGATGCAGGTGGATAAGAAGGTTTTTCCCAGGCCGGATTCACCCCAGAATAAGAGGTTTTTCTCTGTGCGGTCGAAATCATTAACGAAATCCATACAGTTTCTGACGATGCGCTGGATATTGACGTAGGGCGAAAAACCGTAACGCGGGTCAGGTTCCTGAGAATAAAGCGAATAATCAAAGGTTTTAAAACTCTGGTTTCTCAGTTGTTGAGAAAGATTGGATTTTTCAAACGCTTTCATGACCAAGCGGCGGTTATAGCACTCGCAGGCACGGTCTCCCCGGATGCCGGTATCCTGACAGTCCTCGCACATATAGCGCATGGACAGTTCATCTTCTGCAAAGCCGTTTTCAATCAAAAGCATTTTTCTGCGCAATTGCAGACTTTTCTGCTGGTCGCGCAGAGCGGCGATGCGTTCTTTGATGTCTGCCGGATTAGACATGGCAAGGGAAATAATGGAAAGGCCGGCTGTCTGGATTTTCCGATCAATCTCTTCAATTTCAGGCACCTTCAGGTACACAGCGTTACGCCGGGTGATTAAATCCTCCTGATTATGATGCCGGAGTTCTTCATATTCATTTTCTACCAGTTGGTATAAACTGCGTTCATATGCCATTGGCATTCCCTCCGTCAGAATGATTTAACGCTTCTCTGGCCTGACGCTCAAAAGCTTTGAAGTCATAGCGGCTGGATGTATCTTTTTTGGGAGCAGATTTTTTTTGCTTGGGAATATCTCCCGGTGTTGTAATTTTATCCTGCGCCCAGGATTCCAAAATTTTATTCATGTAGGCAAAGGAAAGTTTTCCGGTTTGGTTGACGGTTAACTCAAAAGCTGCCTTCACCATTTCTAAAGACATGCAATACTCATTTTGCCATTTGTTGATGTAAGAAAGTTCCCGGGTGGTCAGGTGACGTTCCTGGATTCCGAGAACAGAACGAAGACGGCAGGTATAGCTTAAGAAGTCTTCGCGCTTTTTAATATAAGCTTGTGCTTTGGAAACAGTATCTATGCCTGCTGTTGTCCATTTGCCGGCTTCTTTTTCAATGTATTTCATAGAGCGTTTGCCCTTTGATACATAATATTCAATTAAAACCAGAATGACTTCTACGGGAAGACCGTAGTAATCGTGGAAGGAGTAGAGAAGTTCCGTATCAGCAGAACTTAAGGTTTTTCCTAAAATCTGGCTGGCGATTTTATACATCTGACTCATTTTCGGATTTTCCTGCAGACGCCGGCTGATTTCAGAAGCTTTATAACTGGGACGGAAAGGCACAACTGTCTTTTTGTCAGATGTGTCTGCGCAAAATTCAATATCAAAATCGCCGTCATCCACACTGGTGAAATTGTGTACTTTAATAAGCCCTTGGGAACTATAGAACAAAAATGCATTGACAACGTCAATCAAATTGATTTTCAGTGCCTGGGCGATGGCGGTATTTGAAATGCTCCGGTTGCCTTTTTCATACTGCCGCAGGGCATAGACGTAGACGGCGAGATAGGTATGACAGCCGGCCTCAGCCAAAAGGTCTGCAGCCCGAGCCGATAGATTGATATACCCAGCGCTTGTGCCGGGGATTTGTGAATCTAAAATCATGACATGGCACCGTTACTTTCCTATGCTTATTTCGAATTTTTGCCGGCAAATTCCGACGGATTTATCCCAATCGTACTT
>JBGUTC010000095.1:0-2048 GCA_045132895.1 Clostridia bacterium
GGAAACATCACCGTTAACGTCCAAGATGGTGTATGCATTGTCCTTCTTGCTCTTACTGAGAACACTCAGAAGTCCCAGATTTGCTTCTGCAAAAACGCCGGACAATTGATTCAGCATAGTCGGCTCATCCTTATGCAAAACCGTCACGCGAACACCGCCCGCTCTGTCAGCCGCACAGTTGGGGAAGTTCACAGAATTGGTGATATTACCGTTTTCCAGATAATCCACTAATTCATTTGCTGCCATGATGGCACAGTTATCCTCAGACTCAGGAGTCGATGCGCCTAAATGAGGAATAGCAACCACATTGTCCAACGATAAAACAGCTTCATCCGGGAAGTCTGTTACATAGCAGGCAACTTTCTTTTCGCTGATAGCTGCTGCTAAATCGTCTGTGTTAACCAGACCACCACGAGAGAAATTCAAAATTCTGACGCCGTCTTTCATCAGCTTTAAGGTCTCAGCACAAATCATGCCCTTTGTTCCGTCATTTAAGGGAACATGGAGGGTAATATAATCACAGGATGCGAAAATTTCGTTCATATCCTTTGCCTGACGGGCAGCCGGAGACAAATTCCAGGCAGAGGTAACAGACAAGAACGGGTCAAAGCCTAAAACATCCATACCCAGTCCCAGCGCGGAATTAGCAACCATAACGCCAATCGCACCCAGACCAATCACGCCTAATTTCTTACCTTTAATTTCAGGACCAACAAACTGACCCTTGCCTTTTTCCACCAGTTTCGGCACCTCAGCACCCTGACCGATTAAGGTCTTTGCCCACTGGATACCACCGGTGATATTACGGCTTGAAAGCAACAGTCCGGCAAGAACGAGTTCTTTAACAGCATTTGCATTAGCACCGGGTGTGTTAAAAACAACAATACCCTTCTCTGTGCAGGCATCGATAGGAATATTATTCACGCCGGCACCGGCTCTTGCCACTGCTTTTAAGTTTTCCGGCAGTTCCATTTCGTGCATGGAAAAGCTACGAAGAATGATGCCGTCAGGATTTTCGCAGTTGTCCGAAACCTGATAACAGTCCGGGCAGAACTTTTCAAGACCCTGAGGCGCAATTTTATTGAGTGTTAAAATATCAAACACGAAAATTCCTCATTTCTCAATTATTCTTTTCAAATTCCTTCATGAATGCAACCAGTTTTTCAACACCTTCAATGGGCATTGCATTATAAATACTGGCACGCATACCGCCAACAGAGCGGTGACCTTTCAGGTTAACAAAACCTGCAGCTTTTGCTTCTTTAATGAACTTTGCGTTCAGTTCATCAGAATCAGTTACAAAAGGAACGTTCATCAAAGAACGGTCTTTCGGCACAACCGTACCGCGGAACATCTTGGAAGAATCCAGGAAATCATACAGAATCTTTGCCTTTTTCAGGTTGATTTCATACATTTTTTCAATGCCGCCTAATGCATCCAGCCATTCCAGCACCAGCTTACAGATGTAAATACCGTAAGTCGGCGGTGTGTTATACATGGAGCCGTTATCTGCATGAATCTGATAGTTAAACATGGTCGGCGTACCCTCTTTGGTGAAGCCTAAAAGATCTTCACGGATGATAACAACAGTTACACCGGCAGGACCCATATTTTTCTGTGCTCCGGCATAGAGCATACCGAACTTGGAAACATCAATGGGCTCAGATAAGATATTAGATGAAATATCTGCAATCAAAGGCACATTACCGGTATCCGGAAGTTCTGTATAACGGGTTCCGTAAATGGTGTTATTATAAGTAATGTGGAAATAGTCTGCATCCTTTGTAAAGGTAGCAGGATCTAAGTCCGGAATATAGGAAAAGGTTTTGTCTGCTGAGCTGGCAATGCGGTTTGCAACACCATATTTCTCGCACTCTTCTGCCGCTTTCTTTGCCCACTGACCGGTAATGACATAGTCAGCCTTGCCGGTCCTTAAAAGATTCAGCGGAATCATGGCAAACTGACTAGAGGCACCACCCTGCAGAAACATAACTTTATAATTATCGGGAATTTGCATTAACTTGCGAAGAAGTGATTCTGCACCCTGA
>JBGUTC010000096.1:0-5360 GCA_045132895.1 Clostridia bacterium
TTATGCTGATAGTGTGTCCGCAAATTGGAATTATAGTAGTTTTTTTATACCTTTTCTGAATTTTTTTTGCCGTGGATACATGAAATGATCAACTGACGGAGAAATTTATCAGGAAAATTGTCTAATTTCAACGAATTTAAAACTTTTAAAGTCCTGTTCTTGACCAAAAGAATATCTTGTGATACAATATATCTTGAGAAATTTTTGTTATACTATTAATATGTCTTATTTTAGATGAGAGAGGAGTTAACAATGGATAAAGAGAAAATTATTACTAAAATTTGTGACTCTGGTATTGTGGCTGTCGTAAGAGCTAATGATGCAGAACAAGCGATTAAAATTGCAGATGCTTGTATTGAAGGCGGCGTTCCTGCAATTGAACTTACTTTTACCGTTCCCGGCGCACATCACGTTATTGAGGAACTGGCAAAACGTTATACGCCGGATGAAATCATTTTAGGTGCCGGAACGGTTATGGATTCCGAGACCGCAAGAATTGCGATTCTGTCCGGTGCACAGTATGTTGTCAGTCCTTATTTTAATCTGGATACAGTTAAACTTTGTAACCGCTACAGAACCGCTTGTATGCCCGGTGCAATGACTATCAAAGAAGTTGTGGAAGCAATGGAAGCCGGTGCTGATATTGTAAAACTGTTCCCCGGCGAAGCTGGCGGACCGGGTATGATTAAAGCAATTCGCGGACCGATTCCCTATGCTAAAATCATGCCGACCGGTGGCGTAGATGTTAACAATGTAGCAGACTGGATTCGTGCAGGTGCTGTTGCTGTTGGTGCCGGAAGCTCTTTGACTGCCGGCGCTAAAACAGGGGACTATGCGGCTATTACGGCTATGGGTCGCGAATTTGTTAAACGGATTAAAGAAGCAAGAGGTCAGTAAAAATAAATTTGAAATTGGAGGCTTATTATGGCTAAAGTCATTACGTTTGGTGAAATTATGCTCCGGTTGCAGACAGTTCGTAACCAGAGATTGATTCAGGCAACAAATTTAGAGGCAACTTTTGGCGGCGGTGAAGCCAATGTTGCAGTTTCCCTGGCTAACTACGGTCATGAAGCTCATTTTGTTACCAAAATGCCGGACAACTTAATCGGCGCATGGTGTATTTCAGAACTGCGTAAATATGGCGTGGAAACTGATTATGTCACAAAGGGCGGCGACCGTCTGGGTGTTTATTTTGTAGAAAAGGGTGCATCTCAGCGTGCGTCTACTGTAACCTATGACCGCGCTAATTCTTCTATTGCTCTGGCAAAGCCGGAAGACTTTGACTGGGATAAAATTTTTGATGGCGCAGAATGGTTCCACTTTACCGGTATTACTCCGGCGCTGTCAGATGGTGCGGCTGAACTTTCCTTGCTTGCTTGTAAAGCAGCAAAAGCAAAGGGCATTACCATCAGCTGTGACCTGAATTTCAGAAAGAAACTCTGGACCAGCGAAAAAGCAGGCAAGGTTATGTCTGGTCTGATGGAATATGTTGACGTTTGTATCGCTAACGAAGAAGATGCAGAAAAAGTTTTCGGTATTCATGCTAAAGAAACCGATATTACTTCCGGTGAACTTTCTGATGAAGGTTACCGTGATGTTGCAAAGCAGCTGGCTGACCGTTTCGGTTTTTCTCATGTTGCCATTACACTCCGTGAGAGTATCTCTGCTTCTGTCAACAACTGGTCTGCATTGTTATATGACGGTAAAGACTATTACAAATCCAAAAAATACAATATTAACATCGTTGACCGTGTTGGCGGCGGCGATTCCTTTGGCGGCGGCTTAATTTATGCAATGCTGGAAAAATACAGCATGCAGGACACCATCGAGTTCGCTGTAGCGGCTTCCTGTCTGAAACATTCTATTGAGGGTGACTTCAACTTGGTAAGTGTTAAAGAAGTTCAGGCTTTAGCCGGTGGCGACGGTTCCGGACGTGTGCAGAGGTAAATGATAGCGCAGTGCGACCAGGTTTATGGTTGCACTGCGATTTCTGCTTTAAAAGACTGGCGAAATTTTATTAGGGGAGTATAGAATATGGATAAAAATGGAACTGTGATTCTTTCTGATAAAGCAAAGGAAGAGTGTGGTGTATTCGGCTTTTATGATAATGACGGCTTTGATGTTGCCCGGTTGACATATTATGGACTTTACGGGCTGCAGCACCGTGGTCAGGAAAGTGCCGGTATTGCGGTGAACGATGACAGTACGTTTCGTTGTCATAAAGATTTAGGCCTTGTGCCGGATGTTTTCAATGATCGCGTTTTAAGCAATCTGACAGGAACCATTTCGGTTGGTCATGTCCGTTATTCAACAAAAGGCGGACACAAGAAAAGAGAGAATACTCAGCCGCTGGTTTATCAGTATGTCAAGGGAACGTTGGCACTAGCTTATAACGGCAATTTAATTAACGCCGGCGAACTGCGTGATGAGTTTCAAAAAAGCGGCGCTATTTTTCATACCTCTATTGACGGCGAGGTTATGATGTATAAAATTGCCCAGGAGAGAATTAAGACCCATGCGATTGAACGGGCGGTTCTCAACATGATGGATGCGGTTCACGGCGCTTACTCTTTGGTTATGATGAGCCCCAGGAAACTTATTGGTGCAAGAGATCCTCATGGTCTTCATCCGCTGTCTATCGGTAAACTGGAAAATTCTTATGTTCTGTCTTCTGAAACTTGTGTTTTCGACAACATCGGTGCCGAGTTCATCCGTGATGTTGAGCCCGGAGAGGTTGTCTGGATTGACAAGGACGGTCTTCACTCTATCCGTCATGAAAACGCTCTTGAAAAAGCAAAAATCTGTGTTTTTGAATATGTTTATAATGCAAGACCGGATAGCGTGATTCAGGGTGCCAGTGTTTATGAAGTCAGAAAAGCTATGGGTCATCAGCTTGCCAAAGAGCATCCGGTTGATGCAGATTTAGTTTTTGGTGTTCCTGATTCCGGTTTGTGTGCGGCGATTGGTTATGCGGAAGAATCCGGATTGCCTTACGGTAAAGGCTTTATTAAAAATAAGTATATCGGCAGAACCTTTATTCTGCCTACTCAGGCTCAGCGCGAGGCTGCGGTCAATATAAAATTGAACGTATTAAAAAGCAGCGTAGCCGGAAAACGTGTTGTTATGGTTGATGACTCCATTGTCCGCGGTACGACTTGTGCGAATATCATTCGCGCTTTAAAAGAGGCCGGCGCAAAAGAAGTACACATGCGCGTCAGCTCACCGCCGTTTTTATGGCCTTGCTATTTCGGAACGGACATTCCGTCCCGGGATTGCCTGATGGCTGTTAAATACAGTATTGAGGAAATTCGCCAGAAGATTGGGGCGGATTCGTTGGGTTATTTAAGTATTGAAGGCTTAAAAGAAGCAACACGCAGTTTAAACTGCGATTATTGTCAGGCGTGCTTCACAGGTGTATATCCCATGGAAGTGCCCTTGAACGTTAATAAATCTGATTTTGAACATACTAAGGAGGGCAAAAAATGAGCACAGCATATAAAGCAGCCGGCGTTGACGTTGAAGCTGGATACGAAGCAGTCAGACTCATGAAAGAGCATGTTAACAAAACCTTTACCCCGGGCGTGTTAAGTGGCTTGGGTGGTTTTGGTGGTTTATTCGAATTGGGAGCAGGGTATAAAAATCCGGTTCTGGTTTCCGGTACAGATGGTGTTGGTACCAAACTTCGTCTTGCTTTTTTAATGGACAAGCATGATACCATCGGTCAGGATTGTGTGGCAATGTGTGCGAATGACATTGCTTGTTCCGGTGCAAAACCTTTATTCTTCCTTGATTACCTGGCAGTGGGCAAAAATGTTCCTACCAGAATTGCGGAAGTTGTTAAGGGTGTTGCAGAAGGTTGCCAACTGGCAGGCGCTGCTCTGATTGGTGGCGAAACGGCTGAAATGCCCGGTTTCTATGAACCGGAAGAATATGACCTGGCGGGCTTCTGCGTTGGCGTTGTGGATAAGGATAAAATCGTTGACGGAACCCAGACACAGGCGGGTGATGCGCTGATTGGTATTGCATCCTCCGGTGTACATAGTAACGGTTACTCTTTGGTTCGTAAAATCTTTGACCTGGATTCAGAAGGTGCGAAAGAACGCCTGGCAGAAACGCCGGCAGGTCTTGGTTGCACTTTAGGTGAAGCACTTTTGATGCCCACAAAGATTTATGTTAAACCCCTGCTTTCTGTTATTGAGAATTATGGTATTCATGCCGTTTCTCATATTACAGGCGGCGGTTTCTATGAAAATATTCCTCGTATGCTGCCGGAAGGCCTCCAGGCAAATGTTGTAAAAGGAAGCTTTGAGTCTCCTGCAATTTTCCGCTTAATGGAAGAAACAGCCGGTCTTTCCGAACGTGACCTTTATAACACCTTTAATATGGGTGTTGGTCTTGTGTTGGCAGTTGACAAGGCGAAAGCAGACGCTATTGTCAGTCACCTTGCGAGCCTTGGCGAAAAAGCCTGGGTTATCGGCGAAGTGGCAAAGGGAGACCAGGGCGTTGTCCTGAACTAAGGGGAAACGTTATGGAAAAAAAGCGAATTGGTGTTTTGGTTTCCGGTGGCGGTACGAATCTGCAGGCGCTCATTGACGCGGAACAGCGTGGCGAACTGAAAAGCGGTACCATTTCCGTGGTCATCGCAAGTAAACCCGGTGTTTTTGCCTTAGAACGTGCTGAAAAAGCAGGTATTGAAGGCGTTTGCGTTGAAAGAAAAGCCTTTTCCGATAAAGCTTCTTTTGAAGCAGCGTTGCTTTCGGAACTCAAAGCGCGAGAAATTGATATATTAATTCTGGCAGGCTTTATGCTTGTCCTGTCGGACGATTTTGTCCGGCAATATCCGGACCGGATTATCAATGTCCATCCGGCATTGATTCCGTCTTTTTGCGGCGACGGCTTTTATGGTCTTTCTGTTCATGAACGGGCGCTTGAATATGGCGTTAAGGTCACCGGTGCAACGGTGCATTTCGTGAACGAGGTTACGGATGGCGGTGCCATTATTCTGCAAAAAGCTGTGGAAATTCCGGATGGAATTTCAGCCGAAGCATTGCAGCAAAAGGTCATGAAAGAAGCGGAGCATATTTTGCTTCCCCGGGCGGCAGAACTTCTGTCTGCCGGAAAAATTCGCCGTGACGGACGGCGTGTTATCATTGACAACGACTAAAGGAAAGGATGATTCAAGTGGCAAAAAGAGCATTACTGAGCGTATCAGATAAAACAGGAATTGTAGAATTTGCAAAAGGCTTAATTGATTTAGGTTTTGAAATTGTTTCAACCGGTGGCACAAAACGTGCCCTGACAGAAGCCGGTCTTGCGGTTACCGGTGTTTCTGAGATTACCGGTTTTCCCGAATGCTTAGA
>JBGUTC010000097.1:0-11843 GCA_045132895.1 Clostridia bacterium
TGCTGGACAGGGTGTCCGTTATGGTTACGCAGCTTCTGGGCGATTTTGAGGCGGATTGGGAGACGGTTCCTATGACGACCGTTTTAGAAATTGAGAAAAAAGTCTGGCGAACAATCAAAGAGGTTATCCGGGTTGCCAAAACCGTTCCGACGCCGGTGATTATGCTGACCAATGAACTGGGCATGGGTAGCAGGCCTTCTGATCGGTTTAACAAAATCCGTCGGGATATTACTTGTCGGATCAATACGAAAATTGCTGCCCAGGCTGATGAGGTATTCCTCATGGTGTCAGGTCTTCCTGTGAAAATCAAGTGAAAAAACTTGCATATTTTGTTAAATTGGTGTATAATAACAATATCATGTTCCTTATGTAAAGAGAGGCGGCGATCACATGAATATGAACGAAACACAAAAATATGATTTTGGCGGGAACAAAGATGACTATATCCGTTCGATTATTACAACGGTATATGCCGCGCTGAAAGAAAAGGGTTATGACCCGGTCAGCCAGATGGTGGGATATATTTTATCCGGCGATCCGACCTACATCACAAGCCATAACAATGCGCGGGCGCTGATTCGTAAGATTGAACGTGATGAGCTTTTGGAAGCATTAGTTAAGGATTATATTCAAAAATGATGCATGGGTCTGTCGTTTACTTGAAATGACAGACCTTATCTTTTTTTGGAGTGGGCGTTATGATAACTGTCGGTGAAATAAAAGAATATGCGCGCTCTTTAGGTGTTCCTGTTTCCGGTGTTTGCAGTGCGGAAGATGATGAAACACTGCTTTCTGTTTTGAAGAAACGGCGGGAAAACTTTTCTGTTTCGGATTTTGAGGAGCAGGACATTGTAAAACGGTGTTCCCTTAAAATGCTGATGCCGAAGGCGCGAAGTGTTTTTGTTTGCATGTTTCCTTACTACATTCAGGATGTCAGGCCAAACAATCTCTCTTGCTATGCGGCAATCCCGGATTATCATTTAGTGGCAGGAGAAATCCTTCAGAAAATTGCTGATTATATTAAACAGTACCGGCCGGACGTGCACTGCCGCCCACTTTGTGATGTTGGTGTGCAAGTGGATCGATGGCTGGGGTATCGGGCAGGACTTGGTTTTTTTGGAAAAAACAATTTGCTGATTCATCCGGAATTCGGTTCCTATTTTTTTATTGGGTCTCTGCTTTTGGATTTAGAACTTGAACCGGATCTGCCCATCGGGGAAGGTTGTCAGGGCTGTGGAGAATGTCTTTCTGCCTGTCCGGGTGGCGCTCTTACGGAGGAGTTTGGTTTTGATTGCAATCGGTGCATTTCTTACCTCACACAGAAAAAAACGTTGTCAGAATCGGAGCAGGCGCTTGTTATGGCGCAGAGTAGTGTGTATGGCTGTGATGTTTGTCAGCAGGTGTGTCCTCATAACCAGCAGGTGCCCGAAACGCCTATTGAAGCCTTTCGTCAGGGGATTCTGACGGGGCTGAACCAAGAGGAACTTTCCGGCATGAGTAATCGTGCGTTTAAAAAAGCGTATGCTTCCTATGCCTTTTCCTGGTGTTCCAAGCAGACGATTTTAAAGAATTTTCATAAATAATATGAGGTGTTACCCCATGGAAGTTTTATCTCCGGCCGGCAGTTTTGAGGCACTTTGTGCGGCAGTTCATGCCGGTGCTGATGCCGTTTATGTTGGCGGCGCACAGTTCAGTGCCAGAAAAAATGCAAAGAATTTTACAGATGAAGAACTCCGGCAGGCAGTAGATTTTTGCCATGTGCGGGGAGTTTCTGTCTATGTCTGTTGTAATACACTGATGAAAGATTCAGAACTTTCAGAGGCAATGAATTTTGTTCGTTATGCCTATGAAATCGGTGTTGATGCTGTCATTGTTCAGGATTTGGGGCTATTGAACCTGATTCGCAAAACATTGCCGGACATGCCTGTTCATGCCAGTACGCAAATGACGATTGTTAATAGCGATGGTGTCCGGATTTTATCTGATGCCGGGGTGAAGCGGGTTGTTCTGGCGAGAGAAGTAACGGGGGCAGCCCTTAGGCAGATTTCAGAAAAAACAGATGTTGAACTGGAATATTTTGTTCATGGAGCTCTGTGTATCTCCTATTCCGGGCAGTGTCTGATGAGTAGTTTATTAGGTGGCAGAAGCGGCAACCGCGGCGGTTGTGCTCAGCCTTGCCGATTGCCCTACACGCTGCTGAAAGACGGAAAGCCGGTTACAGAGCATGTGCCTCTTCTGTGTCCTAAGGACTTGTGTCTGGCAGACAGAGTGTCTGAATTAAAAGATATGGGCATTGCTTCATTGAAGATTGAAGGCCGCATGAAAAGTCCTGAATATGTTGCGACGGTTACAAGCGTGTATCAACAAGCGGTGCAGACCGGTGTTTCAGATCATGATATTCAGAATATGCTGAAATTTTTCTCAAGAGGTGGCTCCTGTCACGGGTACTTTGACGGTTGCAGTTATGACAATATGATGGATTCTACGGGGCAAACAAAGATTTCTCAGGATTTGCCGGCAGTTTCCAGGCAGAAAAAACGAATGCCGGTTAAACTTTGCTTTGTTGGTGTGGTTGGTGAACCCATGACACTTATCATGACAGAGGAGCAGGGTGAAACCGTTACGGTTTTTGGGGATGTTTGTCAGGCGGCGCACACCAAACCCAGCACACAAGAACGAGTTGAGGAACAGTTGGCTAAACTGGGCGAAACGCCTTTTTTTGCTGAAGAAATTGAGGTTGTTTTGTCAGATGATGCTATGGTTCCGGTTGGCATGCTGAATGCTCTCAGACGACAAGCGGCAAGCGAGTTGGAAGAAACAATGACCGCGAAGTTCAGACGCAGACCTGCGCCGGCTATGAAGCCGTTATCTGCCTGCACGGTTAGGGAAAGACGCACTGAACTCTGCGTTGAAGTCATGACGGAAGAGCAGCTTAAAGCAGCGCTTGATATGGGGATCCGGCGGATTTATTTTCCGAAGCGGCTGGCGGAATTTGCTAAGAATGTGGCAGAACCGGTCCTAATGCTTGATCCTCTCACGAAAGAGGGAACGACGGTAGATGCAGAACCGTTTGCACAGGTATGTGTGCAGAATCTCGGTCAGATTCCGGCGGTTTTCGGCCGCAGGATTACGGCGGGGCACAGGCTGAATATTACCAATGGGGAAACGGCAAGGATCTTATCCGATTGGGGCGTGGAACGTGCTGTGATATCGCCGGAATTAAATATAAAGGCGATTCACTCGCTGCGGGCGCATACCGACATGGAACTGGAGGTTATTGCCTACGGTCGCCTGCCGTTGATGTTGTTAGAAAATTGCATTATAAAGAGCAGCAATGCCTGCGGTTGCGATATGGGAACATTTGCTTTAAAAGACAGAAAGAATGAAGTGTTTCCTTTGGTGCCTACCCGTTGCGGTAATTTAATTTATAACGGAAAGCCTATTTATATGGCAGACCGGATTTCGGATATAAAAAAATTGCAAATTGACGGCATCAGATTATGTTTTACCCTTGAAAATTATGATAAATGTTGTATAATGATAAGAGAGTACCAGGATGCTTTGGCAGGGAAGAAAGTTTCTCCCCCTGCCGGTGATTTTACCCGCGGGCATTTTTACCGCGGTATGCTGTGAGGTGGGATTATGAAGGTTTTGGTTAAGCGTTTGGCAGGTGCAGACGGCAACTTGCCACCAATGCCGTTTTATGCCACAGAGGGGGCGGCAGGCATGGACTTGTCAGCGAATATCGGAGCGCCGCTTCTTTTGAAAAAAGGCGCCATGGCTCTTGTTCCCACCGGTATATCCATTGCTCTTCCCGGACCGGAAACCGTGGCATATATTTATGCTAGAAGCGGCCTTGGGGTCAGACACGGTATTTCACTTTCCAACGGTGTCGGAGTCATTGATTCAGATTATCGGGGAGAAATTTCCGTAGGGCTGATTAACCTGGGACCTGAGGATTATACCATTCAACCGGGAGAACGGATTGCGCAGATGGTTATTGCACCGGTATGCCGGGCAGACCTGGAAGAAGTTTCCGATTTACCGGATAGTGGTCGAGGAAGCGGTGGCTTCGGGTCAACAGGAAGATGACGCGGGGCGATAAAACCATATTCTTTGTCCTTGTACTCGGTTCGGTCATTGCGCTTTTATGTTTAGGCCTTTTCCTTTCCGGCGAAACGGGAACAATAGCCCTTGTTGAAGTAGACGGAAAAGAATATGGGCGTTACTCGTTAGAAGAAAAAGAGCGCCAGACTCTTGCAATCAAAACAGAATTTGGTTATAATAAAGTAGTTATAGATAATGGAAAACTGTGGGTCAGTGAATCAGATTGTCCGGACGGGTTGGAGATTCGCGACGGTGCTATTCAGAATAGCGGTGAAATGTTGGTTTGCCTGCCGAACCGACTGGTTATCCGGATTGTTGGCAGAAGGGAAGTGGATGGCTTTGCGTACTAAATCGGGAAGCGCCGCCAGGGTGACGCGGGTTGCCTTTCTTCTGGCTGTCAGCCTGGTGCTACACTATGCGGAAAGCATGATTCCCTTGTTTCAGGTTTTGCCGGGAGGAAAGCTGGGCATTGCCAATGTTGTTACGTTGCTTACTTTTTCATGGTATGGCTTTGGTACGGCTTTTCTGGTTGGTATCCTGCGGTGTGCCCTGAGCAGCATTTTTTCCGGTGCGGTGACGATGTTTTTGTACAGTGGCGCGGGCACCGTCTGCAGTATTTTGACCATGTTGGTTTTTCAAAAGTTAATGCCCCGTGCAGTGAGCGTTGTTGGCAGAAGTATGTTAGGCGCATTTGCGTTTAATCTGGGGCAGATTCTGGTTTGTGTCTTGGTTTTGGAAAGTTTTTATATTGTTACCTATTTACCGGTTCTGACGTTGTTTTCAGCCTTTTGCGGGCTGTTGACAGGAATTCTGGCAAAACGGACAGAAACAATCATACATAATAGATGAAAAAGAGGCGTTATTATGCAGAAGCCTACGATCCGGCTACCGGAAAACGCGGCGATTGTTCTGGCGTCTGGCTCTCCCAGACGAAAGGAACTTCTCGGGCAGATTGGTCTGCCTTTTACCGTCATCCCCTCACAGGCAGAGGAACATATTCCGTCAGGGCTTTCACCTGACATGGTTGTTAAAAGTTTATCCCTGCTGAAGGCCGCAGATGTTTGCAAAAATCAGCCAGCTGAGACCCTTGTTATTGGTGCAGATACTATTGTGGTCTTAGAAAATGAAATTTTAACAAAGCCGAAAGATGAAGAGGATGCAAAAACTATGCTTCGGCGACTTTCGGGTCGCAGTCATAGTGTTCTGACCGGATTGACCGTTATGCGGGCAAGGGACGGAAAAAGCATCAGTGTGGCTGAAGAAACGGTCGTTTACTTTAAAGAATTGACAGACAAGGAAATAGAATCCTACATCCGAACCAAAGAGCCTTTAGACAAAGCGGGATCTTACGGAGTGCAGGGTCTGGGCGGTCTGTTCATTGAAAAAATAGATGGCGATTATTACAATGTGGTAGGGTTGCCCCTTCAAAGATTGGGCAGACTATTGCAGGAAGAATTTGAAATTGAATTAATTTGGGAGGTTTAAGTTTATGGCACTGGCAAAAGATATTGGAATTGACTTGGGTACTGCAAACACGTTGGTATACTTAAAAGGAAAGGGTATTATTCTTCGTGAGCCCTCTGTTGTTGCAGTGAATAAAACCGAGGGAAAAATTTTAAAAGTTGGTAGTGAAGCAAAAGAAATGATTGGTAGAACGCCGGGGAATGTGGTTGCAATCAGACCGCTGAAGGACGGCGTTATCGCTGATTTTGACAGCACGCAGGCAATGATGAAATACTTTATCAAGAAGGCGTATTCTTCTTCTTTGATTAAGCCCCGCGTTGTTGTTTGTATCCCCTTTGGTGTTACAGAGGTTGAACGTCGTGCAGTCGAAGAATCTGTTCTGTCTGCCGGCGCAAAGAGTGCGTATCTGATTGAAGAGCCTATGGCAGCAGCCATCGGTGCCGGCTTGCCGGTTTCTGAACCTACGGGCAGCATGGTTGTTGATATCGGTGGTGGTACCAGTGAGGTTGCAGTTATTTCTTATGGCGGTATTGTGTCAAGCCAGTCTCTGCGTATTGCCGGTGATGAATTGGACGATGACATTGTAAACTATATTAAAAAAGAGTATAACCTGATGATTGGTGAACGGACGGCAGAAGAAATTAAATTCAATATTGGTTCTGCTTATGAATATGAAGACGAAAGCACCATGGAGGTTAAAGGTCGCGACCTGATTTCCGGCCTGCCCAGAACCATTAATCTGACCAGTAAAGAAATCCGAAGCGCAATGTCTGAATCCATTTTTGCGATTGTTGATGCGATTAAGACAACGCTGGAAAAGACGCCGCCGGAACTGGCAGCTGACGTTATGAATCGCGGTATTGTGTTGACCGGTGGCGGTGCTTTGATTCGCGGTCTGGACATTTTGATTTCTGAAGAGACCGGTATTCCGGTTTATGTTGCGGATAACGCTTTGGATTGCGTTGCTCTTGGTACCGGCCTGGCTCTGTCTGCACTGGAAAAAGCCGGACAGGGAATTTTGAGCAGTAAACAGAAAAGATGGCGGTAAATTGTCGTTTTAAATAATGTTAGAGGAGGGCAGAGGGTGAAGAAGAACGGAAAATTACATGTAATTGTTTTGTCAATTGTTGTCGTTGTTTTAATCGTGATGGGTGTTTCCTTTGCAACGGCCGGAACCTCTGCTTCCGGTAATGTTTTTGGAATGGTTTTAAGCCCCGTGCAGAATTTCTTTTCTGACATTGGTAGTAGTGTCGGCGGATTTTTCGGTTTTGTTTTTGATATGAAAGACATGCAGCAGGAAAATCTGGAACTGAAGGATCAGGTGAATGAACTTTCTGCAAGGGTTCGCGAACTGGAGTCCTTTGGCCAGGAAAATGAACGGCTCAGACAACTTCTGGAGTTTAAAGACAGTTCCTACGAGCAGAACATGATTGGTTGCGAAGTTATTGCAAAAGATCCGGGGAACTGGTTCCACTCGTTCACGATAGACAAAGGAGCCGGAGACGGAATTGCGGTCGATGATGCTGTGATTTCCGGTGCGGGCTTAGTTGGTCGGGTAACAGAGGTTGGCGCCAACTGGTCAAAAGTTCTGACCATTATTGACACAGACAGTTCTGTCGGTGCACTTGTGAGCCGTACTCAGGATTTTGCCATTTTAGACGGGGACATTTCCCTGGCTGATGACGGCAAATGTAAGCTCAGCTATGTCAGTAAGGATGCCAGCTTAGTTGTTGGCGACACGGTGGTGACCTCCGGTCTTGGCGGGGTATATCCCGAGGGAATTCTCATCGGGACGGTTGCCGAAATAACAAGTGATTCCATGGGCTATTCCCAGTCTGCTGTCATTGATATGGCAGTTGACTTTCAAAAAATCCGGGAAGTCCTAGTTATCCGGAGTGGCAGGTAAAGTGTGATGAATCAAAACTCAACCATTGTCAGCCGTGTTCTGACGGTTATTTTAATATTGCTGTTTACAATCATTCAAACCACGGTTCTCCGTGGTTTTGAGGTTTTTCATGTTATTCCCAATTTGCTTTTGATCACGGTGGTGTGTCACGGTATTTTGCATGGGGATTATATGTCTTTGGCAGTTGGTGTCATTTGCGGCTTTCTGCTGGATATTACCGGGGGGCGGCTTGTTGGCATGAACACGCTTCTTTGCACGCTGGTTGCCTATCTTTGTATTTGCATCAGCGGCAATTTGTTTAATAATCATTTGTTTGTTGCGATGATGTTTGTCTTATTGTTTTCAATTCCCTATGAACTATTGATTTATATATTCTATTTCACAATCTGGGGAACCGGAAAACTTGGCTTTGTACTGGTGTGTAAAATTTTGCCGGGTGCGGTTTATAATTTTCTGTTTACGGTGCTTTTATATCCGTTAGTGAAGCGAGTCAGCGGTATAGGCCAATTATAAAAAAAGGAGGTAAATCGCGTGGAAGATACAAACCTTTCCAAACGCTGTCGAAAATTCTATCTTCTGATTGTTATTCTGGCAATCGTTGCGGTTTGCCGCCTGTTTTACCTTCAGATTATGGAAGGTGAAAACTATAGAGAAATTTCAGACAGCCGTTTAGCGCGAAGCATTCCGATTAAGGCGCCGCGAGGTGAAATTCTGGATCGCTATGGAAGACCCTTGGTTACAAACCGGATTGGCTATACGGTTGCTATCGCAAAAATTAATGATGATAAAGAGGCTTTAAATCAAGTCATTTTAAATATGACAAATCTGTTTGATGCCAGAGGCATCCAGTATGATGACAGTTTTCCCATATCAGAAGATGCGCCTTTTGCTTTTGCTTTTTCCGGTTCTGATGAAGAGTCCCAACAAAAAGCAGCAAAGGCTTTTTTAACCGGTAAAAACTATCCGGAGGACATCACGGCGGAAGAAGTGGTGGAAAAATATAAGAAAAAATATGCCATCAGTGATGCTTTTTCTCCCAGAGAGGTGCGGAAAATAGCAGGTGTCCGTTATGAAATGGAAAAACGTAATTTTTCCTCCAATAATGCCTATGTGTTTGCTAGTGACGTTGATATTGAGACGATTTCGACGATTAAAGAACAACGGGACGCATTTTTCTGCGTCACCGTTTATGATGAACCAATCCGCCAGTATACCAGTGGCACGCTGGCTTCGCATATTTTGGGCAGGGTGGGTATTATCAATTCTGAGGAATATGCAGAGCTTAAAAAAGAAGGCTATGGCATAAATGACCACCTGGGAAAACAAGGGGTGGAGAAGGCTTTTGAGAGTTATCTCAGAGGAACAGATGGTACAAACAGTATTGAGCGGAAAATTAAAGAGGGAGAGACAGAGATTGTTTATTCCCGAGACCCGGTGCCGGGCAATTCTGTCATGCTGACCATTGATAAGGAATTGCAGTGGGCGGCAGAACAATCCCTTGCCAAAAATATTGCCCAGATTGCAGCAACCAGTAAGCCCGGGAGTGGGGCAGATGCCAATGCCGGTGCAGTTGTTGCGTTGGATCTTAATACCGGTGAGACACTGGCGATGGCGTCGTATCCCACTTATGATCCGGCCCTTTTTAATCAGAATTTCAATCAGCTCAATGCGGATTCCGACCGCCCGATGATGAATCGCGCACTCACCGGTTTGTATGAGCCCGGTTCTACCTTTAAGCTATGTACGGCGTTGGCGGCTCTTGAAACCGGTTGTGTCACCCCAGCAGAATTACTGCAGACAACAGGCGTGTATCATTATCTTGGTCACGATTTTATGTGTAATATTTACCGTACCAGTTTTGGGAATCATGGCACAATTAATGTTTCTCAGGCGATTCAGCATTCCTGTAACTATTTCTTTTATGAAATGGGACATCGGATGGGCATTGAGCCCATTGAGTCCTATGCGGCTAAATTTGGTCTGGGGCAGCATAGCGGTATTGAACTTTTAGGCGAAGAAGCAATCGGTCAGGTTGCCGGCCCGGCTTTAAGAGAGAAGCATGGGAGAGAGTGGTATCCTGGAGATGTTTTACAGGCGGCGATCGGTCAGTCAGATAATTTGTTTACACCGGTTCAGATTGCCAATTACATGGCAACGCTTGCAAATGGCGGAACGAATTATAAAGTGCATTTATTGAAGGCCGTTAAATCGAATACGGAAGATGCGCTGTTGGAGGAAACGGCTCCTCAGATTCAGAACCAGATGAATCTCAAAAAGGAAAATTTAGATGCCGTTTTGGCGGGTATGCTTTTAGCAACGTCTGAAGGAACTGCCAGTGCGGCGTTTGCGGATTTTCCCTTCCGAACAGGCGGAAAAACCGGTAGCGCCCAGGTTTCCAGAGGTTCCAGTAACGGTATTTATGTTGGATATGCACCTTATGATAATCCTCAGATTGCCGTTGCGGTTGTTGTGGAGCATGGTGGTTCGGGCGGTAATGCAGCCAGAATTGCACGAGATGTTTTCTGGGAGTATTTCTTTGGGGCAACCGGCAGCGGTGGCGTACAAACCGTGCAATATAATACGCTATTGCCGTAATATTCGAAGCAGATATACAGAAAAAAGTTCTTAGAAAAATATATGAAAATCTATAGACAATGTTGCAGAATTATGGTAAAATGGTCTTGGTTTTCTGTTGACAACCTCTTAAAGAGCAAAGCGACAAAAGCCTAGCCTTACTACATCGGACAAAGATCGTTCGCAGAACAAGATGGGAAAGGAAAAGATTATTATGAACATTGCGCTTATTGCCCATGATTTGAAAAAAGAACTGATGATTCAGTTTTGTATAGCTTATAAAGGAATTTTGGAAAAGCACACCCTTTGTGCTACCGGCACAACCGGCGGTCTCGTCAGTGAAGCAACGGGCCTTGAGATTCATCGTTTTCTGTCCGGTCCTCAAGGCGGCGATCAGCAGATCGGTGCCAGAATTGCGTATAACGAGATTGACTTGGTTCTGTTTTTCCGGGATCCTTTGACGGCGCAACCCCATGAACCGGATGTTTCTGCTTTGTTCCGGCTTTGTGATGTTCACAATGTTCCTCTGGCAACCAATGTTGCAACGGCAGAGGTCCTTGTTCGCGGGTTGGAACGCGGCGATCTTGACTGGCGGGATATTGTCAATCCAAAATCATAATTTGAAATTATAAAAACTCTGTCGGTTTTCGCAGAGTTTTTTACTTTATTGCCTCCTGCTTATGCCCGGCAGGGGCGAATGGAAATCAGGGCAGAAAGTGGAGGAATTGCTATGGTGCAGAAGGAAATGCAGGAACTGACAGAGTTTTTGACCTATCATGCGCATCGTTATTATGTTTTAGATGCGCCGGAAATATCAGACTATGAATACGATATGGCGCTCCGGAAATTGCAGGCACTTGAATTGGCTCATCCGGAGTTTAAAGACCCAGCGTCACCCACGACGCGAATTGTGGGGCAGGTTTCCGAAGGCTTTGAAGAGGTTCAGCACCAGGTACCGATGCAAAGTTTGAACGATGCCTTCAGCCGGGAGGAAGTTCTGGAGTTTGATGCGCGGGTTGCAGCAGCGCTGGACGAGCCTTATGCTTACGGCGTTGAATATAAAATTGACGGACTGTCTGTTTCGCTGGAGTATGAACATGGTCGATTTGTCCGTGGTTCTACCAGAGGGGACGGAAAGGTTGGGGAAGACGTTACCCAGAATCTGAAAACCATTGGTTCCATTCCTCTGAAATTGCCGGAAGCGATTCCCTATCTGGAAGTTCGCGGCGAAGTGTTTATTTCTAAGTCGGATTTTCAGAAATTAAATAGCCAGCGGGAGGCGGACGGAGAAGCGCTATTTGCCAATCCGAGAAATGCTGCAGCGGGCAGTCTCAGGCAACTCGATTCCTCAGTTGCGGCAAAACGGCGGCTGGATATTTTCGTATTTAACATTCAGCGCGTTGAAGGAAAAACATTTTCAACCCACCATGAGGGGCTTTCCTTTTTGGCAGAGGCAGGGTTTAAAACCGTACCGAAGATTCTGGTGTATCCCACTGTTGAAGAGGCGTTTGAGCGTGTTTTGGAGATTGGCAGAGAACGCGAAGAACTGCCGTTTGAAATTGATGGTGCGGTTCTTAAGATCGACAGACTGGATCAGCGGGAACAACTTGGTTCTACAAGTAAGTGTCCTCGCTGGGCTGTGGCTTATAAATTCCCGGCAGAAACCAAGAAAACAAAACTGACGGATATCGTTTTACAGGTCGGCAGAACCGGTGCGATTACGCCTAATGCAGTTTTAGAACCGGTACAGGTGGCAGGGTCTACCGTGCGTCGTGCAACCCTGCACAACATG
>JBGUTC010000098.1:0-27667 GCA_045132895.1 Clostridia bacterium
CCAGCACCTGATCAACAGCTTAAAGATCGCTAAGGCTCTGGAAGAAAAAGCAGCTAAGTTTGATTATGATTTCCAGGCAAAATGTGTTGCTGAACGCGACTATGAGAAGTTGGAAATGTACGTAATGGAACTCTTGATGGGTCTCTAAAAAAGCGCAGACCGCAAAAAACTTTTGCGATGAACAAACTTTTTCTTAGCCCTATAGGATTTTATAACAGTCAAAAATATGAGCCCCCTTGTCAGGGGGCTCATTCAGTATCATAATGATAAGGAGATAAAACTATGAATATTTTAGCAGTTGGCGCACATCCGGATGATATTGAAATTAACTGCGCGGGTACTTTGGCTAAATATGCCGCACAGGGACATAAGGTTTTTATTTGTACCGCAACAAACGGCAACATCGGCTCTGCAACGCTTCCGAAAGAAGAAATTGGTGCAATCCGTAAGCAGGAAGCAGCAAAAAGCGCATCGATTATCGGTGCGGAATATATTTGCCTTGATTATGATGATGAATTTCTGTATGACAGCATGGACGTTCGTGTCAAATTTATCAATATGGTTCGTCATTGCAAACCGGATGTTATCTTTACCCATAATCTAAAAGACTACAACCCCGACCACGAACGCACCGGTAAGATTATGACCGAAATTCAGGTTATGTATCCCATTGCGAAAATTGAAACCGAAGAGCCGCCCTGCGATATCTTCCCGGTTGTTTACTATTTTGAACCGGCAAAAGGTTTAGATTTTAATCCCACCGATTACGTGGATATCACGGATTATTACGAGACTAAAAAGAAAATGTTCTTATGTCACGAAAGCCAGCAGGCATGGATGAAGGACAACTATGCAGGTTTTGATGTTGATAAAGACAGTTTCACAAACGAACTCAGAATTCAGGCAGAATACCGCGGCATGCAGTGCGGCGTTAAGTATGCTGAGGGCTTCGTGAAAGCAAACGATGCGTATAAAGTTCGTCCTGGCTGCTTATTACCTTAAGGACTGCTAAAAACGGGCATATCGAACCATCTTCGCCTCGCAGTACCTTCGTACAGCGTCGGCTTAGCTGCTCCAATCTGCCCTGTTTTTATCGAGTCCTTCCCGGGCTGCTAAAAACGGCAAGCGGCACCCATTTCGCGCGCAGTGCATTTCTGCAGCGTCGGTCGGGCTGTTCCGATCTGCATCGTTTTTATTGTGTCTCTGCAAACAAAGACAATATAAAAGGCTGTAGCATGTTGCTACAGCCTTTTCAATTACCGTAAATCATAGACAGAATCTCTGACAATGAGTTCCATGGGAAGCAGGACGCTTTCTGTTTTTTTGCCTTTAATTTTTTGTTGGAGAAGATCCATGGCAAGGGCGCCCATCTCTACCTTATCAATACCGATGGTGGTCAGTTTTGGCTCAATATAGCGGGAAAGCAGAATATCATCGATGCCGATGAAGGACACATCTTTCGGGATGGACAGGTTCATATCTTTAGCACACCGCATGGCGCCGATGGCAAAACTGTCAACGGTACAGACAACGGCGGTGGGGCGGTTCTTTTCCGTAAAGAGATTTTTGGCAACCTCATAGGCAGAGGCCTCATCGGTAGCCGCCAGGCCACAAAAATCCGGGTTAGGCGTCAGGTTATGTTCTTTCAGAGCGGCTTCGAAACCGCTGAAGGTCTGGTCATAGAACTCCGGTACAGTTTTCGAGGCAATCATGGCAATATCCTTGTGCCCGTGCTGAATGAGATAGGTAGTAGCGGCGTGGGTGGCGCTGCAATAATCCGGGTTGATTGACGTGACCTGTTCGTTGGTGGAATGAGAGTCGACCACAACAAAAGGCACGCCGCTGGCGATGGCCTTTTCCATCAGTGCCGGGCTGATATCCTGCATGAAAATCATGCCGTCTGTGTCGCCGGAGTAAACAATGTCCGGCAGTTCACTTTGCGCCATGACGGGCTTACTCATCACAATATTATAGTTATATTTCCGGCTTCTGTTTAAGATGCCCCGGGTGATTTCGAAATAGAACAGATCCTCAAAAGGGGAAGAAAAAGAGTTTATCATCAGACTGATGTTAAAACTTTTGTTCAAAAGCAGCTTCTTTGAATTCAGATTCGGACGGAAGCCGGTTTCCTGGATAATCTTCTGAACCTTTTTTCTGGTCTCGGCACTGACGCCGGGTTTATCGTTTAAAACAAAGGAAACAGCCGTAACCGAAACGCCGGCCATTTTAGCGATTTCCTTAACGGTAAGTTTTTTCACAAGATCACTCCGATTAAAAGACTAAAAGGATTTATTCTTACTTATTATACCGCATTTGTAAACTTTTTGCAAGAGGATGCCCGGAGCGGTTTTTCATTCGCAAAAATATAGATTTTTTGCCAAAAATAATGATTGAATTTTGGAATGAATTGTGCTATGATGGGTGATGTAAAAGGTTTTAGTAATATAAGATTGATTTTCTTTTATCATGCAGGAGGTTACACCATGAGATTTTTTCACGTTTACAACGATGATTGCTTCAAAGGTCTGGAGAAAAACGGCCTGATTAATAAGGATTCCGGTTTTAAAATTCAGCATGCCTTTTCTGTCCCGGAGGACCGGAAGTTCAACCGGTATGCCGCAAAGGGCACCGAGCTTTATAATCTGATTAAAGAGGGAAACTATCCCTTCTATATTGACAGAATCGCCGGCGGTATTACCTATCATGAATACCCCTACGATAAAGAATTGATTAACGAATATGTCAGTCTTCTGGGCGATTGGTTTTTAGGCTTCCAGCTTCACGAAAGTGCTTCCAACCGCAGAAAGTCTGACTGGGCACGTATTTTGAACGTTATGGAAGGCAGTCACGGTCCTTATGATGCAAAACTTTTAAGAGAGCGGACCATCAGAACCCATGCGGTGATGCCTGACGGAACGGTTCTGCCCGGTTTTTCTCAGGATACGCCGGAGTATTATGCAACGCTGCGCTATGCTGAAACTCCGGAGGACTATATTGAAGAAGCCAGAGATATGTTCCGTCGGAGAATGGACGACGTTGCCGGCCGGATTCTCCCCTGCGACAGTTACTACATGATGACCAAGGTGCAGGATGAACTGGGCATGAAGACCTTCATGCCGGAAGTTGGTTGCCAGATTGCCATGATGCGTCAGCAGGTGGCAATGGCTCGTGGTATTGCTAAGGCAAGTAAGAAAACCTGGGGTACCTACTACGAATGTTGGCGCGAAATCCGTGAGAATGGTCATTATTATTACTCCATGCCTTGCTTCAATACGGATCCCTCTAACGAGTGGTACTTAACGCAGGAACTCCATCCCGATGACTTTACATCTCACGGGGAAAACGGCGGTTCTTCCCGTATGCTCCAAAATAGAATTTACTACTACTCCTTAATGGCAGGCGCCCATTACTTCTCTGAAGAATGGGGTCTGAACTGCAGTTATACGGATATGACGGACTTCACTCTGTCTGACTACGGCAGAACCAAGAAGGACTTTATCAACACGGCGGTTGACTTCCGCGGCATTAAGGCAGAGGTTCCCTTTGCCATTGTTCTGCCGACAGATTATGCCTGCATGGATATTCCTGATCCTTATATGCCGAATGAATTCGGTCTTTATGACGATGACTATCTGCTCTGCAATCTGACCGATGCAAGAAAATCTTACTATGGTCACGTTAAGGACGTTTTGAAACTGATCTTTGGCAGAACCGGCTGTATCGGTAACGAAGGTCATGTTATTACGAACTCCCGTTTCGGCGACTGGTTTGATATTGTGTATGCTGATACCAATGAAGAAGCCCTGAAGAGCTATGCATACTTAATTGATGCAACGCCGGGCGGAGATTTTGCCAAGGCAAAAGCCGGAAGCGGCATGAAGATTTTAGAAAGTGCTGACTTTGGCAAGCTGGAAGCTGAACTGAACAAACTGGCAAAAGAACTTCTGCCTTGCTATGTGGAAAGCAACGGTCTTTGCTGGTTGGTTTCCTACGATGAAAACGGCAAACGTTATCTGACGATTTTCAACAACGAAGGGAATGAAAGAAGCCTGGCAAAAGGTAATGTTCTGCATCGTGAGGCAGATCAGAGAATTACCATTACCTTTAAAGACGAAGTAACGCCCCATGTTCTGAAAGAAGCATTAGGCTCCTTTAGTTTAGAGAAAATCGGTGAAAAAACCTATTCTGCCTTTGTTCCGGCGGCAGGTTTTGCTGTGATTAATTTCTAGGAGGAGAAGACAATGGCAGTATTTAATTATGATGCAAAAACCGTTATGAAAAACGGCTACCCGAAGATTAAAAAACTGGGCGCCTGTAGTCCTAACGGCGAGATGACTCCCTTCGTCTGGAAAGGAAAACTGATGCGTATGGAGTTGGTTGATCCTTTAAACGGAACAGATGATACGATTCTCCGCTATGCCGGGATTCGTGACCTTGAAACGAATAAAGTGATTGCCACCTTAGCAGAAGACAGTTATTTCCATTCTGCTTATATTGAAGAGGATACGGCCTATATTTTGGGCGTCGATATGAAGAGTCGCGATACCATCCGGATTTATGAAAGTAAGGATCTGGTTCACTGGTCGAACCGGGTGTTGTTTAAAAATCCCGGCTGGGTTTACTATAACACAGCTCTGACCAAAGGGCCCGACGGATATGTGATTTTAATGGAGGCCAGCGCTCCGGAGAAATATGTGGGTGTTAAGTTTACCTTCTTCTTTGCCTCCTCACCTGATCTTAAAGAGTGGACTCATATGGATTATCATGAATGCTGTTTCTCAAAAGACCATTATAACGGCGGTCCCTGGATGCGCTATGTTGATGGCTGGTATTATGTGATTTCCGTCATGGAGCTTCCGTACCTCCATTATGTCAGCTATATTTTCCGCACCAAAGATTTTAAAGACTGGCATGTTGGGTATTATAACCCCATTATGATGCCTGATAATAACGATAAAATTATTTCTCCCCGTGCGGCAGATCTGTCTGACGAGTTGATAGAAAAAATTACCGGAGATGGCTTTAATATCAATAGTTCTGACCTTGATATGTGTGATTATAACGGAAAAGTATATATGAATTATCTCTGCGGCAATCAGTTAGGATTCTACTATATGTGTGAAGCAGAGGTTGAAGGAACGGTAGCAGACTTTTTGAAGTCTTATTTTGAATAAGGAGCAGCAAAATGGCTGAAAAGCGATACGATTTCAGGAAAAAATTACTGACCATTCATGAAGCAGATATCCGGGATTTTTCTAAAAAGCCGAATGATGATATGGTAGCCCTGACGGACGGCGCAATCATTGAAATCGGAGAGACGGCTCATGAGGTTGTTTCTGTTGCTGCAGAAGATTTTGCTGATTTTTTACAGGTTTCCATGGGAATTTCCGCAGCGGTGTCTAAAACCGGTAAAGCAGAAGGGAAAAACGTTATCCGCCTTTCCCTTGGGGAAGATGCCGGGATTGATTTAAAAGAAGCCGCGGGTTATAAAGGCTTTTTGATTGATGCAGATGAGGGCATTTGTGTCTACGGTTATGATGACCGCGGCATTGCTGCTGGTCTTTACTACTTAGAAGATTTAATGTCCATGGAAAAAGCGCCCTTTCTGAAAAAAGGAGAAATCCGGAAAAAGCCGATGATGGCGCCCTTGATGGTTCATTCCGGCTATGGTATGGAAGAATGGCCTGATGAGTATCTCATGCGGATTGCCCATGAGGGAAGAGATGCCATTCTGGTCTTTGTCTGCGGTCCTGATAAGACCCGGGTAGGCCATCTGGATTTTAATGATTTGATTGCCCGCGCTGCCCGCTATGGCTTAGACGTATATGCCTATAGTTTTATGCAGAGCGGCATGCACCCAGACGAGCCGGATGCTGAGGCATTCTATGATAGCATTTACGGTGAACTCTTCCGTAAATATCCCGGTTTTAAGGGCGTGACCATGGTGGGTGAGGTGGTTGAGTTTAACAGCAACGACCCCCATGTTTCCAAGTTCCGCAGCTGGGATCCCTATACGGCTGATTTGCCGGACGGTAAGTTCTGGCCCGGCTGGTATCCCTGCGAGGATCTGCCCCGCTGGGTAGAACTGGTGAAAAACGTAATTCGCAAGGTGAAGCCGGAAGCAGATATCGTTCTCTGGAGTTATAACTGGGGCTTTCAGCCGGAAGAGGCTCGCGTTCGCCTGATTGAAAACCTGCCGACGGACATCAGTTTTCAGGCGACCTTTGAAATGTTTGACAATAAAGAAATCGGCGACGTCCTGACCGCTTGTTCTGACTATTCCCTGGCTTTTGTGGGCCCCGGCCCTTACTTTACCAGCGAGGCTGTGGCGGCGAAGAAGCGGGGTATCCGTCTTTATGCGATGACTCAGGCAGCAGGCGTAACCTGGGACTTTGGCTGCGTGCCCTATGAACCCATGCCTTACCAGTGGATGAAGCGTTATGAAAATATCCGCAAAGCCATTCATGAATGGGGCTTGTGCGGTGCTATGGATAATCACCATCACGGTTTTTATCCGTCTTTTATCAGTAAGTTTTCCAAGCATGCGTTCCTGACTCCTGAAGAGCCGTTAGAGGACATTTTAAATAAAATTCTTGCTTCTGAGTTCGGGGCGGAGAATTTAGAAAAGGTGCAGGAAGGCTTTAGCCGTTTCAGCGAGGCAATTTCCTACTATACGCCCACCGAGGGCGATTTCTGTGGGGCTTCCCGCGTGGGTCCTGCCTATCCTTTCTGTCTGTATACTCAGGTGAAAATGCCTTCCCAGCCGGGCGGCATGTTCGGGAATCTGGTGGTTTCAACGACCTATTCAAACGGCATGACCCATGCATCTTTTGTCAGCGCTGAGCCCCGTGAACATATGCTGAACCTCCGGATTTTTCCGGAAATTGAATCCCTGGAGACCATGCAGCGGCTCATGGCAGAGGGTGTAGAAATTTTAGAGTCTATCCCTGAAAAGAATGAAAAACTTCTGTCTGTTCTGAATCTGGGACGGTATATTTATCATTGTGTCACCACCAACATCCATGCCAAGCATTGGCACATTTTAAAATGTAAACTTTCTGCTGAGTTCACAAAAGAGGGATTGCTGGGCATTTTAGATGACATGGAGCAGCTTCTTTTAGCTGAGGCGGAAAACGCCAAAGGGGCGATTCCTGTTGTGGAAAGAGACTCCCGTCTCGGGTGGGAGCCCTCCATGCTCTATCTGGGTGATAAGGAGCAGATTGAATGGAAACTCCGGCAGATTGACTATGTTCTGACCAAAGAGATGGTAAAGGTAAGAAAATCTATTAATCTGTAATTTAATTCTTGCACTTGCAGAAAAAAATGGATATAATAGAAATAGGGCGGGCCTTGCGCCTGCCTTGTTTTTTTATCATAGGAGGAATCAACATGATTGCAAAAAATACAATTCAATATGATGGCTACGGAAAATGCCTTGAAATTTCTAACGGCATTGTTCGCCTGGTTGTAACGCTGGACTTTGGTCCCCGTATCATCCGCTACTCCTTTGCAGACGGCGAAAATATTTTCTTTGAAGATAAAGACCGTATCTTCTTTGAAGAAGGCAACGAAATGAAGGAGGCGTATGGCGAGAATGCCCGTTGGTATATCTATGGCGGTCATCGTCTCTGGACCAGTCCGGAAGCTCTTCCCAGAACCTACTATCCCGATAATGACCCGGTAGATGTCACCCTGACGGAGCGCGGTGCAATCTTTACGCCGCCGGTGCAGAAGTGGAATCAGTATGGCTACGCCATTGAAGTCTGCTTGTCTGAGGATTCGTCTGACGTAACGGTGATTCACCGACTGACCAATTACGGTCCTTGGGATGTAACTCTTTCCCTCTGGCCCATTTCTGTTCTGTCTCCGGGAGGCACAGAGGTATTCCCGCAGCCGACGTATGACGCCGGCATGCTGGCAAATCGCCAGATGGCGTTTTGGTCTTATGTAAAAATGACAGATTCCCGTCTCGGTTGGCTGGATCGGTATATTACCTTGCGGCAGGATGCTTCCGTTGACGATAACTTTAAGATGGGTCTTGGCAGTGACCACGGTTATGCCCTTTACTTTAACCATGGGGATGTGCTGGTCAAGAAGTTTGATGCAAAGCGCGGCGGGAACTATCCTGATGGCGGTATGTCCTTTGAAACTTATACAAATCCGCTCTTCCTGGAAATGGAGACATTAAGCGAACTGAAGACCATTGCGCCGGAGGAAACCGCAGAACATGTGGAGACATGGTCTCTCTTTAAGGGTCAGTTGCCGGAACTTTCTGATGATGTTTTAGACAAAGAAGTTCAGAAATACCTGAAATAAAAAGCATTTTTGTTATAGAAAAACAGTTTGCTCTTTTGTATTATAGAAATCAGAGGTGATACCATGCTGATTACAGGTAAAGAAAAACTGAAACATTATAGCGCAGAGCACCGGATCTGGCAGGGGATTCCCGGCATTGAAGTAACGAAAAAGGGAAGAATTTTTGCCACGTTCTATTCCGGCGGGATTAAAGAAGAACTGGAAAATTTCTCCATGCTGGTTATGTCCGATAACGGAACGGATTTTTCCGAGCCCGTTGCCGTTGCCTACAAGCCGGGGCACCGTTGCTTTGACCCTTGTATCTGGATTGACCCCCTGGGTCGTCTTTGGTTTATATGGTCCATGATGCCGGCGCACGGTACTTATGCAACCATCTGTGAAAACCCGGATGCAGAGGTACTGACCTTTAGTGAGCCGAAGTTCATCGGCCATGATATTATGATGAATAAGCCGACGGTTTTGTCCACCGGTGAGTGGCTGTTTCCGATTACGGTCTGGAAAGAAGGCGTCCGCGTCTTAGGTCCGGAATTTGACAGTCCGGAAGAGGATAAGAAAGCCTTTGTTTATAAAACGGTCGACAACGGCAAAACCTTCCGGAAAATGGGGGGCGCTGATGTAACCTACCGTTCCTATGATGAACACATGGTGGTGGAACTTACGGACGGGCGACTGGCCATGTATATCAGAACAGATTATGGTATCGGCAATGCCTATTCCTATGATCGGGGTGAGTCCTGGACATCGGAAGAGCATATCTGTCAGATTTGTACCTCTTCCCGTTTCTTTATCAGGCGACTTCCTTCCGGGCGTATTCTTTTTGTTAATCACGGAAAAAGCGTTGACCGGAATAACCTGACCGCCTTTTTGTCAGAAGATGACGGCAAGACGTGGAAATACCAGCTATTGCTGGATGACCGGGAGAATGTGTCCTATCCGGACGGTGCTATCGGAGAGGATGGATTTATTTATGTTGTCTATGACAGAGAGCGGGGCTCTTTGAAAAACTCTCTGGATGAAGCCTATGGTTGCGCAAGAGAAGTGTTATATGCGAAAATAACGGAAGAAGATATTATTGCCGGTAAACTGCAGTCCGAGGGCAGCAAGCTTCGTTGCCAGATTTCCAAACTGGGCGAGTATGCCGATGCGGAGACGAACCCTTACGCTGAAGCAAGCCGTTATTCTGACGAAGAACTGGCAGACGTTTTAGCCGGTGCGGATATCCAGAAAATCGGAGAAATGCTTTTTGAGCACTATGCGATTAACTGCGTGAACATGCATAAGGTAGAAAGCGCCCGCCTGGATGAGTTGACAGAAAAACTGTCCGAAGAAACAGCTGATAAAAAGAAAATCATTGCAGAAATGATCCGTCTGGTGCGGTCGGTCTCTGATTTGCGTCTTGACAGTTTTCCGGTGGTTGAGATTGTTAAGAAAATCGTGATTGAGAATCCGCAGAGCGAACTGACGGCAGATGAAATCGCCCGGAAAGCAGGCGTCAGCAAATACTATATGATGCATATGTTCAAAAAAATAACCGGCACAACGGTTACGGCGTTTAAAAACGCGTTGCGGATTGCTCAGGCGAAAAAACTCCTGCTGGAAACAGAAAAATCCATGACGGAAATCGCGCAGGAAAGCGGATTTGGCAGTTCCAGTTATTTTTCAAAGTTGTTTGTTAAGAGCGAGGGGATTACGCCCTCAGACTATCGGCAGATGCTGAAGAAGAATTAAGAAAAGGTTGGTGCAACGATGTATAATCAGGTCTTGGAGTCGATTGTTGAAAATAAGTTCATCGTCATTGTGCGCGGTGTGGAAAAGGAAAAGTTGCTGCCGTTGACTCAGGCGATGTATGATGGTGGTATCCGTCTTCTGGAAGTGACCTTTGATGCAAGCGGCAAGGTAAGTGATGAAGAAACCGCGGAAAACATCCGTTTTCTGTCAGAACATTTTGCCGGAAAGATGTTTATCGGTGCCGGAACGGTTTTAACAAAAAAACAGGTGGAACTGACACATGCAGCCGGAGGAACGTTCATCATTTCTCCCAATACGGACGAAGAGGTTATTAAGCGAACCCGGGAATTGGAGATGGTTTCTATGCCCGGCGCCCTGACGCCCACAGAAATCCAGCGGGCACACACCTTAGGTGCCAGCTTTGTCAAACTGTTCCCTGCCGGAGATCTGGGACCGGGATATGTCAAAGCTGTGAAAGCGCCCCTTTCTCATATTTTGTTGACGGCGGTCGGCGGCATCAACTATGACAACATTCCGGACTATATAAAAGCCGGCGTTTCCGGCTTCGGTGTTGGCACTAACATTGTGGATAAAAAACTGCTGGCAGCCGGGGATTATGACGGCATTCGTCAACTGGCTGAACGGTATGTTGCCCTTGTGAAATAAAAAAGAGACTGTAGCAACGCTACAGTCTCTTTTTTTATAACATCTCTTTTAACAGGTCTGCTGCTTTATCAAACCAAGGAATATCCAGACTTTCGATTTCACCTTTGTCGCAGGCACCGGCGATGCTGGGGTCAATCGGGAGCTGCGCCAGAACGGGCAGGTTATGACCCTTTGCAATTTCGTCAATGTGGCTGTCGCCGAAAACGTGGTAGTTCTTGCCGTTATCGGGGCAGGTGAAGTAAGAAAGGTTTTCGACCAGACCCAGGATGGGGATATTCATCATTTTCGCCATCTTAACCGCTTTTTCCACAATCATGGAAACCAGTTCCTGAGGAGAGGTCACAACAACGATGCCGTCAACAGCGATAGACTGGAAAACTGTCAGAGGCACATCGCCGGTTCCCGGGGGCATATCGATGAACATATAGTCAATATCGCTCCAGATAACGTCAGTCCAGAACTGTTTAACGGTTCCGCCGATCACCGGACCGCGCCATACAACGGGATCAGTCTCGTTTTCGAGAAGCAGATTAAGCGACATAATCTCAACGCCATTTTTACTGGGGACGGGATAAAGTCCCAATTCATTTCCCGTTGCCTTTTCGCGAATACCAAACGCTTTGGGGATTGAAGGGCCGGTAATGTCGGCATCTAAAATGGCAGTGCGATAGCCTAAGCGATTCATGGTCACTGCCAACATGGAGGTCACAAGGCTTTTGCCTACGCCACCTTTACCACTGACAACGCCGATGACTTTCTTAATCTGGCTCAGATTATGAGGATTTTCGCGGAAATCTTGCGCCGCATGCTGACATCCTTCGCAGGATTCTTTGGAACAAGATGTGTTACTACAGGATTTTGCCATGGTTTTAGCCTCTTTTCTATTTGCTTAAAATTTTATAAAATACCTTTTTGGGTTAAATATGCCTTTAATTTTTCAAAGGTTTCAGCGCTTAAATCGTGTTCAATTTTGCAACTGTCTGAAAGAGCTGTTTCTTCGTCAACGCCTAAGGCAATCAGGGCTTTGGCAATGACGCGATGCCGTTCATAGACCTTTTCAGCAATCTGCTTCCCCTTTTCGGTCAAGAGAATGCTTCCGTCTTCGTCAGTTGTAATATAGCCCTCTTCCCGAAAGCCTTTCATGGCAACGGAAACGCTGGCCTTTGTAAAGGACAGTTCGTTGGCAACATCAATGCTTCTGACGGACCCTTTTTTATTCTGAATCATTAAAATGGCTTCCAGATAATTTTCCGCCGATTCCTTAATTTTCATTCAAAATACCTCCGGT
This sequence comes from Clostridia bacterium, assembly GCA_045132895.1. GTDB lineage: Bacteria > Bacillota > Clostridia > UBA1381 > UBA9506 > UMGS755. Next base: position 11,999 of record JBGUTC010000098.1, read on the forward strand.
ATTTATGATATTCTTATTGTACCACAAATCCGGCGGGCTGTCAAATAAGCAGTTGACGGAAAAACGGGAATATGATACAATAAGGAAAAAAGGAAGGATGAGAAGCATGATAGCAGGTGTTTATCCCTTATGGGATGTTGATTGTGAATACCAAAATCCTGTGATGACCCATTATCGTCCTGAGGAACAGACCTCTGAATGGAGCGTCGTAATTTTCCCCGGCGGGGCATATCATCATCTGGCGGAGCACGAAGGAAAGGGCTATGCAGAGTTTTTAAACCGGAACGGCATCAATGCTTTCGTGGTGGATTACCGCGTGGCACCCAGTCATTTTCCGGATCAGTTATTAGATGCAAGAAAGGCTGTGCGCCTTGTGCGGCACCATGGGAAGGCGTGGGGCGTGAATCCGGAGAAGGTTGCTGTTATGGGTTCTTCTGCCGGCGGGCATCTGGCGGCGCTGATTTCCACCTACACGGAAGCTTTGCCTGAAGAAGCGACGGAAGCCTTACGGGATGTTCCCTTTTTGCCGGATGCTCAGATTCTTTGCTATCCTGTTATCCGTGTAACAGCGGATATCGGCCATGTGAACTCCGGCGTTAATTTGTTCGGGGATCGGTATGAGTCGATGAAAGATGAGTTCTGCCTTGATAAACTGGTAAAGGAAACAACGCCCCGGGCTTTTGTATGGCATACGTTTACCGACGACGGCGTTTCGGTTTTAAACAGTTTAGAGTATGTAAAGGCTCTCCGGGAGCATGACGTCAACGCAGAGTATCATGTTTTTCCCTGCGGACCTCACGGGATGGGTCTTGCCAAAGACTTAAACGGCAGAAACGGCATGGACGAAACGACACTGGAATTTGTTCATGTTTCCCAATGGGGCGAGTTGCTCCTCAATTGGTTTAAATTGATTGAAAAATAAAAGAAACGGTATCGCTCAGCGATACCGTTTTTATTATGCTTATACAGTAGGTAGATTTCTCAGTGCCTTACCCGGACGTGCACCGGTGTGTTCACCTTTAGCAATAACCGGGACACCGTTAACCAGAACGTAGTCCATGCCCTCTGAGTAGCGGTTAGGCTCGGTGAAAGTTGCATTGATTTTCAGTTCATTCAGATCAAAAACGTTGATATCGGCAAAATAACCCTCAGCCAACAAACCGCGCTTTTTAATGTTAAAGTGCTTCGCAGCACGGCTGGTCGCCTTGCAGACCGCTTCTTCCATGGAGATAGCACCCAGTTCACGGACGTAGCGGATGAAATAATAAGCCATAGAAATATAGTACTGCATATTGTTGCTGATGACGGGACCGTCTTCTGTTGCAACGAAAATATCTGTCTGCCACAGGTAGATGGGGTCTTTGACGACGCTGTCAATCATGGTCTGCTCATGGAACACCATGCCGGTCATGGTCAGATCGCGGACAGCACCGATGTCCGGCGCAGCCTGAATGATATCTAAGAAGCAGTCAACCGGCTCCTTGCCCCATTCTTTTACTAAATCAGCAAAAGGAGTTTTTGCCACTTCCGGCCAGTAGCCGGGGTAAACGTAGAGGAGTCTGTCCCACTGTCCGGCGGCTAAGAAGCGCCAGTAACGGTTCATGTCGTTTTTCACCTTTTCCCGTCCGACAGGATCAGCTAAAATTTCCTTTGCCTTGTCCCAACCGTCAGCATAGAGCCAACTGGGGAGCATGGCCTGACAGCCACCTGTGGCAAAGCAGGTGGGGAGCATGTCAGCAAAAACGTTTAAATGCTCGATGTCTCTGGCATCCTTGAGCATCTGCATTGCTTTATAGAGAACATCGTCAGGAATACCGTTGTCATATTTAACATTTAAGTGCGAAACCGTACCCCGCATACCGGTCTTCCGGATAACATTTAAAAATTCGTTGACGGCTTCTAAAATGTAAGTACCCTCATCACGCATGTGGGTGGAATAGTTTCCGTCATATTCAGCAGCGATTTTAGCAAGACGCTCCACTTCCTCCGGCTTGCACATAACGCCGGGGTCAAACTCAAGACCGGTGGAAAAACCGATGAATCCGGCTTCCATAGCTTCCCGCAGAAAGTCTGCCATAATCTGAAACTGCTCTTCGGTGGCGTCCTTAGTATGAACATCGGCAATGACTCTGAGGTCGTTGTGTCCGCAAAGCCAGGCTGTGTTCATGGATGCACCCATAGCATCCATTTTATCAAGAACTGCCGCCATAGAGCCTTTGGGAATATCTTTTTGTCCCGCCAGGTCAAAAACGCAAGTCACGCTATCGCCGGCAGGATCAAAGTCCTTGTGATCCAGCTGATGGCGCATGGAAAAACCGCAGTTTCCGACAACTTCCGTTGTGACACCCTGGCGGACAGAACTCTGGCACTCGGGATTTGCCCAGATGGTCTGGTCAGAGTGCGTATGGGTGTCAATGAAACCCGGTGTGACATATTTATGGTGAGCGTCGATGACCAGCGGTGCATCCACGCCCTCTAGGTTCCCGATATAGTCAATTTTATCGCCGACAATGGCAATGTCGGCATAATAAGCCGGCGCGCCGCTACCGTCAACAATCGTACCGTTTTTTATGATGATATCCGGTTTTCTTTGATACATAGACATAGAAAAAACCTCCTATTGTAAACTACAAGGACATTATACTACAAAGCATGATTTTTGAATAGGACTATATTTTACAAAAAATATGTTTATAAAACCGCTAAAAAGTATTCTGTCAATATCTCCGGCGTTTCCTGTTTTCCATGATTAACCCACCAGCGAATCGTCTCGACGAAGGTTGCTGTGATGTGATTAATCCAATAACTTTCAGGTAAGTGCGCACTTTTTTTCGGCTCAAATAAAGCCAACTGGCTATCAATCAGACGGGTAAGATTTGCTTTGAAATATCGCAAAAACAACTCGTTGTTCCGACTTGAAAGTAACTCTAAAATATGATGATCGTTGTTTTGAAGATGCTGAAATAAATGCAGAAAAACAGAATCCGGCGCCTGACAATCGAAAATGTGCCGGTGGTGGTTCTCTTCTTCCGTGGCATCAAAAATATGGCAAAAAAGTTCTTCGCAGAGTTCTTTCAGCAAAAAATCCTTTGTTTCAAAATGAGCGTAGAATGTTGCTCTGCCGATATCGGCCAATTCAATGATTTCTCCGACGGTAATATGCTCAAAATCTTTTTCTGACAAAAGTGTTATAAATGCAGCAAAAATTGACTCTCTGGTTTTTCTTTGACGTCTGTCCATAGCCTTTCCTTTCATACAGTTTTGCAAATTTGTTCCGTAGTGGACGAATGCCATGCTTTGTCTGTTGATTTCGCCCCGTTTACCTGATAGAATATTATTGAACAAAGTGTTCAATAACGAATATAGTGTATCATAAAGACATTCAGGAGTCAACAGGAGGATATGATGAAAACAGAGAAAAATATTTTAATTGCCTTTACCTTGAATCTTGCCTTTTCTGTTTTTGAAATATGGGGAGGCGTCTATACCGGCAGTGTTGCGATTATTTCCGATGCCCTCCACGATTTGGGCGATGCTGTCAGCATAGGTCTTTCTTTCTTTTTTGAAAAAAAGAGCAGAAGACCACCGGACGGCCGTTATACGTATGGTTACCTTCGATATTCTGTTGTGGGAGCCCTGATTACAACACTGTTTCTCCTGTTTGGCTCTGTGGCCGTTCTGTATAACGCTGTAAACAGAATGATCAACCCGACAGAAATCCATGGCGAGGGCATGATTCTGTTGGCGATTGTTGGGATTGGTGTTAATTTTGTCGCTGCTTATTTTACTCACGGCGGTGATTCTTTTAACCAGAAAGCCGTCAATCTTCATATGCTTGAAGATGGGTTGGGCTGGGTCGTCGTGTTGGTTGGTGGAATCGGAATAAAATTGACAGGATGGTTTCTGATTGATCCTGTTTTGTCTGTCGTTGTGGCGGGATTCATTCTGCTCCATGCGATTCGCCATGTAAAGGAAACCCTTGGGATATGCCTTGAGAAAGTTCCCTCTGACATGCGGGTAGAGGAGGTAGAAAACCGAATCCGGAGCATAGAATCGGTGCTGGATGTTCATCATATTCACCTCTGGAGCATGGACGGACAAAATCATTGTGCTACACTGCACGTGGTCACCCATGCAGACAGTCACGAAATCAAGGAAAGAATCAAACATAAACTATATGAATATGGAATCAGGCATGTTACTCTGGAACTGGAACATGAACATGAGAATTGCCATGAAAAGAACTGTCTTATACAGTCAGATGAAGGGGCGCAGCATCACCATGCGCATCATATAATATAGGTTTTTCTTGACTTTTTGAGGATTTTGCGGTATAATATTTTTTCATAGAATTGTAAAAGAAACAGGTGATCCTATGGAAAATAATCCGAAAATAAAAAAGGCTCTGGAGTCTTTTCAGGAAGTCCTCCTGGAGAATGCGCAGATTCCTTCTGAACAATATAATAATTATAAAGTAAAGCGAGGTCTGCGTAATAGCGATGGTACCGGTGTCCTTGCGGGCTTGACCAATATCGGTAACGTACATGGTTACATCGTTTCCGAGGATGAAAAGGTAGCGGACGAAGGCCGTCTTTTATACCGTGGCATTGATGTTTCAGAGATTGTTGCCGCCTGCGAAAGAGAAAAGCGCTTTGGCTATGAAGAAGTTTGTTATCTGATTCTGTTTGGCGCTTTGCCGACGAAAGAGGAACTGGCTGAATTCTGCGAACTGTTGGCGGAACTCCGGCATGTGCCCTATAACTTCCGTGAGGATGTTATTATGCGCTGCCCCAGCCCGGATATTATGAATAAACTGTCCCGTGCAGTTCTGTCAACCTATTCCTACGATCCTGACCCGGATAATACAGAACTTTCCAACCTGATTCGTCAGGCAATGCTGCTGGTTGCCGAAGTGCCGACCCTGGTTGCTTATGCCTACCAGTCCAAGCTGCATTACTATGACGGCAAGAGCCTGTATATTCACCATCCTCAGAACGAATTGGGAACCGCAGAAAACTTTTTATATATGATTCGCCCGGATAACAAGTTTACCCGGTTAGAGGCGGAAGTTTTGGACCTTGCCTTTATTCTTCACGCTGAGCATGGTGGCGGTAATAACTCAGCCTTCACGACCCGCGTGGTTTCTTCTTCTGGCAGCGATACCTATTCTGCGATTTCTGCTGCAATGGGTTCTTTAAAGGGTCCCCGTCACGGTGGCGCAAATCAGAAAGTTATGGGTATGATTGAAGACTTTAAGGCAAATCTTGAAGATATTACCGATGCTGACCAGGTTGCGGCCTATATCGAAAAGACCTTAAAGCGGGAAACCTATGACGGCTCCGGTCTGATTTACGGTATGGGTCATGCGATTTATACCCTGTCTGACCCCAGAGCGGTCATGCTGAAGAAAAAGGCTGCAGAACTGGCTGAGATTACCGGAAATCAGAAAGAATTTGCTCTTTATAACCTGATTGAAGAGTTAACACCTGAAGTGTTCCACAGAATTCGTGGTTCAAAGGATATGTGTGCGAATGTGGATCTGTATTCCGGCTTTGTTTATAAAATGCTGAACATCCCGCCGGAACTCTATACGCCGATGTTTGCAATCGCCCGTATGGTAGGCTGGTGCGCGCATAGAATTGAAGAAGTTCTCTACGGCAAGAAGATTATCCGTCCGGCATATAAGAGCGTGTCCCGTAGTCGGGGCTATCTGCCGATCAACGAAAGAAACTAAGAAAGTTATAAAAAGGAATTCATTGATTTGAATTCCTTTTATTTTGCCCAAAAAGCCGATGTTTTGTGCAAACTTCTGCGAATTGACCATTTACAAGGGCAAAAATCATTGATATGATTTTAGTAACAACCTAAGGGAGAGTGACGAATGATGCAGGAAAAAGTTCTTGCTTATTTAGAAGCGCATAAAGACGAACTGTTCGGGCTTTTGTCAGAACTTTTGCAGATTGATACGCAGAATTTTACTCACTACGGCTATGAAGAAGCCGGTCAGCAGTTTTTTCTGAAATACTGTCAGGATCACGGGTTTCAGGCGGAATTGTATTACCCTGATGATATTCCCGGGTTTACGGAGCATCCGGGCTATCTTCCGAACCGCGATACAGCCCACCGCCCTAATGTAACAGCAATCCTTCCCGGCAAGACAGGGAAGAATAAAATTACTTTTGCGGCGCATATGGATACGATGCCTCTGGGAGAAGAGTCAGAATGGTCTGTTCCGGCGCTATCCGGTGCTATCAAAGACAATAGGATTTTCGGTCGTGGCTCCAGCGACGATAAATTTGGCATTGCGGCATCCATTTTTGCGGCGATGGCAATCCGCGACTGCGGTATCGAACTGGATGATGATTTATACATTACCTCTTATTGTGACGAGGAAATGGGCGGCGGAAACGGCGCGCTGGCGACCTGCCTGAAATATCCTTCTGATGTCTATATCAACTTAGACGGCGGCGGTATGCAGGTTCTGCCCTATGGCATCGGCGGTTTTTCCGGCATGGCAGTTCTCCACAAGGACGAGACCTTGTCATCTTGCTCCACCACCTTTGAGGGTATGGCAATTATGGTAGAAGAGTTTGAGAAATTTGGTGCAAAGCGATTTGAAGAATTGGGCAAAGATCCCATTTTTTCCGGCACCTCTATTCATGACGATGCCTATCGTCTGCTTGGCTGTAATTGCGGCACCGGCGGTATGGATTTAAATATTGCCCGGATTTCTTTTACTTACTATACTTTAAAAGAGCAGTCCGTTATCGAGAAAGAAGTCAATGAACTGGCAGAACGGATTGAAAAGCGGCTGACGGAAAAAGGCATTATTTTTGACGGCATTCAGCCGGTTTCCCGATTCTTCCACCCCATCTATCCCGACGACATTCCCGAAGATGCCGAAATCTTTGCAAAGAAACTGGAAGAAGCCTGGGGCAAGCCGGTGGAATTTGCCGGGGGCTGTCTGTCTGACCTTTCCGTTATTCATAAATATGGCGGCGGGATTGCCTTTAACACCGGACTATATAAGGGTTTTGACGAGTACGGCGGACCGCACCAGATTGACGAATATGTTGACTGCGACGAATTTTTAGCAATAACCAAGGCACTTGCCTTGTATCTTTTAGAAAAAAATAAAAAAGGAGAATAAAACAATGAGAGAATTTGATTTTAAACCGGCTTATTGGCTGCCCTGCAGCGACGATGTGGAAATGCTGGAACGTGTTCGTAACATTAAACGTGAAGACATGGAGTACACCAACGAAAACGGCTATTCCGTCAAAGTGGTTTTAGACCCCGTTCAGCATCTGGTTGTCGACTTGTTCCACAGAATTTATGAAAGTGACAAAAATGACACGCCCCTGACCATCGTTTGCCCGAACCAGTGGCCTGCAACCTATTCCGCAGTTGCCAACATGATCAATAAGTATCGTGTTGACTGCCGTAACTTAAATGCTTTTGCTATGGACGAATGGGCTGACGAAGACGGCAATGTAGCCCCCCTGACCTACGGTGCCGGTCTGGGTTATTCCTTTATGAATCATTTTTATATGAACATTGACCCCGATCTCCGTCCCCCGGTAGAACAGTGGCATGTGTTCACAAATGACAACATCTATGATTACTCAAACATCATCGAAGAAGTTGGCGGCGGTGGTGCTGACGTGGTTTATTCTGCAACCGGTTGGCCCGGACACACAGCCTTCATCGACCCCAGAACTGAGGAATTCAAGGCTGATTCCTTAGAAGAGTTCTTAAAACTGGGCTCCAGACTGGTAACGGAAACCCCGCTGACCATCTGTGAAAACTCCCTCTTTGCGCCCATGGGCGGCTCCGGTGACGTTTGGGCAGTTCCGCCGAAAGCGGCTACCATCGGTCCCCGTGACATCGCTAACGCAAGGGATCACTTCGAGGTTCATTCCTTCGTGAATCCGGGCGGCGATTCCTGGCAGAGAATGATCTCCAGAATTCAGCTTTACGGACCGATTTCCATGGAATGCCCCGCATCCATTACCCGACTTTTCAAGGGTGAATGCTATGTTTCCGAAGCGATCGCAAAACCCTTTGGATCATGGACATGTGGCATCAAAAACGCTGACCTATAATCTGACCGGCGAATTCAGCGCAGATCGCATAAAAGCTACGGGAAAACCTCACCTCTCGGCGTACCTTTGTACGCCTTCGGGCTTCAGTTTTCCCGTTCTGCATCTGAATTCCCTCGGTCTTGACCGGCTGAATTGGCGCAGACCGTTTTAATACTTAAAACTACGGGCAAACCGCACCTCTCGCAGTACCTTCGTACAGCTTCGGGTTTGGTTTGCCCGTTCTACATCCGAATCCTCTCGGTCTTGACCGGCTGAATTGGCGCAGAGCGCATAAATGCTACGGGAAAACCTCACCACTCGGCGTACCTTTGTACGCCTTCGGGCTTCGGTTTTCCCGTTCTGCATCTGAATTCCCTCGGTCTTGACCGGCCATAAGGTCTACTTTTTCCCATAGTTTACATGAGAGTGACAAAAAAGAGCCGTAGCATCGCTACGGCTCTTTTGATTGTATAACGAAAACCACGTTAAGCCTTCGTGGCTTTAAAAAGGTTAACCGATGAACAAAAAGAAACAGTATAAACACAAGTAAAGTTATCAGTATAGTACAAATGAAATAATTTAGCAGAAAGTTTTAATGAGAAAAGCCTCCCTTGTGTAAAGGGAGGTGAGTTTGCGTAGCAAACTCGGAGGGATTGTAATAGTTAAAGTAGAAATATAACGACAAAAGTAAAAGCAGGACAACAATCCCTCAGTCTCACTGCGTTCGACAGCTCCCTTTACACAAGGGAGCCTATTTTTATATTAAATTTACCAAGAAATTCATTGTAAGCAAACTGCATTTGCCCAAAAGCAGGAGAGGCTGTAATCATATATTTTTATTTAAAAAATTTTATCCATATCATTAAGCGAAAACGTATAATCAACAGAATTCGATTTAAATTCTGAAATTGTCATACCCATTTTTTCCTTAAACAGGCGGGAGAGGTAACTGGTATCTGTGATACCTACCTCTTTTGCGGCTTCTTTTAAGGTCAGCTTATGACTCGTCAGAAGAGAAGCAACATGTTTCATTTTGGCAAGGTTGACGTAGGAAATAATAGATAAATGATTCTTTTTTGAAAAGACCTGATTTAAGTAGTTCCCGTTTTTTCCAACCGCTTCGGCGATATCTGACAGAGAAATTTTCTGATTCAGATTTTTTTCAATATAAAGCTTAATTCTGCGGTCAAGAATTTCTGCTGCCTTACCTGATGTTTGGGGCATTGTTTTTTGTGAGGCTGCGGCAATATCACATAAAAGGGAAGCAAACATTGCACCGCATTTTTTCTTGGAGAGGCTGTCGCCCTGCTGATATTCTGCAATGATGGCATTCAGGCTGTCTGCCAGGCGGGGGGTATCGGTGCAGTTCGGCAGGCAGAAGGGAAGGCAGAGGGTATCGGCTTCCAACTGCTCCGGAATTTCCGTGACAATCCGGGATTCCGGATCAACTAAGGCAGAAGCGGTGTAGTGAATGTGTGCGCCGGGGCTGATAGCCTTGACGGCAAAGTTGTATTTATGAGGCAGAAGCAGGATGCTGTTTTCCTTAGCGGTAAAGGTCTTGCCCATAAACTCTCCGGTCAGCTCACCGGTTTTGATATAGGCGATTTCCAGATTAGGCGCCATTTCTTTAAAACGCACGGCATAGTCCGGGCAGGAATAGACGTGAGCGAATACCGGTTCGGGGATGCTTTTCAGTTTCAGAATGTGATAGAGCATGGAATCACCTGTTTGTTTTAAGTGATAAAAGGGGGGTGTCGCAACTGGCGGCAACCCCCCGATTTTTTTATAAATTGTAGTTCATCTCATTTAAGAGACGCTTTGCATTGCCATAGAAAATGTTTTCCACATCTTCTTTTGAAAGATTTAAATCTTCTGCAACGCGTTTCATAGCACGAATCTGCTCGTAGTACATCAGCGTTACGTCGGTCTCGTCGGTTTCGCGCATATGCGGTTCGCCGGAGACATTCCCGTATAAACCGCGGGGAACCACGTTATAGTAAACGCCGTCTTCCGTGATACGGTACATACGCATAATGGCAATGGGCAGATCAGAGCCGAAAATCAGACGCTTGGTGCCAACGGCCTCAATGCAGGCGCGGATGGCATCATCGCTGACGTTTGCCGTAAAGTCAAAGACCATCTTCTTGGTCTTGCCCAGTAAATCGAAAGCGTTACCGATGTCTTCTTTTGAGTAGGCTCTGCCGATATGGGCAACAACCAACTTAACATTGGGATACTTTTCTTCGATTTCCAGAAGCTGCGCCAGGTTGACAGGATCTTTCAGACGACCGTCACGAGGAATATGCAGCATAACAATCCAGCCGTTTTCGTTGGCTGCTTCCAGATGTTCCGGAGGCAGGAAGTCGAAAATTCGGGTTTCCTTGGGCGGAATGTAAGGCGGGCAGTTTGAAAGATAGGGTTTAAGACCTAAGAAGCCGCCTTCTGTTACCCGCTTGATCAATTCATCCTTGGGCATATCATAAGAAGTTCTGTACAAGGTGGGGAACTGATATTTCCGGCTGTCATCACGGACATAGTCGTTGACCGTATCAATGTCGCAAAGACAACCGCCGAACACCAACGGCGTAACCTTCTTCCCGGGGAGCAACTGTCCGAGAGCGTCCAGCATGTTCTCCGTGGTCATTTCGTCAGCAATCAGGTCTGTCCAGGAGGAGCCTCCGTTATGGTCACCCCATCCGGCAAACTCTTTTTTGTTGGTGTGTAAGTGAAAGTCAATGACATTCTCCGGCAAAAAGTCTTTCAGTTCGGTCTCATAGACCTTGCGGTCGTAATCTGTCATATTTAAGTTAAACATCTGCCTAGCTCCTTACTTATTGCAGATGGCGTTTGCCTCTGCCTCGTCCTTATAAAGACCGGCACCAATACCGGCCAGCATGGCTGCGCCAACAGAACCTGCATGAGCGCCATGGATAATCTTACCGGTGACGCCGCAGATATCCTCAATTAAGGAAAGCCACATGGGATTTTCGGAAGGTCCGCCAACCATAACGGCAGAACTTGCCTTGATTCCGATGGTGGAAAGACGGTCAAGCTGCGCCTTTAAGAGGTATACGGTACCCTCCATGATAGCTCTTGCAATCTGTTCTTTTGAATAACCGGCTACCTTAGCGTCGTCCGGTTCATCGGTAGGACAAATGGACAGTCCGCCGGCACCGGGTTCGGCCTTAGCGGCAAGCTCGGAAAGCAGCTTGTAAGCGTTTTCAGAGCTGTCAATATAGCGGCTGACATAGAGCCAGATGCGCTCGGAAACAGATGCAACAGAAACCATGGTACCCCAGCAGCCGCCCTTGGGCGCCAGGAAGGGATCAATTAAGATGCCGGCAGAAGCCGCTTTTTCACGGTCGGCAATGGGGAAGAAACCAACCCAGGAAGTACCGCAGGACAGCAGCATTTCGCCTTCGCTCATGACACCAACGCCACGGGCGGCAGAGGGATGGTCAAAACTGCCCAGGATGACCGGTGTTCCGGCGGGCAGACCTGAAATTTCTTCCATTTCCGGCAGAACGCCACCTAAAATACTGCCGCAGGGCAGAATGGGAGGCAGCTGATCTTCGGTAATTTCCAGAGCTTCTAACAACTCGGGAATGTAAGTGCCGGATTCCTGATCAATGAAATAGAACGGTGTTCCGGCAGAGGAACTGATGCCCCACTTACCGGTGAGACAGTAGTAGAGGTACTCTGTACTCATGGTAATTTTGCCGGCGTTTTTGATTTTTTCCGGTTCGTGCACTTTGACATAGCAGGCAAGAGCCAGGGGGAAAGTCTTATAGGAGAACGGCCAGCCGATTTTTTTGTAAAAAGCGGTGAGGTCCATTTCGCCCAGAACTTCTTTGGCTTCCGTGGTAACACGGGTGTCCTGCCAGTTGTAAATCGGGGTGGAAGCTTTGCCGTCTTTATCGACGACAACTAAGTTTCCACTGGCGGAAGAAGCACAGACGCCGCAGATGTTTCCATCTGCGGCCGTTGCCAATTCCTTTATTGTTGAAAGACAAACTGAGGCAAATTCCTCAGCCTGAATCTCCAGTCCACCTGTGCAGGGCTTCGTATAACGGAAGCCGCCGCGGGCGGTTTTTGTAATCTCCCCGTCCTGGGTCATTAAGACACCTTTGATGGAGGAGGTTCCGATGTCTAATCCAATCAAATAGTTCATGGCAGTCTCTCCTTATTCACCCATTACCATAACCTGAACGGTTCTCTGTCTTGCGCGGGTGTTATCGAAGTCGATGAAGTGGATGAAGCCGAATTCGCCTAAATCCATTTCGCCGTTTTCAATAACGATGGTTTCGCTTCTGCCAATAATGGAAGAACGCAGATGCGCATCAGTGTTATGGCAGCCCCAGGCATCTTCGTCATGCTCTTCAGCAAACTTTAATGCCTTCGGACCGGGATGGAGGTACATGCCTTCATAGCGGCATTCGGGAATCATGTCTTCCATAACGTTGACCAAGTCCTGCTGCAGAGTCTCAAGACCTGTCATGGACATATCAAACGCACATTCCTGCGTGATAACACAGCAGGTGGTATGGTGGGAATAAACAACACAGATTCCTTCTTTAATACCGGACTTTTTCACGATTTCTTTCGCTTTTGCGGTGACATCGTGGAAGGTATAAGCGCGGTCTCTCGACTGCACTTTAAAGGATTCTCTAAATACCATTTTTATTTCCTCCGTGATTAGTTCTGTTTTTTCAGATCATCTGCAGCACGGCGGGTAGCGGCAATCATTTCATCAATCATTGCCAGGGGATCTGCTGCGTTCATGATGCCGGAAGCGGCACCGGCAGCTTCAGAACCTGCCATGATGAAGTCATAAACCTGCTGACCGTTGGTGATACCGGCAGCCTGTTCGATTAAGATATCGGGATCAATTTTTCTGATCTCACGGATAACTTCCATAACATAACCCATATCGCTGACACCGCCACCGGAACCGCCGATTAACTCGGAGGGTTCGGGGTTGATGATGTCGGGATGGAGTTCTGCGATGGCGCGGGTTTCAGCAACAGAGTCTGCGCAGGCAAAAACCAGCATATCGAGTTCGTTGGCTCTGTCGATGGTTGCCTTAATCTGAGGCAGGCTCATGGGTTTTTCACAGTGGTTAACAACAACGCCTTCAGCACCGGCAGCTTTTAAAGCTTCAGGCAGAACATCTGCCATGCCGCGACCGGGGCGCAGGGTATCCATATAAGGAGCCAGAACGATTAAGTTCTTTGTGTTTTCCACAACCCGTCTGATTTCAACAGCCGGGCAGATAAACAGAACATCGATATCATATTTTTCAGCAGCTTTGTCTGCTGCGATAGCATATTCTAAAAGCTGATCGCCGTAGACATAGTTCTTCGTGCCGATTTCAAAATAAGGAGTTCTTATTTTTCTTTTCATGAGGGACTCCTTATCTCTTCAGCTGCAGGTCGTAATGTACGTCGTAAGCTTTTTCTTCGTCGGTGAACTTATGCAGTGTGTTGATAACTTCGCCGTTGTTCCACTTTCTATCGCCGATATCCTCAGCAGTACCCATAACGGTTACGTTTAACTGTCTGCGACGAGCGCGAACATGATCCCAGTCGATGAAGTAGATGTGAGCGAATTCGCCACCGTCTAAAACGCCGTCTTTAATGGTCATGGTTTCGCTTCTGCCGAAGAATACGCTGCGGAGGTGACCATCAGTGTTCATGCTGGTGAAGTCGCCGGGTTCGTCAACGTATCTGCCGAACTGAGCATGGATCGGGCCGGGATGACGATACTGATGTTCTTCAGCAAAGTCGGGGATCATCTTTCTCATGATGTCTAACAGGTCATGCTGCAGGTACTCTAAATCGAAAGAATCGATGTCATGAGAGCATTCCTGAATCATAACGGAACAGGTGGTGTGGTGAGAAGCGATACATACGGTACCGTTCTTAACGCCGGAAGCTTCTACGATCTCGATGATTTCTTTAGAAACATCGTGGAAAGTGGGGATCCAGCCTCTGGACTGCAGTTCGAGTTCTTTTTGAAAAATTTTGAATTCCATTTTTACATTCTCCTTTAAATTTAATTATTTTTTATTTAATCTTTCACCCACGGCGCCGCCGGGATGGATTAATGCAAACTGTTCGTTCCGGTAGTCGGTTTCCTCAATCAAAGCCGCCTGCAGCGCGTGGAAAATCATGCAGAGGGCGGTGGTGGAGGTAGTTCCCTGAGCGTTATACTTATCGGTTTCACGGTTAACATGCTGTTTTAAAACAACATCTGCCGCTTTTGCCAGAGGAGACTCCAGATTTTCTGTTACGGTGATAATTTTAACGCCTTTTGCCTTACAGATATCAACGATGGGCAAAAGTTCGCCGGTTTTTCCGCCGCGGGATGCAAAAATGCAAACATCACCTTCCTGCAAAAAGCCTGTTGCACCGTGAACAGCTTCTGCCGGAGAGATGAAACGGGACGGACGCTCGATACAGCACATTAAGTGTGCAAAATGCTGACAGATGATGCCGGAATGGCCGCAACCGGAGGCACCGATTCTTTCAGCGTCTTTTAAAAGGGCTACTGCATTTGAAAAGGCTTCATCGTCAAAATATTCCAGCATTTCGCCGATGCATTCCATTTCAATTTTGTAAGCCTCTTTTGCTGCTTGTAATGCTTCTTTTTTCACAATTTCACCTTCTTCCTACTTTAACATATTTATTATATAATGTTGTCCCTAAAAAGTCAACGATTTTCTTTCGTTTTGTTTTGGTTTTTAAAGAGGTTTGAAAGGAAACCGAAAGACAAATATTGGAAAAGGATGCCGAAATGGGTATATCGAACAACCTCTGCGACCCGCTTGCTTAGAAAATCTGCTTACAAAGCGAAAGGCCACAGCAAATTGAAAACAATTTGCCATAGCCTTTCTTTTTAAGTGTGTAGCAATGCTATTGTATCATACGCAAAGAGGAAAATCGAGGGTTTTCAATAAAAATGTGCGCAACAGCCTTTACATCCCGTACAACGAAAAAAGCTGCAGCAAAATGCTGCAGCCCTTTAAAAATCAGGTCAGGAAACAATGGTTTCTTCTTTTGTTTTTTTAATATCAAATTTATAAATGGCGATGATAATGGATGCGAAGGTGAGCATGTCACCCAGTGCTGCTTCGTAGCCACCAACGGTGCAGTTATAAATGACCCAGAGAATACAGGACGGCAGGGTAATAAACCGGAGAAGCCGTTCATCCTTCATGCCGTAGGAAACCGTTGAAATCACTTTTGCCAGTAACGGAATCAGGCTGAGAGGACCTGCCCAGGTGGTTGCCGTAATCGTGCAGAGCAAGAGGCAAAAACCAATCATAACCGGCAGGGTTGATTTCTTTCTGTCAACGAACCAGTAAAACAGGTAGTTCCGAAGGGAGGAAACTAAATCCATCCAGGCTGCGGTGTATGCCCCCAGGGCGAAGTACTGAGATGCAAAGAAAATCGTTGAGAGCATTTTGCATAAAACAATGTGCTTATGTCGTTTAAACTGAAAGGGGATAACGCTGGTAATCAGACCGGCAATCCCTAAAACGCGAACCAAAATCCACATGAATCAAACAATCCTTTCTTTTTAG
>JBGUTC010000099.1:0-10580 GCA_045132895.1 Clostridia bacterium
CAGACTGGTCAAACAGATAGGGTCTGTCCGGAAGAATTTTATAGTCATAGCTTACGCTGCTGGAATATTTTCCGTCTGTAGCACGGTAAGCACAAGCTTTAATTTCCGTATCCACCGTGATTTCAATGGGGCCTGTGTAAGGAATTCTGGAAGAACTTGCCGCCGGTTCATAACCATCAACGGTATAGAAAATCGGAAGATTATCTTCCTGCGTCAATTCTACGACAACTTTTTCAACATAACTGCCTGATGTCGGTGTTGCAATCGGCGGCGTCGGTTTGGATTTGTCCTTAATCAGAATGTGGTGGTAACCGCCATTAATGGCGTTAAAACTAAATGTCTGCTCTGAAAGATTGTCGGACTGGTTCTTTGCAAACAACTCAAGCGCATATCCTTCAACACCACTGTCAATATCAATAAACACATCTGTACTACCGGGTTTTTTCGGCGTCAAAGAGAGTCTTGCAAGATTATACCAAAGCTGAGAATCTTCTTTCTGGGGAACATAGCCACCGCTATAGAAAACTGTAATATATGCCGTCTTGTATGTTTTACTTCCCAACGCATAGGTGCCACTGCCATGCTTATAGACGAAATAACCAATTCCCTGAGGAACATCAACACCGGTGTCCTCACCAAGATCTTCATCGTCCTTTAAAGATGTGTCAACATTCTCGTCCGGAATGTCATAGTCAATCGGCGCGCTATTGTCGCTACCCTCTTTAAAATCGAAATATTCCGCGTCAAAACAGATCCGCAAAGTATAACCATTCATATCATATTGCGGTTCCTTATGTGTTCCTGTTGTCTTGTCATAATCGCCTTTATTCGGGTTGTCGACTGCAAAGTAAATCTCTGCATCCTCCCCCATATATACGATACTGCTATTAACCGTTTGCTCCGGCTTTTCCCCCTGCGCATGCAGATAAACCGTTCTCATGGCTTTTTCATTTTCAACGGCCGATCCATGCAGAGGGATAAACCCACTTAACATGACCAAACTTAACAACAGTGAAATAAATTTTTGACGCTTCATATACAACAAACCCCTTTGCCTTGTTTTCACGGAGGAATTTACTTACCTCTTTCAAAGCACATAATATAGGAATCAATTGCCCCTTTTCTCATTATGTGCTTTGAAAGAGAGGGAAGAAAAACTTCCCGTCTCTTTCGGCTCCCTCATGCTAAGGGAGACCTGATTCTCAGGGTTATTATTTACCCCAGGAAACCAGCACGTATGCTACGTCCTTAGAATCGATCACGTTGTCACGGTTCAGGTCGTATTTTGCATACTGCGGATATTTAGCTGCCAGTTCTTCTGTACCGAAGTAAGAAACAACAGCAGACAGGTCATAGATGTTGATCTTGTTGTCTTTTACGATATCACCTGCAAGGTATGTTACCTTTACAGCACTTGTATCCTTGCCGATTTCTACTACCTGTTCTTCATCCATTACGTTGTTCCAGAACTTAAGTTCCTTATCATCTGTCATGGTAACAGTGTAGCGTGCGGTTCTGTAACCTGCACCGGAAACGGTTACGGTGTAAGCATTGTCAAGAACCAGCTTATCTTCTGTTACAACGTAAGAGCCGCCAACCATGTTACCACCCAGAGGATAGGTAACAGTCTTGTTCACACCGTCAATGTTGCCGGTGATTTCAACCTTCATATCCTGATAGCTTGCTGCATTGTCTACAACAGCATTCGGGAAATCGATGGTGATCTTCAGTGTTCTGGTGGGAACCGGAATGACCGTGTCAATTACACCGAGATAATCGCCATCGCCGTCAATATCAGTATTCACTGCAAGACCGTCAGCACTGTAGTACGTAACAATGTTATCATCAACCGTGGTTGCGGTTACCAGATTGGTCGTTGCATCTGCAACATTGAATACAAATGCATCATAACCGGTGAAACGAACACGACCGATTGTGATTGCAACATCTGTATCAGCTACATTGTTTTTACCGTCAAAGTTAAACATATAACGGTTGGGATAATCTGTGTTGTGTGTGAGGGTGATATCCTCAGCCGGAACGATTTCATAAGCAACCTTATCTGAGTTCAGCGCAAAGGTCAGGTCAGCGGTATTCAATCTGTTAATCAGGTGTTCGTCTTTTGCTACGATTACGATATCATATACCTTAAGACCTGTATCCGGGTTACTTTCCGTAGCATTTTCAACATACTGAACAGCTACAACCTTGGAAACAATAGGCTTCGGATCAGAAAGAACCAGATTGCCATTGGCATCTAAAGAATATTCAGCATAGTATTCTTCAACTGTGAGGTCATTAGTTGTGGGATATTCGTGTGTAAAATCCACACCAAGAACAGGTTCTCCGCCACCCCAGTAGTTACCATCAAGATTACCTGCACCATAATGTGCGCTGTATGCAACGCCGGAAGGCATGCTTACACCGTTGCCGGTTGCGACATTGCCGTCAAAGGCGTTGCCTGTAATCGTACCTGCACCGGAGAAACCTGCAAAAATAGCACCACCAATACGCATGCTGCTACCTGATGTTGTTACTGTGTTATCCTTAAACAGGTTACCGGTCACGTTGATACCGCTATTGAAGCCCATGTAAAGCGTTGCAGCATTATCGGTTGTGTTCACAGTGTTGGAAACAAATTCGCTATCCTTCACTGTAAGACCTGCACCGTCGTTATAGTAAATCACGCCGGGACCGCTTACGGTATTGTTATTAAATACACAATTTTTAATAACAGAGCTTGAAGCGGAATGATCGCCCCAACTGTTAACGTCAATTGCTTTAACACAAGTATTGTTTTCAAATACACAGCCATCCACCGTAACATCGGCAAAAGTGATGGTCAAAAGACCGAGGCCATCAGGCTGGTTGTTGTTTTTAAAGGTACAATTTGTGATGTTAGAGGTTGTACCCTGCAGACGAACAACATGATCAGTTTCCCATCCGGTGAATACGACATTCTTAATGTCGTACTTGCGGGTTGCTCTTGTTCCGTCATTACCCTGGCCAAAATTGAATGCACTGTTTCCTTCTTTTGCATTCTTGGCAGGTTTTACAGTATGACCATTACCGTCTAAGGTGATTGCCATATCCTTTGTGAAAGAAATCGAATTGCTTAATTCAACATCACGAAGCAGGTAAATTGTTTCACCATCTTTAACCTTATTAAATGCACTTTCCAGGGAAGTTTCATAACTCAGGAATTTTCCATCTGCACCAGCAATTGCTGCATAAATTTTATCCAGATTGTCAGGGCCGTTTAACTGAATTGCGCCTTCGCTGACAACTTTACCGTCAACAACCAGTTCAACACGCGTCGGCTGGCAGGTATTGGAAGGTGCCACTGCCCATGACATTTCCCAACTTGTCGTGGTGCTGGCTGCGGGGTTCAGGTTAATATTCCATGTAACTTCTACGTCACCGTCAATATAACCGGTAGACGGCTTTAAAGAAGTTTCTCCCATGAAGGTTTCATCGGAATAAATCTTAACAACAAGGCTATTCTTTGCATTTGCACGAGTATCGCCCCAAATGCGATCAGATGATGTATAACCAACAATCGGACCGCCAACGGGAGCCGCTTCATATGTAAAGTTTCCGTTTCCGTCGATTCCGCCGCTGATAAGATCGCTGTTGACGAGCTTCACTTCACCGGTAAAGCCAGTTAAATCAGCAACGATTAAATCACTGAGTTTCAGTTCTCCGTAACCGGTGTATGAAGAGGCATCAATGTTGATATCACCTGCGCCGGAAATAGAGGGTGCTGTCAATTTACTGTTAAGATCCAACGTAATCGTGCCGGTGTTTGTTACCGGTGCACTGTAAGTCAACTCGGAGTTTACCAGGTTCAGAGTGCCTGCCTGATAGTTACCCTCATCGTTTCCGTTGGTAACAGTTGTAGAAACAACCTTGGAATTTGTGAGCGTGAACACAGAGTCAGCATCTCTTGTCATGAATGTGCCCATTTTAACATCACTGTCTGTAATGTTAAACTCTGTAGTCGAAAGAGCTTCATAGAAAGTGATTCTGGACGCATCAACTACAGAATTATTGATGTTAAAGGTATAGGTACCGCCATAATTGCCGGGCTTGTTACCAAAAGAGTTATTGCTGCCGATGATGATATATGCATCATTAGCCGTAAAGGAGCTGCTGCAGTTCCAACCAGAGCTTTCCTGTCCCACTAAGCCATGCATAAACAGGGACGCATCATCAGCTGTTAATGTAGCACGAGCTGTCAGAGCATCAGTCAGGTTGCCGTTAATGGTCACATTGTCACCATAACCCAGGCCGTAACGTGCTGTGTTAGTCAGGGTTACAGAGCCACCTGCTTCAACCGTCCATTCCATATTAGCCGTTGTGCCATAATAAGCGGTCAGTGTACCGAAATCGTATATCATCGCAAAGGTATTGCTGCCACGGAAGGTAACATTACCCGCAACAAAAACGCTTCCACCAATCGAAGAATCTTTGATGATTGCGCCATCCATAAAATCAATGGTTTCACCTGTAACGGTAGGAATCGTAAGCGAACTCTCGCCTTTTACCTGGATGAGGCCGTTATTGGTGACTGTAATGCCATCTACAGATGTGAGCGTAACATTATCAAGTACAATCGTTTCGCCTGCAGCTACAGTTACATCGTCAAGAAGCGTAACCGTGTCACCGTCATCCGCTGCAGCTAACGCCTCTTTCAGGGTAGCGTAATAGATTCCATCTAATTCTGCAACAACTGCGCCAACGCTTTTGCTGTCCTCTGCAGCCACATTTTCGTTGCCTAAGGTCGTAGATACATTTGCTACAACAGAGTTTGTTGCGGGGTAACCGCTTGCAACAGATGCAACGCCACCGAGTTCACCTGCAGCTTCTGCGTTTACAGAAACATTCATAACCGTAACGCCGTCGATTGTTGTTTCGGTAACAGTTTCTAATGCTACGTTACCAATTGCGCCACCGACGGAAGACAGTTTACTGTTAATGCTAAGGCCGCCGTCACCGATAACAGAGCAATTTTCTACACTTGCTGCCTGACCACTGGTTGTAATCTGCTGACCAACCAGACCGCCTGCAGCTTCGCCTGTTGCTGTGATTGTTCCTGTTGCTTTGACAGAGCAGTTCGAAATCTTTGCATAAGAGTCACCAACCAAACCGCCGACTTTGCTTTCGCCGGAAATGCCGATGGTACCGGTAACATGACAGTTTGTAACAGTTGCGCCGGTAGCGCCGCCAATGAGGGCACCTGCGCCTTCCTTATTTTTTTGAACGGTATCATCAGCAGCATCTTTTGACGCTACAGTTGCATTGCAAATGGTGATTCCGTCAAATACCTGTGTATAGGACCAGGTCGGAACCTTACCGAATAAACCAGCGTAAAAATAGTTAGCCGGTACATTCAAGTTATAAATGGTATGTCCCTGACCATAGAAAGAACCGTAGAATCTGTTCTTTTCTCTGGGTTCTCCCGGACCGATGGGTGTCCAGTCATAACCTGCAAGGTCAACATCTACGGTGAGATATACCTTGTCACCTGTAAAGATATTATTTGTGCTGGCATAGTTATTCACATAGTATGCAAGACCTGCCAGATCTTCTGCTGAATTCAGATAGTATTCATCGCCTTCTGTTTTTTCAGGATCACCGTCTTTTAACCATTCAAGGCTATAGGACTGACCATCCCATTTGCTGATTTCGTCAGCAGAAACCGTGAAACTGATTGTGCTCAGCATCATCGCCATGCTGAGAACCAAAGCTAAAATCTTTTTCATGATTGATTTCGTCCTTCTTTCTTTTTCTGACTAATTTAATAAGTTCTTTTGTTTGTGCGCGGACATATTTGTAAAGACTTCCTCCTTCCTCGATTATTTATCCGCTTTTTTGCACATGTTCGAAGATTGACAATCCTCTTTCAAAGCACATAATATAGGAATCAATTGCCCCTTTTCTCATTATGTGCTTTGAAAGAGAGGGAAGAAAAACTTCCCGTCTCTTTCGGCTCCCTCGTACAAAGAGAGCTATCATCACGCTTCGCATCTTTCTCTCCTCGCATATCCTTTTACGTTATCCAAAGAAAGATTAGCGCTGAATTTCTATAGTTCCTAGTTCATCAAGGCAACCAATCTTGCACACATGACAGCAACTTCTGCACGAGTGGCATTACCCAAGGGGTTGACCATGCCGTCAGAGCCCTGAATGATACCGGCTTTCACCATAGAAGCCATCGGAGCTGTTGCATAACCAGCAATACTTCCCTGGTCAGCAAATGCATCCAGAACTGAGAAATCATCTGTTTCGCTGATATAACCTTTTGCCAGGAATGCACGGTATGCCAGCGTGATTAAATCCTGTCTCGTAATGGTGTTCTCCGGCATGAAGTTCTCGCCGCTACCCTGCGCTACACCTGCAGCCTTGGCGCTGCCAATAGCATTGTAGTAATAACTTGAAGCAGGGACATCAGCAAAATTCTCTGTAAAGTCATCGGTGATGGACAACATTCTGGTCAGAATCAAAATGAAATCGCCACGCTTAATGTTGTTGGCAGGAGCAAACTCTGTTGCACTGATACCGCTGATAATTCCTTTATTCTTAAGGGAATAAATGGACTCTTTTGCCCAGGCATAATTGCCTAAATCAGTAAAGGGTTCGTTGGGGTTAACAGGCGTTGTTACAGCCGCAGAACCGCCACCCAGTCCACCACCGGCACCGCCACCAGCACCACCGCCGGCGCCTCCGCCTCCACCAAGGCCGCCACCGGCGCCACCACCGGAACCGCCTTCATCATCAGAAGAAGCATTGGTTTTGCCATTTGCCACAGTAGAAAATTCACCTGTGCCAATTTCGTTCTTTGCCGCAATCTGAACATAATAAATTGTGTCTGCGACAAGACCTGTAATTTCTTTACTTGTGCCAGTTGCGCCATCAATTTCTATCGTTTTATTCAGATCAGAACGGTTAACGCCATACTGGATGGTGTAACCCGTAATGGGAGAACCGCCATTTTCCGGAGCCGTCCAGGTTACCGTAATTTTATTGTCGCCACCGGAAACACCGGGAGCAGACATTTTAGCGGGAACGGTTTTAGCTGCTGCTTCCAGATCACCAAAGATATTGTCGCCTTCGTCTACTCTGCCGCTGCGGTTAAAGTCCGCACAGTCATCATATTCACCGTTTTTAATTTGCTCAAATGCCTCTTTGTCTGCAGCATCTACTGTACCATCCATGTTAACGTCACCGGGAACAAAGTCTGCATTTGTCAGTTTGAGTTCACTGTCAAAGGTAACGCCGGTTTTTTTATAAGTTATGTAACCGTTACCCTTCAGTTCAACCGTATACGTTGCACCGGCAACAACCGTATTCTTCACAACAAATGTCGGAATTGACACACTGGAATCATAGTGGCCGCCTTTTAAATCGGAAACAGTATTTAAAACTGTGCTGATGGTTGATCCGGTCTGTTCGTTGGTAATTGTCAGGCTAATTTTGCTGTCAGCGTAACCGCTTCCCGTAGAAACCTGGAAATTATCAACCTTATCCATCGTCAGTCTGACAACAGCTTCAACGCCTTCATTTTTCACACTGCTGGCTTTTGCTGTCTTTGACACCTGGACATCGTCCTTTGCCTCAACATAGACACCATCAACATGAACATAACTACCGCTGGTGCTTTCCGTATTCAGTTTCAGTGTAACGCTATCATCAGCCTTGCCTGCAAAAGTAACCACAAACAAATCGGTTACGCCGTCACCAAAAGTCAGGGCACCTTCATTGTTCGTCACAATACTGGGAAGCATCTTGCCCGTCGCGTTTGCCAAAGCTGCATTAGGCGGAATAAATACGCATCTCGGCGGATTATTCTCTCCCTGTAAAAAATCAATGGACTTGTACTTCAGCTTACCGTCAAATGTAAGTGCAATCTGCGCTGCCGTCACCTTACCGACAGCACCTTTAACACTGACCTTGATTTTTGCTTCTCCCATAAGCGTTGACTGATCATCCTGCGTTACATCGGTCAGAATAACCTCAATGTTCTCCCCTGCTGCAAAAACAGGGAGAACAGTCTGCAGACTGATAACAAACATCGCAACAAGAATGAATGCACCCATTTTTTTCAATACTCTACTCATCATGTTTTATTCCCTCCAATTTTGTTCTGTTACCGTGTATTAAATCACACTTTTTTCAATTCTCTTCTGACTCTTTATCGTTCTGATTCACCGTCTGCCCCAAGTCAACTTGCGAAACAATTCTTTCATACAGACTCTCCAACAATAGCCGGGAAGTTTCACCGTCATCCCATATTGCATAATCTTCTACCACAAGAACAATTGAGTAAATAAAAATCTCTGCCTGGCGGTATGTACAACCGATTACGCTCATGATCTTTTCTGCATACAACTCGTAAAAAGCTTTAAACTCTCTGGACTTGTCACGCATGCGCTCACCAAACTGCATGCTGGTTGTGATGTGAATAGCAAGACGCAACTCGTCCTTATACTTTTCAACTTCATCAAGAAGTGTATCAAAATACTGCCGCGCATCTGTAACGTTGTCAAAGGTGAACTGGAACAGGGAGTCAACCACTTTGGCCAAACCATATTTCCCAGCGCTGATCCAGATGTCATCCTTATTGGTAAACCAGTAGTACAAACTGCTCTGAGCAAGTTTTGTTTCTTTGCATAAGTCTCCGATTGACGCCTTAGAAAGACCGGTTCTCAGAAGATAGTTCCATGTTGCTTCAATAATCGCCGCCCTCTTGTTAGTAATTTCATTGCCACCCATCTTGCCCAGTCCTTTCGCCAAAAACCTGTCAATTATTTCGTCTTGTAACAAGCATTACATGCGTCCTCAAAAAAAAATTCTAAACCATAGCGGACCCGAAATATTTTTTCTTTTTTTCCGAATGATCGAATCTTATTTTTATAGACGTACCCACGCTATTATATTATTATACCATATATATCATATAGTTTATCATGTTTACTGGCGTTTGTCAATGTTTTTACAACGGTTTATGCAATTTTTTTATCACCACAAAACCCGCTTTACTATGCTATTTCCGACAATAAAAAACGACACGTTTCGACCACCTTTCAACCAGCCGGAACGACAGGCACAAAATGCTACAAAAAAATATTTATAATTACAAAATTGAACTTTTTATACACAATTTTGCATTGCCTCATACCATCATTTAAGATAAGATTAAAGTGAATAAATAATGGGGGGCTTCCCTTTATTGGAGATGGGTTTATGAATCAAAAAATATGTTTTTATATGCCACCTTTCCCATATATAAAATCCTACTATGATATGATTGACGTGGCGAAAAAGTACGGATTATCTGCTGTTGAAGGCTTTAACTGTCTGGATTTTGAGATGCCGGATGTAAACGAAGCAAAAAAAATCAAGGAATACGCCGACCAAAACGGAGTCTGCTTCCCTTGTTTTTCTGTTTATATCAATGTTGTCGGAAAAGATGCTTCCGAAATGGTTCAACGCCTCAAAAACTTTGCCGACGTAGCAGCCATTTTAGGTTCCCCCTATTTACACCACACCATTTGTAACGATTTTCAAAACCCTGACAACATCCTCCCCTACACGGAGGCTTTTTTCGAAACCGGTATCAACTCCGTCCGTCAGGTGTATGACTATGCTGAAAGTCTGGGCGTCAAGGCAATTTACGAGGAACAGGGCTATCTCTTTAACGGCGTCAAAGGTTTTGGCAGACTCTTAAACGCTATCGACAGAGAAATCGGCGTTGTGGCTGACTTTGCAAACATTTATCAATCCGGTGACACGCCGTTGGACTTTTTGAAAGCCTATGGCGATCGTTGCGTTCATGCGCATATTAAGGATATCACCTTAACAGAGACCAATGAAACCGGCGAAGGGCTGAAAACTTTAACCGGCAAATTCATGAATGAGGTGCCCATCGGAAGCGGCACTGTTCCTGTTAAAGAATCCCTTGACATCTTAAAGCAAGCAGGATATCATGGCTTCTACGGCATTGAATACGCCGCAAAAACAGACGCCTCTCCGGAGATTGAAAATGCACTGAATCTGGTGGATTCACTGTTATAAATTGCATTAAAAAAGAACTGTGAAAATTCACAGTTCTTTTTTTATTAAATCTTATAACCTCATGGGCTAAGCAAAAGCTTTCTTTTGCGATCTGCGCTTTTTTAGAGGCCCGATGGGACCGGGAAAAAAGATGCAGAATGGACAAACTGAAGCCCGACGGCGTACAACGGGTACGCCGAGTGGTGAAGTTTGTTCATAGCAAAAGCTTTTTTTGCGATCTGCGCTTTTTCAGAGACCCGATGGGACCGGGAAAAAGATGCAGAATGGACAAACTGAAGCCCGACGGCGTACAACGGGTACGCCGAGCGGTGAAGTTTGTTCATAGCAAAAGCTTTCTTTTGCGGTCTGCGCTTTTTTAGAGGCCCATCAAGAGTTCCATTACGTACATTTCCAACTTCTCATAGTCGCGTTCAGCAACACATTTTGCCTGGAAATCATAATCAAACTTAGCTGCTTTTTCTTCCAGAGCCTTAGCGATCTTTAAGCTGTTGATCAGGTGCTGG
>JBGUTC010000100.1:0-5600 GCA_045132895.1 Clostridia bacterium
CTCAGATGCGTGGGGATTGAGTCTGAAGAAAAGGACTTTTTCACTTCAACCAATGCAACCGTTCTTTATTTAAAACAGAAGAACTACAAAAAAATCTATGCGTTCGGAACGACTTCTTTTAAAGAACAACTTTCCGCTGCCGGTTTTCCGATTACCGATCATTTAGAGGACGACATTGACTGTCTCTGTATGGGTTTTGATACGGAACTGGCTTTTCAGAAGTTAGAAGATGCCTGCATCCTCTTAGGGCGCGGCGTTGATTATATTGCTACCAATCCTGACTGGGTCTGCCCCACTTGGTACGGCTATGTGCCCGACTGTGGCTCCGTTGCTGAAATGCTCTTCCGCGCTACCAACCGCCGTCCACAGTTCATTGGAAAGCCCCAGCCGGAGATGGCGCGTCTCGCCATTGAGAAAAGCGGTTTTTCTGCCGAAGAAGCCGTTTTAATCGGCGACAGACTGTATACAGATATTGCTTGCGGCGAAAACGCCGGAATCAGCACAATCTTTGTCTTAAGCGGCGAGGGAACCATGAAAGATCTGGAGATCTATGACGTTAAGCCGGAAATGATTTACGAAAACATCCGTGAGATTTATAATGACCTGTGTAAAACAGAGTCGTGACCCTTGATTCAAACATAAGCACCTGTTTTGCACAAAGATGTGGAACGGGTGCTTACTTATTAGGTTAGACAGCCATGAATACATGCTTTCAAATCCCAGTTTCTTCCACATTTAAGAGGTTTTGGGAGAGGTTGCATATTTTTAAGAAAAAAAAGCGAAAAAAATAAAAAAAAGTACAGTTTTTTAGCAAATTTCTCTTGTAAACTTCTTGATAGTATGGTATAATGGAGGGTAGATTGCTAGAAATTTAACAAACTTTTTTAATGATCTGTTTGACTGCCTAAGTTCTCACGGTTTTCCCGGTTGAAAATAAATGTAATTAAGGAACGTAACCGTAACTTATTCAAATAAATCAAATTTTAAAAACAAATCAGAAAGGGCAAAAAAATGAATAAAATAACAATTATCGGCTCTGGAAGCGTAGGTTCTACAATTGCTTATACTTTAACCGTTATGGGCATTGCTTCCGAAATTATTATGATTGACATCAACATGCAGAAAGCCATGGGTGAAGCTTTAGACATTCGCCAGGGAACTCCTTTCTGCCATCCTACGTCTGTATATCCGGGAACTTATGCTGACGCTGCAGGTTCCGACATTGTCATTTTAGCCTCCGGCGTTGCCAGAAAACCGGGACAAAGCCGTCTCGATCTGGCACAGACCAATGTCAACATCACAAAGAAAATCATTCCTGAAATCACCCGGTATGCTCCCAACGCGATTTATCTCTTAGTCAGCAATCCGGTTGACATCCTGACTTATACATTCTGCAAGCTGTCCGGCTTACCCGAACGTCAGATCATCGGCTCCGGTACCATTTTGGATACCTCCCGTCTGCGTGCCCGTCTGGCCGAACACTACTCCATCAATCAGCAGAACGTTCATGCATACGTTATGGGTGAACACGGAGATTCTTCTTTCGTGCCCTGGTCTATCGCCAATATTTCAAACATTCCTATTAAGGAAGGCCCTAATAACATCATGCAGTCAAACAACCTGACATCCTGTCTGGAACGGCCTGAACTGGATTTTGAGGAAATTGAAGAATATGTCCGCAAATCCGGCGCAAGAGTTATTGAAAGAAAGGGTGCAACGTATTACGCTGTTTCTATTTCTGTCTGCCACGTTTGTCAGTGTCTGTTAAACGGTATTGACACCACCATGACCGTTTCTACCATGCTCCATGGCGAATACGGCATTGAAGATGTCTGCCTCAGCTTGTTAAACATCGTGGGCAAGACCGGTATCACCGGCAAAATGCTGTTGCCTTTGACTGATGACGAACTCAAGGCGCTGCACAACAGTGCTGACTGCCTGAAGAATATTATTAATCAGCTTACATTTTAATTATCATAGAGAAAAGGGGATAAAAAATGGAATTTCGCATTGAACATGACTCCATGGGCGAAATCAAAGTTCCCGCTGACCGTCTTTGGGCCGCTCAGACTCAGAGAAGCCACGAAAACTTTGAGATTGGCGTTGGTATTGAAACCATGCCTGCTGAAATTGTTCATGCCTTTGGAATCTTGAAAAAAGCAGCTGCACAAGCAAACAGCCAGCTTAAACCGGAAAAAATGACAGCCGAAAAATTAAACGCTATTGAAAAGGCCTGCGATGAAGTCATAGCAGGCTCTTTGAATGACCATTTTCCGTTAGTTGTCTGGCAGACCGGTTCCGGTACGCAGTCTAACATGAACACCAACGAAGTGATTGCAAACCGCGGCAACCAGATAGCAGGTAAAACCCTGCTCCATCCCAACGACGATGTGAACATGAGTCAGTCCTCTAACGATACGTTCCCGACGGCGATGCATATCTCCGCTATTTTAATGCTGGAAGATAAACTGATTCCCGCGGCAGAAGTTTTAATTGAAACCTTTAAGCGTCTGGAGAAAGAAAACGACGACGTTGTAAAAAGCGGTCGTACCCATCTGCAGGACGCTACACCCATTAAATTCAGCCAGGAAATCAGCGGTTGGCGTTCAAGCCTTGAGCGTGATGTTGAACTGCTTAAACTGTCTCTCGATCCCCTGCGGGAATTAGCTTTGGGCGGAACCGCTGTTGGTACCGGCCTTAACGCCCCCAAGGGCTTCGACTCCTTAGTCGCTGAAAAAGTCAGTGCCATTACCGGTAAGTCTTTTAAAACAGCCGGTAATAAGTTCCACGCTTTAACTTCAAAAGATGAACTGGTTT
Organism: Clostridia bacterium; assembly: GCA_045132895.1. Lineage (GTDB taxonomy): Bacteria > Bacillota > Clostridia > UBA1381 > UBA9506 > UMGS755. Next base: position 2,818 of record JBGUTC010000100.1, read on the forward strand.
TTGCACACGGTGCAATTAAAGCTCTGGCCTGTGATATGATGAAAATCGCTAATGATGTTCGTTGGCTTGCAAGCGGCCCCAGAGTGGGTCTAGGTGAAATCCGGATTCCGGAAAATGAACCCGGCTCTTCTATCATGCCCGGCAAAGTAAACCCCACACAGTGTGAAGCCGTGACCATGGTAGCTGTTCAGGTTATGGGTAATGATGTTGCGGTCAGCATGGCTGCTTCTCAGGGTAACTTTGAGCTGAACGTCTTCATGCCGGTTTGCATGTATAATTTCCTGCAATCAGCCAGACTTCTGGCAGAAGCCATTTTATCCTTTAATAAAAACTGCGCTGTAGGTATTACGGCAAACAGAGAGAAAATGAGAGATAATCTGCATAATTCTCTGATGTTGGTTACCGCGCTGAATCCTTACATTGGCTATGAAAACGCAGCAAAAACTGCAAAGAAAGCCTTTAAGGAAAATATTTCATTAAAAGAAGCCTGCGTTGCTTTAGGCTTTTTAACAGAAGAAAAATTCGATGAAGTATTCCATCCCGAACAGATGGTTTAAGTGAAACGGAGGGGACTCGTATGAAAGTGAGTTACTATCCCGGCTGCACCTTAAAAACGAAGGCAAAGCTGTTGGATCTGTATGCACGGAAGTGCGCAGAAGCTTTAGATGTAACTTTGGAAGAAATTGAGGACTGGCAGTGCTGCGGTGGCGTTTTCACAACGTCTAAAGATGAAATTGCAACAAAACTTTCTTCTATCCGCGCCTTAGAGAATGCCCGCTCAAAAGAACAGAAACTGGTCACGGTATGCTCTGCTTGCCATAACGTCATCAAACAGACTAACCACCAGATTAAAACCGACGAGGATTTTGCATTCCGCGCCAATAACTACGCGAAATTCGAAACGCCTTATGCCGGTGAAACCGAAGTGGTTCATTATCTGGAATTGTTAAAAGACACCATTGGCTTTGACAAAATCAAAGAGAAAACCGTTAATCCTTTAGAGGGCAAAAAGATAGCCGCTTACTACGGTTGCTTACTGCTCCGTCCCGGCAATGTTATGCAGATGGATGATCCGGAAAATCCCACCATTATGGAGGATTTAATCCGTGCGATCGGCGCTGAAGCTGTGGTATATCCTTACCGCAACGAATGCTGCGGCGGTTATGTTGCTCTGGAAAATCCGGCATCTGCCCAGAAAAAGAGCCAGAGTGTTATTGCCAGTGCCAAGGCTATGGGCGCTGACATGATTGTAACAGCTTGCCCATTATGTAAGTACAACTTAGAAAAACATGATAACACCATTCCGGTGGTTTATATTACCGAGCTTTTAGCAGAGGCTCTCGGCGTAAAGGAGGACAAGTAGGATGAATAAAAAAACTGCTCTTCTCCGTGATGAAATTCTGCGCATCAGCGGCGTGAATCCCAAAGCCTGCATGCGCTGCGGCAAGTGCTCCGGCACATGCCCTTCCTATGAGGAAATGGAATATCATCCTCATCAGTTTGTGTATATGGTAGAGTCTGGCGACATCGAGCCGCTTCTGAACTCTAACTCCTTATACCAATGCCTTTCCTGCTTTGCTTGTATCGAGCGTTGTCCCCGAAATGTTGAACCGGCAAAGCTGGTTGAAGCAGTTCGACTGGCAGCGGTTCGCCAGAAAGGCAATAATCACATGACTGTGAACCAGATCCCCGAAATTTTAGATGACGAGATGCCCCAACAGGCTATTGTCAGCGCAATGCGTAAATACAGCAAATAAGAAAGGAGAGGACAAAAATGCAAAGAATCGGTGTATTTGTTTGTTGGTGCGGAAGCAACATTGCCGGCACGGTTGATGTTGTAGCTGTGGCAGAGGCTTTAAAGTCTGAGCCCGGCGTTGTCTTCTCCACAAACTATCAATACATGTGCTCTCAGGCCGGTCAGGACATGATCAAAGAAGCCATCCGTGAGCACAACTTAACCGGCATCGTAATCTGTTCCTGCTCTCCCAGAATGCATGAGCAGACCTTCAGAAAAACTGCTGAAGGCGCCGGATTAAACCCCTATATGGTTGAAATTGCCAACATCCGTGAGCAGTGCTCCTGGGTGCATAAAGAAATGGAAATCGGAACCGAAAAGGCCATCATCCTGGGAAAAGCTGCTATCGCTAAAGTGAACCTGAATGCGCCTCTGACTCCCGGCGAAAGCCCGGTTACCAAGCGCGCGCTGGTTATCGGTGGTGGTATTGCCGGTATCCAGACGGCTCTTGATATCGCTGATGCCGGTTTCGAAGTTGACATTGTTGAAAAGAACCCCACCATTGGTGGTAAGATGGCACAGCTTGACAAAACCTTCCCGACTTTGGACTGTGCTGCTTGTATTCTGACCCCGAAAATGGTGGACGTTGCGCAGCATGAGAAAATCAGAATTTTCTCCTATAGCGAGGTAACCGAAGTTGGCGGCTTCGTGGGAAATTTTGAAGTCACCATTAAAAAGAACGCACGCTATGTTAAGGAAGACCTTTGTACCGGTTGCGGTCTGTGTACGGAAAAATGTCCTCAGAAGAAAGTTCCTAACGAATTCAATCTGGGCATGGATACCCGTCGCGCGGTGTATATTCCTTTTGCACAGGCTGTTCCCAAGGTTGCGACCATTGACCCTGACTACTGTACCATGCTGAAAACCGGCAAGTGCGGTGTCTGCTCCAAAGTTTGTACCGCCGGTGCGATTGATTACACGCAGAAAGATGAATTTATCAAAGAAAAATACGGTGCTATCGTCGTTGCCACAGGTTATAACCCCATCA
>JBGUTC010000101.1:0-4334 GCA_045132895.1 Clostridia bacterium
CGACGCGCTGGCAACATTTTTAGAAACGGATACACTCTTCTATCTGATTGATACAAAGTCCGGTCAGGTCTACGGAACAAAGGACGGAAAAGCCGTTATGTCCGCTCCCCTTTCCGGAGAATTTCTTCCTGTTTTCAAAGCTTTTTTTGAAAGCGCGGATAAGCAAAAGATAACACATGATGCGAAAGAACAATATGGATTTCTTCATAAACTGGACATTTCCCTTTCCGGTAATCTGTTTGATACGGCTATTGCTGCTTATTTGACAGACCCTGCCAGACGGGATTACTCTCTTTCAGAACTCTGTTTCGATATGCTGAGCTTAAACCTTGCGGGCGATCAGGCAGGTCAGCAGCTTTCCTTTGACGAAACGCCGGAGGATAGTCACGCTGCTAAATATGACGAAACCGCCGCCCTGCTTCCCCTCCATCATTATCTGGCTGATGCAATGGAGCGCGAAGGAACTCGGGAACTGTTTGATACGGTTGAAATGCCCCTGGTTGAGGTCCTGGCCTCCATGGAAGAAGCCGGCATTTTAGTTGATAAAGAACGGCTGTTGGAATTCGGCACCATGCTGGAGACGCAGATTTCCCGATTAACAGCGGAAATCTATGAACTAGCCGGGGAAGAATTTAACATCAATTCACCCAAACAGTTAGGTGTCATTCTCTTTGAAAAACTGGGGCTCAAGTCCGGAAAGAAAACAAAAACAGGCTATTCCACTAACGCCAGTGCACTGGAAAAGTTAGCCGGTAGTCACCCCATTATCGAAAAAATTCTGGAATACCGCCATCTGGCAAAATTAAATTCCACTTATGTTGACGGTTTAAAAGACGTGATTCACCCCGAAACCGGGCGAATCTATTCCACGTTCCATCAGACCGTAACCGTCACCGGCCGCATCAGTTCATCCGAGCCGAATCTGCAGAACATTCCCATCCGAACTGCCTTGGGGCGCGAGATGCGGAAAATGTTTGTCGCCGCACCGGGCAACGTACTCCTTGATGCGGACTATTCTCAGATTGAACTCCGCGTTCTGGCGCACATTGCCGGAGACGAAACCATGATTGATGCCTTTACCTCCGGCAAGGATATCCACGCCAGCACGGCGTCTAAAATTTTCGGTGTTCCCCAGGACAGTGTAACGCCTGAAATGCGTACGGCTGCAAAAGCCGTCAACTTTGGTTTGATTTACGGCAAGGGTGAATTCTCTCTGGCTCAGGATTTACAAATTTCCATGCGCGAAGCCAAAGCGCACATTGAAGAATACCTCGGTTCATTCCCAAAAGTCCGGGACTACATGAAAGCCGTAGTGGAAAAAGCAAAACAGAACGGTTATGTCACCACCATGCTGGGACGCAGACGGTTGCTCCCTGAACTTTCCTCCAGTAACTTTCAACTTCGTTCCTTTGGTGAACGCGCAGCACTGAACACGCCGATTCAGGGTACCGCTGCTGACATCATCAAACTGGCAATGGTGCGCGTTTATAAACGATTAAAAGAAGAAGGTCTCGTTGCCCGCCTGATTTTACAGGTACACGACGAACTCATTGTAGAAGCACCACTCAGCGAGGAAGAAGTTGCGGGAAAAATTTTAAAAGAAGAAATGGAACGGGCATTCTCCCTCAGCGCGCCGCTGGTCGCCGATATGCAAAGAGGTTTCAGCTGGTACGAAGCAAAATAAAAAAACAAAAAGAAAAGGAGTCGCCATGTCATTTTCAAGCGATGTTAAGCAAGAATTATGCCAGGAATTTCCGGAATCTGCCTGCTGTCAACGGGCAGAACTTTCCGGCCTGCTTGCCATGTCCGGAACGCTTTTGTCAGAATCTGACGGTGGCGGTTTACGGTTCCGGACAGAAAACGAGGCTGTTATCCGGCGGGTTCAGGAACTTCTGGCCCTGCTGTTTTCCGTCTCTCCGCACCGGATGGCACGGCGCAAAAAAGACAAAGGCTATATTTACAGTCTGCGTCTTGGGCAAAGCCAGGGTTTTGAGCATATTATGAAAACCCTGGGTCTCTGGCGCGACGGCAGAGCAAAATTCTGCATTGATCCGTTTATCACCGGTGAATCCTGTTGTCGCCGTTCTTTCTTAAGAGGCGCTTTTTTAGGCGGTGGTTCTGTCAACGCTCCGGAAAAAAGTTATCACCTGGAAATTGAAACCCATTACCACGATCTCGCCCGGGAATTATTGCAGTTATTCGAAGACGAACAACTTGCTGCCCGAAGCGTTATGCGAAAGTCTAATTTTGTTATTTACATAAAGGACAGCGAAGAAATCGCCGACGCTTTAACCGCGTTAGGTGCGACAGACTCTGCGCTGACGCTTTATGCCATTAAAGTGGAAAAGGACATGAAAAATCAGATTAACCGTCGGGTAAACTGCGAAACGGCTAATCTGACAAAAATCGCCAACGCAGCAGCCACGCAGATGCATGCAATTAACAAACTGCTGAATTCCATTAAAGCGGCCGATCTGACGCCTCCCCTTTTAGAGTTGGCCAAGCTTCGTCTTGAAAATCCGGAAGCAAGTCTTGCTGAACTAGGTTCCATGCTGACGGAACCCATCAGCAAATCCGGTGTTAACCGACGGCTGCAAAAACTGATTCAACTGGCTGATGAGTTATAAAAAGGGAGCATAACATGAAGCAAAAAGGAACCGTTTTAGAAACAAAAGACAAAACTGCCTTAGTCGCCGTTCCCCGGCCTTCTGCCTGCGGCGAACATTGTGCCTCCTGTGCCGGTGGTTGTAAAACCCGCGGACACCAGGCCTGGGTCGATAATGCCTACGGCGCAAACCCCGGCGATCTTGTCACTATTGAGACGGCAGACTCTGCCATCCTGTTGGGCGCACTTCTGGTATATGGCGTTCCCCTTCTTCTTTTCTTTTTGGCCTATGCCGTCAGTTTTACCCTGACAGAACATACAAGCATCGCAACAACCGTTTCCCTGTTATCGCTCATTCTGAGTTTTCTTCTGATACGATTGTTTGATAAACGCCTTGCGCCAACACCGAAAATTATCGACATCATAACCACCGCACCCTCAGGAAAGGATGAATCACATGGCATTTGACGGACTTGTTGTCCGTGCTTTAGCACAAGAACTCAACGAAAAACTAAACGGTGCCCGTCTGGACAAAATCTACCAGCCGGAATCCGATGAATTGCTCCTTTTGTTTCACAGTCCACAAGGAGCTTTTAAAGTAACTCTTTCTGCCAACGCGTCCATCCCCCGGATCGCTCTGACAGAAAAAGCAAAAGAAAACCCCATGGTAGCGCCTATGTTCTGTATGCTTCTCAGAAAGCACTTAACCTCCGCTCATCTGCTTTCTGTCCGGCAGCCGGGTCTTGAGCGCATGCTGCTCTTTGATCTGGAAACCCGGAACGAATTAGGTGACAAAGTGATAAAAACCTTACTGATTGAGGTCATGGGCAGACATTCCAATATTATCTTAGTCGATGAATCCGGCCGCATTGCAGACAGCATTAAGCGCATTGACTTTTCCGTCAGCTCCAAGCGCCAGATTCTGCCCGGTTTGCCTTATGAAATGCCACCGGCACAGGATAAAATCGACCCGCTGACCTGCGGTATGGAGGGCTTTTTAGAGGCACTTGCAGATGTTTCGGAAACGGAACGCTTGGATAAGGCTATTCTCGCCCGTTTTCAGGGCATCAGCCCGCTGATTGCCAGAGAACTGGCATTCCGCGTAACCGGCGAAACAGACGGCCTCTGCGAGGATTTTTCCTATGCCCGCCGGCTGGATGTTGCCACTGCCATGCACCAGATGTTCTCTGCTGTCAATACCGGTGCATTCAGCCCCTGCTACTTATCTGACAGTCAGACGGGAAAACTCATGGAATTTTCCGCCGTCTCCATTACGCAGTATGGTAACTCTGCCACCGTGCATCCGGAAGAATCCATGGGGCATTTAGTAAATCGGTTCTACTATGAGCGGGATAAAAAAGAGCGGATGTCCCGTCGGAGTGCTGACCTTGCAAAAATTGTTTCCAATCACATCGAGCGTGCCGCCAAAAAACTGGAGCGCTTATTAACAGAACTTACTGACACCGAGCAAAAAGAGCTTTGGAAAGAATATGGCGAATTGATTACCGCTAATATGTATCAGATTGAAAAAGGCATGGAAAACATCCGTGTACAGAATTATTTTGACGAAACGCTTCCAATGGTGGTCATTCCACTAGACTCTACGCTGTCGCCGTCCGCTAACGCACAGCGGTATTATAAAAAATATAACAAAGCAAAAATCGCTGCGATTGAAGTTTCAAAACAAATTGAACTGACCCGTGAAGAACTGGACTACTTAGAAACTGTA
>JBGUTC010000102.1:0-8541 GCA_045132895.1 Clostridia bacterium
GGGCGACCGCCTGGGAAAATAGATCATCGCCGGAACAAAGAAAAGCCACTGATTTTATCAGTGGCTTTTTTACATACTTGACAGGATTTTTGTTTTTCGGTATAATTTACGCATATCATGTTGTTACAAGGAGGAAATCATGAGCTTTGTATTATCGTCTTTTATCAGAACTTGTAAGATTTTGATTATGAGTGTTTGTTGTTCTTTTTTATTTTTGTTTTTACGGTTTTTTCAGGAGAATCGTATGTTAGTTGTTCATGTGCTGATTCTGTTGTTATTCCTTGTCTGTATAGGAGTGGATGCGTATCGTTTTGCATCTCACTTTTCAGAGAAAAAAGATATGTTTTTGGGATTGTTTTTACCAACAGGGATTTGTTTTTGTCTGAGTATTTTAGGATATTTTTGTTTTACCGAGACCATCTATAATTTTTTATTTATTCCGTTACGTACTTTTGAAGAATTTGGTTTTTTTAATCTCCATTCTATTTTGATGGTAGATGTTAGTTGGATTGTGGCTGTTTGCTTGATGAGCTGGATTGGTTCTATACATCCGGTGGCTTCAGATGGAAATTATTTTGATAACTAACTTAATTTGACAGTTTACAGTAGCAGGGAAAGCATTGATTTTCCCTGCTGTTTTTTTGCCTTTTACTGCAGAAATAAAGCGTCAAATTTTGCGAACTGGTATCGGTTCCAATATAACGATGAACGGCATTCATTATTCTGAAATTTCCTGTTGCAAATTGTGTGAAAATGGAGTATAATAAAAACAGAACATTTGTACGGTTTTTAAGGAGAGAATGTGAAAGACACGCGCGTATATCTTTGTATTGATTTAAAATCCTTTTATGCTTCTGTGGAATGTGTTGAACGTGGGCTAGATCCGATGAAGGAAAAACTCATTGTTGCCGACCCGGAGCGTTCGGAGAAAACCATTTGTCTGGCAGTAACGCCGGCTATGAAAGCCTTAGGTGTTAAAAACCGGTGTCGGGTTTTTGAAATTCCGAAATCTATTTCCTATCAGATTGCAGAACCCAGAATGGGGCTTTATTTAGAGTATTCTGCTAAAATTTACGGCGTTTATCTTCGGTATATTTCGAAAGATGACATTCATGTATACTCCATTGACGAGGTTTTTATGGATGTGACCTCTTATTTATCGCTGTATGGTATGGATGCAGAAACACTGGCGAAAATGATTTTGCAGGAAGTTTACAGAGAAACGGGAATCCGGGCAACTTGCGGCATTGGAACGAATTTATATCTTGCCAAAATCGCGTTGGACATTACGGCAAAGCATGCGGACAATTTTATTGGTTATCTGGATGAGGAACAGTATCAGAAAACACTATGGCAGCACAAGCCGTTGACGGATTTTTGGAGAATCGGGAGCGGAACAGCGAAGCGTCTTGCTAAATACGGCATTGATACTATGGGCAGCATTGCGGCGGCAAAAGAAGAGTTTCTTTATCGGTTGTTCGGTGTGGATGCGGAGCTTTTAATTGACCATGCATGGGGGAGAGAGCCGACAACCATTGCAGACATTAAAGCCTATAAACCCAGAACAAATTGTTTAGCCAGTGGGCAAGTGCTTATGTGCGACTATGATTTTACCGACGGGCAATTGGTGCTTGCTGAAATGGTGGATGCATTATGCCTGGAGATGGTTGAAAAGAATGTGGTGACGAAATCCATTACTCTGCATGTGGGCTATTCCAATCTCTTAAAAAAGGAGCCGGCACACGGAACGGTTACGCTACCAAGGGAAAGTAATGCGGATTCCGTCTGGATTCCGGAGGTTTTAGAGCTTTACAATCGGATTGTCCGGCCTGAGTGGCCAATTCGGCGGATGAATCTGACGCTCAATCAGGTTGTGTCGGAGGGGTATCATCAGGGAAATTTATTTGAAAATCAGGAACTGGAAGAGAAAAACCGAAACATTCAGAAGGCGGTTATCCAGATAAAAAAACACTATGGAAAAAATGCTGTTTTAAAGGGAATCGACCTGAAGGATAAGGCAACAGCCAGAGAACGAAACAGGCAGATAGGAGGCCATAAAAGCGGTGAAAACTAAAAAGAGGGAACGGATGCCGGTTGGGGAACGAGCGAAGCAATTTGCGCCATTTTCGGCTCTCAGAGGACTTCCGGAAGCTTTGGTGAAAATGGAACGGGTGTTAGTGCCGCGGAAAGAACTGTCGGAAGAAAGAATGGAAGAATTGAACTGGAAATTATGCCAATTACAGAGAGGAACGATGGTATCTGTGGTCTATTTTTCTAATGGGGAATATCTGAAATTAACCGGCATGGTATCAGGGCTGGACGAAAACAGGCATATGCTTCGGATTGTGGATACAGCCATTGGATTCGATGATATTTATGAAATAGAAGTTTAAAAGGCTGCAGCAACTTGCTGCAGCCTTTTTCTTTTACATCGTTGTGATATCGCCTACGCCGTTTAAAATATATTTTGGACGGTAGGGATATTGTTCCATCTCCTCTTTACTGGTTACGCCAGAGAGGACTAAAACCGTGTCAAGACCGGTTTCGATACCGGCGATAATATCTGTATCCATTCTGTCGCCGATCATGACAGCGTTTTCAGAATGGACGCCCAGCATTTTCAAACCGGTTCGCATCATTAAGGGGTTAGGCTTACCAACAAAGTAAGCAGTTTTCTGAGCTGCCAACTCTACAGGAGCAACAAAGGCACGGCAAGCAGGAATGATGCCGTCCTGTCCCGGGGCAGTCAGGTCTGTATTGGTGGCAATCAGGCGCGCACCGTTTCGGACATGATTAACAGCGCGAAGAACGCTTTCGTAGTTATAATTCCGGGTTTCGCCAACAACAACGTAGTCGGGATTGATGTCATTCATAGTGATACCGGCATCATACAGGGCATTTAAAAGACCGGGTGCACCGATAACATATGCACTGCAGCCGGGCATCTGGTTTTTAAGGAACATGGCTGTTGCCAGGGCGCTGGTATAAAAATGGGTTTCATCAACATCCAGACCCATGCGCGCCAGTTTTTGCTTTAATTCCAGAGGAGAGTATTCACTGGAGTTGGTTAAAAAAAGAAACTGCTTATTTTCACTTTGCATCCAGTTAACAAACTCTTTCACGCCGGGGAGCAATTTATTACCGTGATAGATGACACCGTCCATATCACAGATAAATCCTTGTTTTTTTCGTAAAATTTCCATATCATGCTAACTCCTTTTTATTATTGTAAAACGGTAAGGGCTTTTTTCTTCCATCGGCCACTCAGCATACACCATGCAAAACACGTGACCCTTACCATCCAGTCAAGCACCATGGAGCACCAGACACCAATCGCTCCGTAACCCATATAGAGCCCCAGAACATAGCTGCCGAGAATACGGACAAACACCATGGACACAATAGACACTATCATAGTAAAGGTTACATTATTGGTAGCGCGAAGTGCATTAGGCATGGTAAAGGATGCAGGCCAGAGGAAAACGCCGCAGAATGTATGAATCCCGTAGAGAATCAAAGCAAGCCGGCTCGCATCCGGTGAAAGGTTATAGGCTTTCAATCCCAAAGGAATAACCAGAGAGACGGCGATGGCGGCAATCAGGAAAAAGAGGTATGCCTTTTTCATGAGCCTTTTAATGTAGTATTTTGTTTGCTGCAAGTCACCGGCACCAACACACTGACCGACTACCGTAATCATAGCAAGGCTGACAGCCTGCGCCGGAATGGTGGGGAAGGTAGAAAATGTGTTAGCTACGGAATTGGCAGCAATCTGAGCCGTGCCGAATGTAGAGATAATTCCAAGGACTAAGACACGGCCAAGTTGAAAGAATGTATTTTCAAACCCGCTGGGAATACCGATGCGGAGAATGTTTTTTATCATTTGCCATTCAGGTTTCCAGCTCACACGGAAATCAATATGAATATCAGCAGACGGATTCTTCAGCAGATGCAGGGAGAGAACACAAGCAATGATACGCGCCAACAACGTCGACAATGCGGCGCCTGCTACGCCCATATTAAAACCGTAAATCAAAATGGCGTTGCCGATTACGTTAAGCCCGTTGACTAAGAGAGAGGTTTTCATCGTGATTCTGGAATTGCCATTGGCACGAAACAGTGCATTAGCAGCAGACCAGAGTGCCAAAAAGGGGAACGACAGAGCAGAAATTGTAAAATAAGTCAGCGCATGGACCATAACATCTTGCTCAATGCTACCGAAAAAGAGATGCAATAAGTGGCGCTTAAACAGAAGGGAGGCACCCATGGTTGTCGTGGAGATAACCAGCGTTACAAGACAAAGCTGCACAGCGGCATCGCAGGCCCGATCCTTTTTCTTGGCGCCTAAATACTGAGAGGCGATAACGGAACCACCGGTTGTTAAAGCTGCAAACAGATTAAAAATCATAACAACAAGCATATCCACCAAAGAAACGCCGGAGAGAGCGGCTTCGCCTGTGTGGGAGACCATAATACTGTCAGCCATACCCACAAAGAGACCAAAGGCTTGCTCGATCATCAGAGGAATTAAGAGTCTTTTTAAAGCAGCGCCGGAGAAAAGGAAGTTTTCTGATTTGATTTCTTGTGTTGCAGACAATTCTACCCCTCCTTAAACGATAATTCACCTACCATTTTACTATATTTAATGACAAAAAACAAGAGTGTACCATTGTTTCAGAGGAATATTTTTCGGGTGATTGGTAAGTTAAATGAAAAATAAAATTTGAAAAATTATATTGATATTTTAAAATTTCTGTGGTAGAATAACATTGTAAGTGAGAGTTATATCCCTGCGGTGTTCGTGATTTAGCGATTTTTATTTTACCAACACTTTTAATAAGGGAATCCGGCTCCGTGCGCGGCGTATACGCCCCCCGTTTATCGGCCAGGGGACATATAAAACGTGCGGGAGGGTACCCACCTGCTTATGCAGGTAAAAACTAATCCTACACACGGCATGGCGGGGCTTACTAAAGAAAAAAACGGCTATAGCATTTTGCTATAGCCGTTTATTATTTTAGAATTTATTCCGGGTTCCATGTTTCATGTTATCCATATAATCCAGGGACATGCCGGTTCCTTTTGCGACACAATAGACCGCGTCTTCAGCAATATAAACATCCAGGCCGGTTTCTCTGGCAATCAGCTTATCAAGCCCGTAAATCAAGCTACCGCCACCTGTCAGGAGAATACCACCGGTGCTGATATCGCCAACTAATTCCGGGGGCGTCTTTTCCAATACCGTGTGAACAGATTCAACAATCTGACTTGCGCATTCATCTAAGGCTTCCAGCATTTCTTCTGAGGTAACCGTTACGACTTTCGGGAGACCGGAGACCAGACATCTGCCCTTAATTTCCTTAGAAACGGGAACTGCGCGGGGATAGACGCAACCAATTTCAATTTTCAATTCCTCGGCCGTTCGGTCGCCAATCATCATGTTATGCTTTTTGCGAATATATCGTACGACGGCTTCGTCAAATTTATCGCCGGCAACCGTAATGGAGTTGCTGACAACAATTTCACCCAGTGAAATAACGGCGACATCAGCCGTTCCGCCGCCAATGTCAACAATCATATTGCCGTGGGGCTTGGAAATATCGATGCCTGCACCAATGGCAGCAGCGATTGGTTCTTCGATAATATAGGTTTTTCCTGCGCCGGCCTGCAGAGCGGCGTCATTAACGGCACGTTCTTCAACTTCTGTCGCCTGGCTGGGAATGCAGACCATGACTCTGGGTTTGAAGAAACGGTTTTTACAAACCTTGCGAAGAAAGTAACGAATCATTTTCTGCGTTGTATCGTAATCTGAAATGACACCATCTTTTAGGGGACGAATGGCAACAATGTTACCCGGGGTTCTGCCGATCATATTCTGCGCCTCAGAGCCGACCTTTAACACTTTACCGGTATTTGTGTCGATGGCAACGACGCTGGGTTCCTTTAATACGACGCCCTTTCCCTTTACATAAACCAAGACGGTAGCAGTTCCTAAGTCAATTCCGACATCCTGTCTAAAACCGAACATTTATATCACTCCTTGTGGTGCTTTTGTATCAATCTGATCTATTTTAGAATTTCCACTTGTTTCCATTATACAAAAAAACCTTGCATATTGCAATGCTTTTACTTATTTTTTTATCCGGCGGTTTTTTCCGGCGGGACAAACGCTGACGCAAATGCCACAGACGGCACCGCGGCCGATTTTTTGGTATGCCTTTTTCATGTGCATGCTGCAGGCGTTGCGGTCCAGGATCTGATTGCCGGCGTCAGCAAAAGATTCACCGCGGATTGCCATGGCGGGGCAGGCGTTTACACAGGCCCGACAGTTTTCGCAGGGGTTTAGAACTGACACAGGACGAAAACCTGCAGAAAGGTCAAGGTCTGTTAAAACTGTTGCCAGACGGACTCTGGGACCCAAACGATCTGATAAAAATAAAGCGCTTCTGCCTATGGTGCCAAGGCCTGCTTTGACAGCGGCTTCCTTATGGGAAAAAAGCCCGGCCAGTCCCTCAATACTCTGAGAGGCGGGGATGCAGACATAGTGGCCACCATGTTGCTCTAAGAATAAGCCGGCACGTAGTGCTAAACGGTCTAAAAAAGCGTTGACGGTTCGATAGTGGTGAAAATATGTATGAGTCGGACCATTTGAAACCGTGTCAATAACAATGTCAGAAAGAGGCACAATGATGCTGACGGCATAGGGAAGACTGCTGTACTCAGCAGGGGGAACGATAAGGGAATATCCCACTTCGCCGGCACCTTCTGCCAGTAAAAGAGAAGTTAATTGATCAATCATTTGTTTCTCCAAATTCTATGAGTTCTTCAGCCTGTTTTAAGGTTGTTTCTGTTACGGCATCGCCGCTGATAATTCGTGCCAGTTCCTGCACGCGGTTTTCGTGGTTAAGCGGCATTACATTGGTTTTTGTTCTGCCGTTTTCCGTGGTTTTATTAATCAGGAAATGGGTGGTTGCCATGGCGGCAATCTGCGCCAGGTGCGTTACACATAGAACCTGCTTACTGGTAGAGAGTGCGCGGAGTTTTCGACCGATTTTCTGAGCAGCAGCACCACTGACCCCGGTATCAATTTCGTCAAAAATCAAGGTCTGGGCAGCATCTCCATCTGTCAGGACGGATTTGATAGCCAGCATGATTCTGGAAAGTTCGCCGCCCGATACGATTTTGTTTAAAGGCTGATATTCTTCGCCCGAGTTTGTCTGAATTGTGAAGTTAACCTGTTCTGCACCGTAGAGCGAAAGAGGGGATTCCGCTAATGTAATGCAGAAGTCTGCATCCGGCATATTTAAAAAGTGCAAGGCTTCGTTAATCTGAGCACAGATCTCGGGAATTGCTTTTTTTCGCAGGGCAGAGAGTTTTTTTGCTCTTTTTGCAGCTTCTTCTTCTGCTTCTTTAAGATCTGCCAGAAGCCTCTCTTTTCGTTCTTCAGCATGCTGCAATTCAGACAGTTCAGCTTCGCAGTCATCAGCATACTTTAAAACAGTCTCTATTGTAGAACCGTACTTTCGTTTTAAATGGTAGATGACATCCAGACGGGATTCAATTTCATCAATGGGGAAGTCTTCTTCGGATAAACGGTCAAAGTAGTGTCGGAGACTGCGGGAGACTTCTTCTGCTTCTTCAGCCAGAGCGGCAACTTGCTCAGAGAGTTCTTCTAAAGAGGCATCATAGCCGGCGGCATCTGAAAGAGCGTCAGAGGCAATGGCAAGTCCCTGACGGGCATCCATGCCGTCTTCTGCGTCGCATAAGGCACCAAGCGCCTGCAGAACGTCAGACTCCAGTTTTTTTCTATGGTTAATCATATCACGTTTTGCTTTTAATTCTTCCTCTTCACCAGGGGTAAGAGCAGCAGAACGGATTTCATCAGATTCAAAAGAAAGCATGTCAATTTTCCGCAGTTTTTCAGCTTCATCTAAGTCAACTGCTTCAGATTCACGGAGAAGAGACCGCCAGTTTTTATAAGCAGTCTGGTAAGACGCTAACAGGGTTTTTCCTTCGTCTTTTAAAAAACTGTCTAAAAAATGGACATGAGCGCCGGGGTTTAAAAGAGCTTGGCTATCATGCTGACCGTGGATATTGACCAACAGATCGCCCACTTGTTTTAATTCGGAGAGAGTTGCAGTTCTACCTGCAATCCGGCAAAGATTTTTTCCGTCACGGAGCAACTGTCTTGACAGGGTTACGGCGCCGTCTTCATCCGGGTAGATCCCTAATTCCTCCAGACTTTTTTTCTGAGTCTCGTTTTCTATATAAAAAATACCGCTGACCTCAGCACGGTCAGCATCGTGACGAATCAGTTCGCGATTGGCGCGATCACCGAGCAACAGGTTAATTGAGCCAATCAAAATTGATTTTCCGGCACCGGTTTCGCCGGTTAACACATTAAGGCCTTTTTGAAATTCAATTTCTACATCGTCTAAAAGAGCAATGTTCTGAATATGCAAAGCAAATAACATGCTTTGGTTCCTCCTTTGGAAAAATAGGGCGGTCTACAGTAATGACTTAATCCGTTCTACCAACGCCGTA
>JBGUTC010000103.1:0-6039 GCA_045132895.1 Clostridia bacterium
TATTGAAAAAATTAACTTTCTATTCATTTTTGGACTTTTTATTCATAAACAGAACGTTTTAAAATACCTACATAAGGTAGCTGTCTGTACTGTTCATTATAATCAAGACCGTATCCAACAACAAATTCATCCGGAATAGCAAAGCCAACATAGTCAGCCTGAATAGGTTTGGTCCGTCTGTCCGGTTTGTCTAAAAGACAGCAAAGTTTTAAAGATGCAGGATGCCGAGCCGAGAGCTGTTTCAAAAGCGAACTCAAGGTATTCCCGGTGTCTAAGATATCTTCAATAATCACTACGTGCTTATCGGTAATATCCACAGACAAATCTTTCAGAATCCGGACACTGCCACCCGAAACAGCACCACTTCCATAACTGGACACACACATAAAATCATACATAACCGGAAAGGATACCGTTCTCGTTAAATCTGCAAAAAATGATACACTGCCCTTTAAAATACAGACAAAGACAGTTTCTTTTCCTGCATAAAACTCTTCCATTTCTTCAGCAATTTCCTTCACTTTCGCTGAAATTTGTTCTTCACTCAGTAAAACTCTCTCAATATTTTTCTCTAAGTCTTTCAACGGAAATCCCCCTTTTGTATAGTCACACAGAAAGATTGGTTCTGATCTTTTGCGGCAACATAACGGCGATCGCCACGATAACCCAAAACCCAGATAACTGCATCATCAACAGTCAGAAGCGGAACGCTGTCACGCAAGAAATAGGGGATCTTTTCATCAACAAAAAAATCCTGTAATTTCTTTGTACCGCTCATGCCCGTCGGACAGAAACGGTCCCCTTCCTTTCTGCTTCTAATAAAAATCTCTTTGCCGGAAACGGCCTCCGGACTAATATATGCCACATTCCCCGGGATTTTTGCCGGAATGCCACTGACAAGTTCAAAAGAAACAACGTTTCCATCAGAAAGTTTTACCCGTTCGCCGGGATGCAATGCCACCGGCTGAATGGGCAGGCACGGTATATTGTACCGAACGTACAAGACATCATGACAAATTTCTGCCAGAACACCACCCGGTAAACAGACCCGACCCTCTCCGGTCTGCAAAAGATGCATCATGGATTCGATATTTTGATATGTAGGCTCTTTCCCTTTGGAAAAGCCTGTCACTAGATTGTGCAACATTGAACTTGCCAAAAACGGATGCGTCTTCCGTAACGCTTCCAACGGGAACCCATAGCCGGTTTCAATAGAAAAAGCCAAACTGTCAAACAATTTTCCGGCTTCTTCTTTTATATATGATACCCCGCTCTTGTATAGTCTAATTTGTTCAGAAAAAGTTTTCTGGAAGGATGGATTATAATCACGTTCCAGTTCAGGAATCAAATTATTTCTGATACGATTCCTTGTATACGCCGTATCAGCATTTGTGCTGTCCGTCCGGTATGAAAGACCTCTTTCTGAAAGAAAATCTGTAATATCAGAACGAGTAACCGAAAGAAGCGGGCGAATAACCGCACCGTTCTGATAGGGAATCCCGGCAAGTCCGACCATGCCGGTGCCGCGGATCATGCGCATTAAAACGGTTTCAACATTGTCATTTAAATGGTGGGCTGTAGCAACCTTGCGAAAACCGTAAATACGGCTCAGCTCATCAAAAAAAGAGTAACGAACCATTCGTCCGGTTTCTTCAAACCCCATGCCCTTGTCTTTTGCCAAAGAACGAACATCAACCTTACGAGAATGAAAAGAAATCTCCCATTTTTTACACAAATCACGGCAAAATGCTTCATCAGCATCCGCCTCTTCTCCCCGTAACCCGTGATTGAGATGTGCAGCTGCAAGGGAAAAACCCATCGTAGGCGCCAGTTCCAGCAAGCATGCTAAAAGGCAGACCGAATCAGCGCCACCGGAAAAAGCGACCAGTATGGTATCACCCTTTTCGATTAAATGCTGCGTAATGATCGTTTCTTCGACTGTTTTTACAAACTTATTCATGGCCTTGATCAAGATTCATGAAGCGGGTATACTGCCCTGCCCAGAACATTTCAACCGTTCCCGTGGAGCCACTTCTATGCTTGGCAATAATACACTCCGCCACATTTTTCTTCTCTGTTTCAGGATTGTATTTATCTTCTCGGTATAAAAACATAACAATATCCGCATCCTGCTCGATGGCACCGGATTCACGAAGGTCACTAAGCATAGGACGATGATCCGTACGCTGATCCGGAGCACGGGACAACTGAGATAACGCAATAATGGGAACATCCAGTTCCTTTGCCAGAATTTTAAGTGAACGGGATATATCAGAAATCTCCTGCTGTCTGTTTTCGGAGCGACGGCCGCTTTCCGAAGCACTTCCCTGCATAAGCTGCAGATAGTCAATGACAACAAGACCCAGATTCTTTTCAAGTTTTAACCGGCGGCATTTAGCGCGGATATCACTGATGGTAACGCTGGACGAGTCATTGATATAAATCGGAGCTTGTCCCAATGTACCGAGAGAAATCGCTATTTTTTCCCAGTCATCGTCTGTTAATTCACCGGTTCGCAAATGATTACTGTCAATCAGCATCTCAGAACTGATGATACGGGAAACAAGCTGCTCAGCAGACATTTCCAGACTGAAAATAGCAACCGGCACATTTCCATGCACCGCCGCATATGTTGCAATATTTAAGGCAAAACTGGTCTTACCCATGGATGGACGCGCTGCAATCAGAATCAAGTCAGATTTTTGCAGACCAAACAGTTCTCTGTCCAGTTTAGTAATACCCGTTGGGGCACCGGTTAACTGACCTTTATTCTGATAGATTTTCTCCAAAGACACATGCGTCTGTAATAAGACATCCTTAATATGCATCATGCCGCGCTGGTTCTGATTTTCCAGTACATCAAAAAACATGCGTCCTGCTTCATCGGCAATATTATTTGATTGAGAACCGGGAGAATAAGCCATTTTAATGACTTTCTCCGACACCTGAATCATCCGGCGCAGATGTGCCTTATCTTTCACAATGTCAATATACTGCTTTAAGTTTGCTGTTGTAGGAAGAGTTGAGGCCAGATACGCCAGATATTCCACCCCGCCAACAGCCGCTAACTGATCAAAATTATTCAGTTCATCTGAAACCGTTACAAGGTCAATCATGACGTCGCGGTTAAACAGTTTCTGCATGACAGAAAAAATCAGCCGGTTAGCTTCCATATAAAAATCGTTTTCATTTAGCCTCTCAAAGACCATTGTGACACACTCGGTGTCTGTCAGCATGGCACCTAAAATAGACTGCTCTGCTTCTTTGTTGTGAGGCATAACCTTTGGAACAATGTTATCCATTGTGATTCCTTTCCGGTCACTGAGCGTCGACTTTGACCTTGAGTGTTGCAGTAATTTCGGGATATACTTTAACGGTTACGTTGGTCGTACCCAAAGTTTTAATACCATCAGGCAACTGAATTTTTTTCTTATCTACAACCAGATGACACTGCATTTTTAACTGCTCTGCAACGTCCTTTGCAGTAATGGAACCAAATAATTTTCCGTTTTCGCCGGCTTTGGCTTTAAAGCTGACAACAGCTTCTTTGATCTTTTCAGCCAGTTCCATTGCCTGTTTCTTTTCCTGTTCCTTATGATACGCCGCTGCGCTCTGCTTGCTCTGCATCTCTGTCACAGCACTTTTATCTGCAACAATCGCCAGACCCTTTGGCAGCAGGTAATTTCTTGCATATCCGTCTGATGCATTTACCATTTCACCTTTTTTTCCATGACCTTTTACATCAGCTGTTAAAATCACTTTCATCTAAAACACTCTCCTTTAATTTCCGCTTTCAAGATAATATTCATTAATGACATGTTTTAATTGTTCTTTTGCTTCATTCATGGAGACATCTTCCAGTTGCGCACCCGCAATGGTCATATGTCCACCGCCACCTAACTTCTCTAAAATCACCTGAACATTCACGTTACCCAAGGAACGTCCACTGATGGAAATGCCGTCTTCCTTCTGGCATAGTACAAACGAAGCCGAAATACCTTTAATATTCAGAAGTTCATCTGCTGCCTGCGCAATGATAATATGCATATTTTTCTCAACTTCAAGATATGTGCTGATAGCAATGGAATCCATATAAACTTCTGCATCACGAATGATGGTTGCACGCTTAATATATGTTTCCAGATCCTGCTGGAACATGGTTTTAATCGAAATGGTATCAACACCTTGCTTGCGCAGGAATGATGCTGCCTCGAAAGTTCTGACACCTGTTTTAAAGAGGAAGTTCTTCGTATCAACAACAATACCGGCATAAAGACACTCTGCTTCAAGTTTTGTAAGAGATAGTTTCTCTGTGGAATACTGGAGAATCTCTGTCAGCATTTCACAAGCAGATGAAGCATAGGGCTCATGGTAAATCAATGCCGTATTTTCAACGAACTCAGCCCCGCGACGATGGTGGTCAATCACCACAATTTGATTCGTCTTTTTAAGAAGTTGCGGTGCCTCCAGAAGGCTTGGCTTATGAGTATCAACAATGACAACCAGAGTTGTTTCCGTGATTCTTGCCGTTGCTTGCTGAGCATTGACAAAAACACCGGCATACTCTTCTTCATTTTCAAGACGTTCCAGCATGTGACCTACTGTCTGGTCATAAGTTTCCAGAAGTATATTGACGGGCTTATCCTGCATCCGGCACATTCTGTAAACGCCAAAAGCCGCACCCAAAGAGTCTATATCCGTCCCCTTATGAGTCATAACAATCACGTTTTCCGCATTGGTAATCAAACCACTAAGTGCATAGCTGACAACACGAGCTTTGACACGGGTACTCTTTTCATGCTCTTTCGTATTGCCGCCGTAAAACCTGAATTGTTCACGATCTTTAATCACCGCCTGGTCACCGCCGCGACCAAGGGCCATATTGATAGCACTTTTTGCAAATTCATCATTTTCCGCAATATCGCGACCATCGACTCCAACGCCGATACTAACGCTGGCAGGAAGCTTTTTCCCTTCTACAATCCCGCGGATTTTGGACAGAATTTCAAACTTATCCTGAATGAAGCTTTCCAATCTGGCATGTTCAAACAAAAGACAATACTTGTCCTTTTCATATTTAATAAGAACACCGCCATTTTCCGTTGCCCAGTCGTTAATATGCTTATATAATTCCGCCTGAACACGGGGCATTTCACTGGTGCCAACGGCTTCCATCAATTCATCATAGTTGTCAACAAAAATCAAACATTCAAAGGTTTTTTCATCGATGTACTTCTGTTTATAAGCAACATACTCTGTTATTTCATCAAAATATAAAACAATCACGTTGTTTTTTTCATTGGTTTTTGAGTTGCTGCCAAACACACGGAACGTCCGTCCGGCATATGTCACCATAGAAAGAGCTGATACCTTTGGCTCAGAAAAAAGCGTAGCAGGAACAAGTTCCGGCAAAATCTCCTGTGCATTTTGATCATACAAATGCTCTTGCCGTGATATTTCAGAAAATAACTGGTTATACCATTTGATTCTGCCACTCTGGTCTAAAACCAGTGTCGGCAACGGAAAATGCGTCAGCGCATTCTGCGCTTCTGAACCAATATGCAACGTCATTTTGTCAAACATCTCTGAGATTTTTTTCTCAGAACGCTTTTTATACAGATAATTGACAATACACAGAACAACACCCAATAACAGTTCTGCTATACCCAGATATTGATTAAACAAGAAAGACACGATTCCCATGAGGAAAATAAAAACAATATAAAAACCGCCGGTGACAAAGTATAGACCGGTTTTGCGATTTGAATCCATCATGAAAACTCCTTTCTGTCACAAACAAAATTTTTACATATCACCATGCTTCGGCTTAACCGGCCGCAAATGGCGATAATCAAAAAATGCATCCAAAAGTCCATATAAAACCAAAGCAAAAAGAGGGGCCATAAAAAACATTGTTGAACAACAAATCAGCGCCGCAATAAGAACACGGCGAAACACAGAGCCAGTTCCTTTTGCTTTTAATTTATAGTCAAAAACTGACAAACCCAATGCAAAAAACAAAAAGCCGAGAATCAAAAG
>JBGUTC010000104.1:0-13253 GCA_045132895.1 Clostridia bacterium
TTCATAGACCATTTCAATGCCGCCCAAACCCTGGTTATCAAAGCCAACAAAACCTAAAATATGGGAGGCAAAATTTCCGTAAGGATAGTAACGCTTAGCGTCCTCTTGCAGATAGATGCCGGTGAGCTCCAGTTCGCGGACAGCTGTTGCAACATCATCCTCAACGCGACGCTTAACTGTGACGTGGTTGGTCTTTTTTTCGAACATTTTTGCCAACTCGTTGACATCCATCTCTAAAACGGGTGCCAACTTTGCAGCGATTTCCAGAGGATCTTTTTTTGATTTCTGGATCTCGTTGGGGTTAGCTGTGACGGTCTGTGCCGTTGAACTTTGTGCCAGTTTCTTTTTATTTCGGTCATAAATAGCACCGCGGTGGGACGCCACCAGACTGTCTCTCGTCTGTTGTTCCACCGCTTTTTGTTCAAGTTCAGCACCGCCGATGACCTGTAAAAAAACAAGCCTTACGCCAAGCAATGTTAAAATAGCGGCAAAGGCCAGAAAGGTATACAGTATTCTGATGCGGAGTTTTCGTTTTGGAACTGTCTGGTTCATACTCGTTTCATGGGCAACTGGCCCACAGCTCCTTTACAAGAGTTTTGTTATTATTATAATGATGAAATTAATCTAAATATGCATAGGCTTTTGTGCTGCCGAAAAGACGTGAAATTTTTGCGGAAAGGGACAGATCTTTTGCAGTCTTTTCTACAAAGTCAGTCTGTTCCAGATTCAGATAGATGGTTTGATATTTCTCGGCGCGGCGCATGCCCAACTCGTCCTTTGCAACCTTTTCGACATGGTCTAAGTCCAAAGAACGGTCAATTTCAAACTGAAGTTTTTCGTTGGAAGTAATCAGGGCTTCCAGTTCAGCCTGTTTTTTTTCAACGTTGCTGGTGCGGTCTGTAATCATAACGCCGCGGAACAAAACAATAAATGCACAGCACATAACCAGAAGAACTTTTGCAATGCCGGCAGTTCCGGTGCTCTTCTTCTTTGTTTCTGCGGCTTTTTTTGTAACTTTAATTCTGACGTTGGGCGAAGAAGTATAAGGCACCTGCATGGGATAACTTACAGCACGTTCGCTGCGTTCATAAGCCAGATTGCTGTTTCTGTTCACCTGTCGTCACTCCAATCAATTTGTTTTTTCGAAAATGCGGAGTTTTGCGCTCCGTGCCCGGGGATTTTCTTCTAATTCTTTATCTGTAGGAAGAATAGGTTTTCGGGTGATTACTTTGCCGGCACTCTTCTTTCCGCAGAGACAGACCGGATATTCCGGTGGGCAAGTGCAGCCTTTTTCTCTTTCGCGGAAAGCGGTTTTGACGATTCTGTCTTCTAAAGAATGGAAGGTGATAATCGCCAGCCTGCCGCCGGGGGCTAACACATCGATAAAATCGTGAACAGCGGTTTTGAGTCCGCCCAGTTCGTTGTTGACCTCAATGCGGATTGCCTGAAAGGTTCGTTTGGCGGGGTGGGGGCCGTCGCGCCGTGCGTTTTTCGGAACGGCTTTTTTGATGACATCCACCAGTTCACCGGTAGTGGTGATGGGGTTGCGGGTGCGGGCGTCTATGATAAATTCCACAATACGCTTTGCCCAGCGTTCTTCACCGTAGTTAAAAATAATATTTTCAAGATCCTCAGCGCTATAGGTATTTACAACATCGTAAGCGCTGAATGTATCATTAGGGTTCATTCGCATATCAAGGGGTGCATCCTGCATATAGGAAAAGCCGCGGGAGGCTTCGTCAAGCTGATGGGATGAAACGCCCAGATCAAGGAGCGCACCGTCAATGGCCGGAACGGAAAGGGAAGTCAGTGCATCTTTAACCTCTGCATGATTCCGGTTCACGAAGGTGACTTTTTCAATAAAGGGAGCCAGTCGTTCTTTTGACGCTTTAATGGCAGCCGGGTCACGGTCAAAGCCGATGAGTCTGCCATCTGTCAGTCGGCGGACAATCTCGCTTGAATGGCCGGCACCACCCATGGTACCGTCAACGTAAATTCCCTCCGGTTTGATAGCCAGTGCCTCGAGGCAGGGATCTAACATAACCGGAACGTGGTGAAACTGCAGTTCTGTCATAGGCCTAACAGCTCCATTTTTTCAGAAAGTTCGTCAGGGCTGAACTGGTCGAAACTGTGCGTTTCTTCCCAGGCTTCAGAGTTCCAGAGTTCCACGCGGTTTGAAACGCCTACAACGGTGATATCCTTCGTCAAGCCGGCGTAGTCACGGAGATTAGCAGGAAGCATAATTCTGCCCTGTTTATCCATTTCGCATTCGCAGGCTCTTGCGAAGAAGAAACGGGCGAAGCGTCTGGCATCTTTATTGGTAATAGAAATAGCGTCAAGTTTGGCTTTTAAACGGTCAAACTCCTCAATAGGAAAAACGAAAAGGCAGTTGTCAAGACCTAAGGTTACAATAAAGGCATCGCCCAAGTCATCACGGAACTTTGCCGGCACAAACATTCTGCCTTTTGCATCTAACGTGTGCTGATATTCACCGATAAACAATGCCTTTCACCGCCCTTTCAACCGTTTTTTTAGGAATTTCGGAAAGCACAAAACGAAGCAAGTAGGTCATTTTCTTTCAAAATTGCTTAGAAAATGCACTAATTTTGCTCCACTTTACACCACTTTGCTCCTTTTTTATTTAATTTTACTCTATTTTTGTTCATTTTGCAATAGTTTTTGCAAAAAAAATTTAATTTTTTTGAAATCTTGCTGTAACATACAAGATATTGTGCCGGAAAATTACCTGGCACAATATTTTCCGCTTAAACAGGCATTCTTACGCCGTTTTCAGGCGTGTAATGGCATGAAAATCCGCATGGTATTGTTTCATTTTTGTTTCCGGTGAAAAATTTTTTGTAAAAATAGGGTTGACATTTAAAAATGAGTGTGATATTATGCAAGTGTATTAATACGGTTAGTACACTTGGAGGGGGGTGAAACAATGATTCAAATTGACTACCGCAGTCAAAAAGCTATTTATGAGCAGGTGCGGGATGAACTGAAGAAGTTGATTATGAAAGGAATTTTAAAAGAAGGAGATAAAATTCCGTCCGTCAGAGAAATTGCCGGCAGCCTTGCCATTAATCCCAATACCATTCAACGGGCATACCGTGAACTGGAAAGCGAGGGGTTTATCTATTCCGTTAAAGGAAAAGGAAATTTTGTCTCTGCCAGAAAAGATGCAGAGCAGACAGACAGAATTCAAGGGTTAATACAATCTTTTAAATCTCGTGCGGCTGAGCTTTTGTATCTGGGAGTCACAGAAGAAGAATTAATTTCCTACATTAAAAAGGAGGAGAAGAAAGATGATTCAAATTGAGAATTTGACCAAACGGTTTGAAGATCATGTGGCACTTTCCGGCGTGAACCTCTCTGTTGAGTCTGGCAGCGTTTACGGCCTCGTTGGCCCGAACGGTTCCGGAAAGACCACCTTGATTAAGTGCCTGTGCGGTGTTTACTTAACGGATGGCGGCGATATTTTCGTTGACGGCCAACCGGTGTATGATAATAAAACGTTAAAACAAAAAATTGCCTATATTCCGGACGATTTGTTCTTTCCGGCTACCTTTACTCCCAAGGATATGGCGCAGTTTTACAGCCGGATGTATGCCGGATTTTCCTGGGAACGATACCGGGAGTTGGGCGCCTTGTTTAATCTGGATGAGAAAAAACGGGTAGCACGGTTTTCTAAAGGTATGCAGAAGCAGGTGGCGTTCTGGGTATCTATGGCGTGCCGACCCGATGTGATTATTCTGGATGAGCCCGTTGACGGACTTGACCCGGTTATGCGCAAAAAGGTCTGGGGCGTTATTCTGCAGGAGGTAGAAGAGCGGGGCGTTACGGTTTTAATCTCCAGTCATAACCTGCGTGAACTGGAAGACGTCTGCGATCATGTAGGAATTTTACATCAGGGAGAAATGCTTCTACAGAAAGCTTTGTCTGACATGAAGTCTGATACCTTTAAGTTGCAACTTGCCTTTGCTGAGGAGTTCCCGGCTGAACTTTTGGAGAAACTGCATGTCCTGAACCATTCAACAACCGGACGGGTTCACCTTTTAATTGTCCGGGGAAACCGGGATGAAATCCTTGGGGCGGTTGAAACCTTTAATCCGCTGCTGGCGGATCTGATTCCGCTGACGTTGGAAGAAGTATTCATTTATGAGTTAGGAGGGAAAGGCTATGACTTCAAAAATATCCTTGCTTAACGGCGGTATTGTCCGCTACAATGTAAAGCGGTTCTGGTGGGTTTCAGCAATCTATGCCTTCTTTCTGTTTTTGGCTGTTCCCTACGGGTTGATTTATGATCGTAGTTACTTATTAGACTATAGCGAAAAATTTCCAAACAGAGTGCTTTACTACATAACGGAAAGCCCGGTTGCCTTTGTTCTGTTAGTGGGCGCCGCGATTCTTTTGGGAATTTGCGTCTTCCGGTATTTGCAGGGGACGCGTAGTACCACTCTGTTCCATGCTTTGCCTGTCAAGCGGACGGAACTGTACCTGAGTTCTTTAGTTTCCGGCTTTGTTCTTTTAGCAGCACCTGTTTTGGTAAACGGCATCATATTGTTTCTGATTAGCTTTTGTGGCGGCTTTTTTACCCTGCTGCCTGCTGGCTTGATTGTTGACTGGATGTTTTCCCAACTCCTGACGGGAACAGCAATCCTTTCCTTTACCTTATTTGTAGGTGTTTTTACCGGTAGTTCCGTTGCCCAGTTGGTCTTTGTCTTTGCCCTTTGCTTTGTACCGGTAGGGGTGGCAGGCCTGGTGTCAACCCTGTTAGATGGTTGGCTATTTAGCTACACCTCTGAAGGTGTTACCGCCACCATGGAGTTTTTGTTACAGATTACGCCGATTTATTATCCCCAGTTTTTAAGCAATGAGCCAATCTGGTGGATTCCGGTACTGGCAGGTATTTATATTCTGTTATTTACCGGTCTGGGCTTATTCTTCTATCACAAACGGCATGCAGAACGAGCCGGTGATGTGGTGGCGTTTCCCTGGGTTCATCCGATTTTCCTATACGGTGTAACTTTCTGCGTGATGCTTTTAGGGACGAGCTTTTTCGGCGAGATAACCGGCAGAAACGGTGAAGGAGCACCGAATATTCTGATGCTTGTTCTCTTTGCCTTGGTGGGCTATGCTGCGGCGAAAATTTTATTGTTGAAGTCCTTCAGAATTTTAAAGTATTATAAGGGTTATGTGGTTTTTATGGCGTTGACGCTTTTGGTCTATGCCGGCATTAGCCTCAATATTTTGGGGTTTGGTACCCACACACCGGAACTGCAGAATATTTCCAAGGCGTATATCGGAAACTATTACGTCCATAACTGGAGCAAACCTAAGCAGAGTGACAGTATTACGGGAAATACCGGAACAGCAGTTCTGTATGATACAGAAGAAATTTCAATGGTTAAGGCTTTGCAGCAGGAGGCAATTCGTGCAGGAAAGATTGCAGGACCGACCAGTAAAGAAAGAATTTATGTAGGCTACGAATTGAAAAACGGCAAAACGATGATTCGGAAGTACTATGTAGAGCCGGAATCGTTCTTTGCGATCATGAGCACCAAGGGTGCTAAAGACAACATGTTCCCGAACTTCCGCTTAAAAGCCGATCGAATCAAGTATCTGGAGATTTACCAGAAGGGAGACTCAGTCGGTATTTACGGAGCGGAAAAGGATGAGCTTATTGCTTGTATTCAAAGAGATATCGAACGGCTTCCCTTTGAAGCACTGAGCGAGAGATACATGAACTATGTGGTTAACTCTGCGCCGACAACCGTTACCTCCTCTAGTATTGTTGTGAAAGTAGATGTAGAGCAGAAGCACATGAGTATATACTCCATGCGTGTGGTTGTGGAGGGAGAAAATGAGAAGAACCTGGATATCTGGTTCCAGTTTAACGATCATTTCACGGAGACGAAAGGTTGGCTGGAGGCTCATGGATACAATATCCGGCTAGAGTAAAAAAAGAGAGCTGCGTTGCAGCTCTCTTTTCTATAACTTCAGTTTTTTAAAACAGTAGGAACAAACCCCCAGTTCCGTAAATACCAGAATACCGTAACTGACGGTTGCAGCCAGGAAGGTCAGTCGGAGATTTTGGAAAACCAAAAGACCGGTAGCTTTTTTGATTGCCAGAGCAACGAGCAAGGCGATGAGCACCCGGAAAATCTTTTTAACAGGCGATTTCGGTATCGCAAGGGATACGTACTTTTGTTCAAACCAGATTGTTGGCGCAAGAGCCAGGACCATACCAAAGCATTTGAAAAAGTCTTCATATAGTGGGTCAGGGCAGGCCATAAAGTACACGGCAAAAGGGGAAAAAATTCCGGCGACAGACAGGTATAAAGTCACTTTATTGGAAACTGTTTGATACAACCGATTGCAAAGGAAAGAGGCGCTAAAACCGAAAAGAGCGCCGACGAGAACATCGCTGGGAAAATGCACCCCTAAAAAGACTCTGGAAAAAGCCACTAAAAGGGTCAGAATAATGGAGAGAGCCAGTAGCCAGTTCTTTTTCAAGGCAAGAGCTAGGGCAGAACTCCAGGTGGCAAAGTTCTGGGTATGGCCGCTAGGAAAAGAATAGCCGGTTGCGGTTTCGGGACGAACACAGGTGACCTCACCGGAGAAAAAAGGGCGGGAGCGCTTTACGAGATTTTTAACCGTAGAATTTCCTGCTAAAGAAGTCAGAGTTGCAAAGAAAATCCGGTGTGCCAGTTCTTTGTTAACTGCAAAATACAGGATGACTATCAGGATAATAGCAAAAGTTTCCTCCCCAAGCATAGTCAGCCACTCAATCATCTGGGTCAGCCATTCTGTCCGCATGCCCTCCAAAAATTTTAAAATCATAAGTTCAACACCGGTCATTTGATCACCTCTGGACCATTGTACCATAAAAAGAAAAAAGAATCAATAAAAAAAGGCTGTCCGAAAAACGGACAGCCTTTTTTTATTGATTCTTTATGCTTTTTTGCTTGAAATTGCCTTAATGACAAAGAGCGTTGCGATGGTGATGATGATACCGATGGGGAGCAGAATGTATGCGCTCTGGATAAATGCGGCAAGAACATACATCGCAAAGGAAATTACTGCAACGGTAATGGCGTAGGGCAACTGGGTTGAAACGTGGTTTAAGTGGTTGCACTGTGCACCGGCAGAGGACATGATGGTCGTGTCGGAGATGGGTGAGCAGTGGTCACCGCAAACAGCACCGGCAAGACAAGCGGACATACCGATGATGAGCAACGGAGAAGTGGGCTCAAAGATTGCAGCCACGATGGGGATTAAGATACCGAAGGTACCCCAGGAAGTACCGGTGGAGAAGGCCAGAATGCAAGCAACGATGAAGATGATTGCCGGCAGGAAGTTTGCAAGTCCTGCAGCAGCAGAATCCATCAGACCGCCAACAAACATGTCTGCGCCTAACAGACCAGTCATGTTTTTCAAAGAAGTTGCAAAGGTCAGGATTAAAATCGCAGGTACCATTGCAATGAAGCCCTTGGGAACGCAATCCAGAGCATCTTTAAAGGTGATGACTCTTCTTGCAATCAGGTAGATGATGGTCGCAACCAGAGCGATTAAAGCACCCCAGGGCAGACCAACGGTTGCGTCAGTATCACCAAATGCGGTGATAAAGTCGGAACCTGCAAAGAAGCCACCAACATAAATCAGACCGAGAACGGAAACAATAACCAGAAGAATAACCGGCAGAACCAGATCGATCACTCTGCCTCTGGGATTTTCTGCTTCTGCTACAGTAGCCTCAGCTTTTTCACCGGAAGTGTAGAGGTCTCCGTTGTTGATTGCGTTGTATTCATGAAGTTTCATCGGACCAAAATCGAATTTCATTACAGCCAGCGCTACAACAAATACTAAGGTTAACAGAGAATAGAAGTTGTAGGGAATGGCACGAACGAAGAGCTCGATACCGGAGTATCCTGTTCCTTCAGCAAACTGAGAAACAGCAGCAGCCCAGGAAGAAACCGGAGCAATCATACAAATCGGTGCAGCGGTTGCATCAATGATGTATGCAAGTTTTGCACGGGAAATTTTATGTCTGTCGGTTACGGGAAGCATAACGCTACCAACGGTTAAGCAGTTAAAGTAGTCATCGATGAAAATCAGAACACCTAACACGAAGGATGCCAGCATCGCACCGGTGCGGCTCTTGATATGAACCTCAGCCCAACGGCCGAAAGCTGCAGAACCACCGGCTTTGTTAACCAAAGCAACAATGATACCCAGAATAACCAGGAACATAAAGATACCGGCTGTTCCGGAAATAGCGGCGATAATACCGTCATTTAACAGCGCATCCAGCGCACCAATGGGATTCCAGTTTGCAACAAACAAACCGCCCAGCAGAATACCGACGAACAGAGAAGAATACACCTCTTTGGTAATCAGCGCAAGGGCGATAGCAACCAGCGGAGGCAGGAGCGCTACAAAAGTAGAATGATACTTACTGTCAGCAGGGACAGAGCCACTACCCTCACAGTCAGCACAAGCACTCGGCTCTAAGCCACCGGCACCCTGACACAGCGCACAAGCTTCGTCAGCTTCTTCAGCACAGGATTCGCATGTCAGTGCGAAAACTTCGCCGGAGCCGCCGCAAGTTTCGCAATCAACCGTCGCACTTGATTGAATTGTTACAGAACAAACAACCACAACAATCAAGGCGATTAAGATTGCAACAGCATTGATAATTGTTTTCTTTTTCACAATAAACCCTCCTTAAATTTGGGAAATACTTATGTTTTATCCTATCATAAATTTGTCGTAAGGTCAATATTTTTGTCAAAAAAAGAAGATGTGAGTCACATCTTCTTTTGATTCTTTTCTTATTTCAGTCGTTCTATGATGGCGAAAATCAGGAAAATAATCAGGCTGACAGCCACCACACAGGCCCCTGTGGGAATGGAAAAGAAAAAGGAAAGGAACATGCCGATAAGAAAACTGAGTATGCCGGTTACTGCAGAACAAATGACGACCGACCGGAAACTTTTAAACAGACGCATAGCGGTCAGAGCCGGAAAAATAATTAAACTGGACATCAGCATAGTACCCATCATGCGCATGCCGACCACGACTGTAATGGCGGTGAGCAGGGCAAGGAGCATGTGATAGAGCCGGACGCGGGCTCCGGTTGCCCGGGCAAATGCCTCGTCAAAAGTAACGGCAAAAATGTTGTGATACAAGAAAATAAATAAGCAAAGCACAGCCAGGGACAAAATCACGCTGAGAATCACATCGCCCTGACTCATGGCTAAAATACTGCCGAACATGTAGTTATGAACATCAGCATTCATACCGCCGGAGAGTGAAGTGACAATAACGCCCAGAGCCAGTGCGGCGGAAGACACCATGGCAATAGCGGCATCGCCTTTGATTTTTCCGGTTTCAGACAGATGCAAAAGCCCGAAGGCTGCCAGAATCACCACCGGGGTAGAGACATAAAGGGGCGCCAGATTCAGCGCCATAGCAACGGAGAGAGCACCGAATCCCACATGGGACAGACCGTCTCCAATCATAGAAAATCGCTTTAAAACCAGGCAAACACCTAACAGTGCCGCGCATAGGGAGACTAAAAGGCCAACCAGAAACGCCCGGGTCATAAAAGAATAGGAAAAAACGGAAAGAATGGCATTAACCATGGCTGACACCTCCTGACAGTCTGGCATAGGCTTCTGTTTTGGCATAGTCTTCTGCGGTGCCAAAAAAGAGAATATGGGTTGCCATGTGGAGAATTTTTGTGCCGTAGGCTACGGCGTTTTGAATATCGTGGGACACCATAATCACCGTAACACCGTGCTCCTGGTTGAGTTTTTTTATAATCTGATAGAGTTCTGCTGTGGCAGTGGGGTCGAGGCCGGCGGCGGGTTCATCCAACAGGAGGAGTTTTTCTGTGGCGCACAATGCCCGTGCCAGTAACACCCGTTGTTGCTGTCCACCGGAAAGTTCACGGTATGACCGTTTTTCCAGGCTGGAAATTCCCAGAAGATTCAGCATGTCTTTGGCTCTTTGGTGTTCTTTTTTATTGTAAAACGGCCGCCAACCTTTCCGGCTGCGGCAACCGGACAAAACAACTTCATAGACAGAGGCGGGAAAATCTTTCTGTACCTCTGTTTGCTGCGGTAAATAGCCGATTTCGGTCTGCGCAAGACCGGATAGAACCACCCGCCCGTGACTGGGTGGCAGAAGCCCTAAAATTCCTTTCATCAAGGTACTTTTTCCGGAACCGTTCTCACCGACAACGCAGAGATAATCTCCTTCGCTGACGGAAAAATCCACATGACAAACAGCGTTAACGCTGTCATAGTGCATGCATAAATCCTCGCAGGAAACCAGTGTCATGAAAGAACGCCCTCCTTTATGTGTTCAAGGTTTTGTTTCATCAGAGACAAATAGGTTACGCCCTTTTGAAAATCTTCTTTGGAAATGTTGTGACAGGAATGGAGCAACAAAGGCTTTGCACCGGTTTCTTCAGCGATGAGCCGGGCAACCTTCGGGTCTGCCAGTTCTTCGTAGTAAATAACCGGAATATCTTCTTCCTGAACGGTTTCGATTATGTCGGCAATGGCTGCCGCAGCCGGTTCGGTTTCGGAAGAACAACTGTCATAAGCCGCTTTCCAGGAAAACCCGTATTCTTCTGCAAAATATAAAAAGGCAAATCGCCCGCCAAACACCAGTTTTTTGCGGACCGCGCCATCTGCAAGGCTACGGAAGGCATTGTCTAAGTCAGAAAGTTCCTGCCGGAGCGGTTCGCTTCGCATGCGGTATGCATCTGCGTGGGGGGCATCCAGAGAGCAAAGGGCATTCTCAATCTGTTGCGCCATCATAGCGGCAAAACGGGGATTTGTGAAGATGTGGGGGTCCATCGTATGCTGATGACCCTCGTGTTCCTGTTCTTCTAAAGGCAGATTCTTTGAAAGGTTCAGGATAACCGGACCATTGGAAAGGCTATCCAGCAGAGGTGTTACCCAGCTCTCCATGTTGTCGCCGGTATAAATAAATAAATCAGCTTCCTGAATGGCAATCATGTCCGTAGGCGTGGGCTCATAGGAATGACTTTCGCTGCCCGGCGGAAGCAACAGCGTAACATCAGCTGCTTCCCCGGCAATGGTTTTTGCAAAATCGTATTGCGGGAAGAGCGTTGTCACAACAGTTATGGTATCGTCTTTTTCAGAAACAGAAACAGGCTGGCAACCTGCCAATAGCAGACAAACAGTCAGCACGATGCATAATTTTTTCAATGGAATCCCTCCGTGTTACATCTGCGCGGGTTGCTGTTTTGAGGCAGATGCGGGTGCTAAGGTGAAATTAAAGCGGGTAAAGGAACCCGGTTCGCTTTCTGCCCAAATGGTTTCGCCGTGGGCTTTTATGATGTTCTTGACAATGTAGAGTCCTAAGCCAGTTCCGTTTTTGTTCAGGCTCCGGGACTTGTCCGATTTATAGAAACGGTCAAAGACATATTTTAAATCGTCCTTTTCGATGCCAATACCGGAATTCTGGATGGAAACAAAGACTTTATTCTGGTCTGCTGTTCCTGTACGAATATCCATGAAACCGTTTTCTTCCGTAAACTTAATAGCGTTATCCAAAAGATTGGTCAGAACGCGCTGAATGCTATCCTTATCCGCCAGAACCCGCTGGTTTTCTGACTCAAAATGGATGGTCAGCTGAATATTTTTGTCTGTAATCCGCTTTTCCAGCTTAATGACGGCGAGACGAATCAATTCATTGATGTCCAACTCCCGCAGTTCCAGAGAAAAGGTTCCCTGTTCCAGTTTGGAAAGGTCTAACAGGTCTGTCACTAACCGGGACAGGCGCTTGGTTTCGTCTAACACAATGGAGAGATAGTGGTTTTGCTGTTCCGGCGGAATGGTGCCGTCTAAAATGCCGCCCACAAAGCCGGTAATGGTCGTCATGGGTGTCCGTAAATCGTGTGACACATTGGCCACAAAACTCCGGCGCATATCCTCCAGATTTTCAATCGAATCTGCCATTTTGTTAAAAGAGTCACCCAGTTCGCCAATTTCGTTTTGCTCGGTCAAAGACACGCGACGTTCAAAATGTCCGTCAGCAATGGCCTTTGAAGCGCTGTTCAGAGTTTTTAAGGGACGGGTAATCCGGGCAGACATGGTGTAAATAATCACCAGGGCGACCAGGAAAACCAGGGAAACGGACATCAGGAAAATATGGAGTACACCGGTTCGCATCTGGTGGATTTCCGGCATGGGCAGGCTGACAAAAACACCACCGATAATGGTGTCCTCACCGTAGCGGATGGGGACGCCGACGGTGAGCGCCGTTGTGTTAAAAATGCCGCCTAAAGTTCCGATATGCCGGAATTGTTGTCCGCGCGTGATGCCCATATAAAATTCCGGTTGAACTTTTACAGGATTGTAACCCGTGGTTGCGGCAATCAGTTTTCCGTCTGTATCAATTACGGCGATAAAGGACTCTGAAGACCGGCTCAAGGCGTCGATGCTCATCTGGTAGTTTTCCTTCGGGTAGTTGGGATTGCGCTGCGCTACATCAATGGTGAAATTCGCCAGGCTTTCCGCTACGTAGACCAGCGTGTCCTCCTCGTGGGCAGTCAGGTAATTGCCTAAAAGACCATACATGAGCATACCCATAACCAAAAAGCTGAAAACAATTGCCAGCATGGTGTAAAAAAATAACTGTGAGAAAATGCTTTTTTTAAACAAAGTCATCCCTTACTTCACTTCAAATTTATAGCCGACACCCCAAACGGTTTTGAGTTGCCAGTTCTGGTTTTCGCCGGCGAGTTCCAGTTTTTCCCGGAGTCGCTTGACGTGAACGTCAACCGTTCGTGAATCGCCGAAGTAGTCAAATCCCCAGACAGTTTCCAGCAGTTGTTCGCGAGTAAAAACTTTGTTGGGGTTTGTTGCCAGAAAATAGAGCAGTTCCAGTTCTTTCGGTGGGATATCGATGGGGGTTGCATTGATTTTTAACTCGTAGTTCGTCAGATTAATGGCAAGATTGGGGTAAACCACTTCTTTTTCTGCGTCGTCCTTGGGATCATAGCGACGGAGCGCCGCTTTGATTCTTGCCACCAGTTCTTTATTCTCAAAAGGCTTGACCATATAGTCATCTGCCCCCAGCTCAAGCCCCAGCACCTTGTCAAAGGTTTCACCCTTGGCAGTTAGCATGATAATGGGGATATTGCTTATGCGACGGATTTCACGGCATACCTGAAAACCATCCATTTTCGGAAGCATGATATCCAGCAG
>JBGUTC010000105.1:0-6489 GCA_045132895.1 Clostridia bacterium
TACAATCCTACTCTTTATTTTAATCATATTTTTGTCTATTGTCAAGGTTTTTTTTATAGTTTTACATATTTTTCGGAAAACATTCCGTCTTTTCTTTAAATTTTATCGCCATGCCTTTTGAACAAATTTTTTCGTTGCGAAACATGTAGAAATATGTTAGAATAGATGTAAAAAGAAAGGGGCCTTCTGCGTGAAAAAGATTTTTTTGATTCATGGACCGAACTTAAATATGTTAGGCATCCGCGAGCCGGAAATTTACGGCCGGACGACCTTAGACGAAATCAATCAGGAAGTCATCCGGTTGGGCGCGCAGCTTGATGCTGAAGTGGACTGCTTCCAGTCTAACTCTGAGGGCGCACTGATTGATAAAATCCAGAGTGCTTACGGCTATGCTGACGGCATCATCATCAACCCCGGTGCCTATACCCACTACAGCTATGCCATTCATGATGCGTTAAAGGCGGTAAATCTGCCCGCCATCGAAGTCCATCTCTCCGATATTAACAGTCGCGAGGAATTCCGGCGCATTTCCGTTACCAAGGCCGCCTGCCGGGAGCAAATTTCAGGTCTGGGCAAGGATGGCTACCTGGTAGCACTCAGAAAACTTATAGAGAAATATGTTTAATCTTTTTTTAAAGCTATTCTTTCCGGAGCGTTGTCTGCTCTGCGATGACCTCCTTCCTTTTCAAAAGGAGGAGAGGTTTCTGTGCAGACGTTGTATAGAGCATGCGCCTCTATTAGAGAAAAACTTTACCTGCAACCT
This sequence comes from Clostridia bacterium, assembly GCA_045132895.1. Lineage (GTDB taxonomy): Bacteria > Bacillota > Clostridia > UBA1381 > UBA9506 > UMGS755. Next base: position 764 of record JBGUTC010000105.1, read on the forward strand.
CTGCGGTACACCTTCAGAAGAAGAATTTTGCAGCAGTTGCCTCACGCACAGGCACTTCTTTGACAAGGCAGTTTCCTGCTTTGCCTATAAAGATCAGGTGCGCAGCCGGATTCTGCAGTTTAAATTCGGCGACCGACGCGACTTGTACCGTGGTTTTGCCTATGAACTGGCCCGGCGAATCCGTCCCTTTTCCATATCTGAACCATTTGATCTTGTCACCTGCGTACCTACGACGATGGCTACGAAGAAGGAACGGGGTTTTAACCAGACGGAACTGCTGGCAGCCTCTATCAGCCGCAGTCTTAACATTCCGTTTAATAAAACGCTGTTTATTAAGAAGAAAGAGACGCCAAAGCAAAGCACTCTTTCTTATAGCGAGCGCTGGCAGAATGTATCCCGCGCCTTTGCGCTTTCCGGAGCAATCTCCCTGAGCGGTAAACGTGTTCTGATCATTGATGATGTGCTGACTACAGGCGCTACAGCAGACAGCCTGGCAAGACTGCTGAAGTCCGCCGGTGCACAATATGTTTTCATCGGTACCATTGCCACTACAATTGAGCCTCTGGCTGATTCTATCACCCTAAAAGACGAAGAGGCCGTTACATATTAAAATAAAGGAAGAGATTCCATGGAACTTCAGGTTATTGCAAAGATTCATAACGGTTTTCACGAAAAGTTCGGTATCCCGCGGCAAAGCGGTCTTGTGCCGGAGTTGGAATCCGTTATTATCTTTGAGGAAGAATTTCGTCAGGCAGAAGCCCTGGTCGGGCTGGAAGGGTATTCCCACCTCTGGCTCATCTGGCAGTTTTCAGAATGTAGCAATGCACCCTGGCGCCCTACGGTTCGTCCCCCGCGGCTGGGCGGGAACAAGCGCATGGGCGTGTTTGCCACCCGGTCACCCTTTCGCCCCAATCATTTAGGTCTTTCGTCTGTCCGTTTGCTGGGAATCGACAAAACGAAGGAATTTGGCACTGTGCTCCGTGTGTCCGGCGCAGATTTAATGGACGGCACACCGATTTTTGACATTAAACCTTATATTACTTATACAGATGCTCATCCTGACGCCGTGTCCGGTTTTGCAGATGACTTCGTTGGCTATAAACTTTCGGTTTCCTGCCCGGAAGCATTACTTGCCACCGTCAGCCCGGAAGAGCAGGGAGCACTGTTAAAAATTCTGGAGCAGGACCCACGGCCGGCATATCAGGATGACGAAAGCCGGATATACAATATGGATTTTTCCGATTATGCCGTCAGTTTTACGGTAAGCGGAGAAGAACTAACTATTATAAACATAAAAAAAGCGCGCCCATAGGCGCGCTTTTTTTATTTAAATAATTGCTCACTATCCAGCACCACGGTAAAGGGACCGTCATTTAAGAGAGAAACTTTCATGTCTGCCCCGAACTCTCCGCTTTCAACTTTTCCGAACAGGGTTCTGCATTTCTCCAGAACGTATTCATACAATTCCTCCGCCATGGCAGGACTGCCCGCATCTGTGAAACTGGGGCGATTGCCCTTCCGGCAGTCGGCATAGAGAGTAAACTGGGAAACCACCAGCACCTCGCCTCCAACCTGCTCAATATTCAAATTAACTTTTCCGTTTTCATCCTCAAAAATCCGGAGTCTTCCGATTTTTTCAAGCATTTTGTCGGCAATCTCTCTCGTGTCAGTGGCGGAAACGCCCAACAAAAGAAGGTAGCCCTTTCCGATGGCTCCGCTGACCACGCCGTCAATGGTGACGCTGGCTTCCGAAACCCGCTGCATAACAATTCTCATTACAATTTCTCCTTATACCCAGATATTCAGTAAGTAACAAACGAATGGCAAAGTGAACATGCTGGCGATGGTGGTGATAAACATGGCCACTGCCGCATATTCATAGTCCGAGCCGTATTCATTAGCTAAAATAGCAAGGACCGTCTGCGCCGGCATGGCAGCTTCCAGAACAACCACGCCGAATAAAATCTCTTTAATGCCCAATGAGCGGAACAAGAGAATAAAGATCATAGGCATAATGACCAGTTTCAGAGGTGCCATAACGAAAATCCACCACTTTTTCAACGCAGCTTTAACATCCACCGTAGCCAGAGTCATGCCGATAAAAATCATGGAAAGGTGAGTCGTCAATGCGCCTACACCGGCAGCTGCCGTATCCACGATGGGCGGCAATTTGATGCCGAATAAAAACATAAAAATCGCGATTGCAAAGGAAATGGTGTTAGGATTAATCAACTTCTTCCAGACTTTTCCCTGATAATCCGGATTTTCCTTAGAGAAAGAAATAACCCCCACCGTCCAGAGGAACAAATCGTTTAAAAGCCAATAGGTAATCGCATAGAAAAAGCCCATATCCCCATACATGGCAACCAGAATGGGGTAACCGATAAAAATAACATTCCCCACAGAAGAGAGCATTTTATGCACCGTTTGAGTCGCTCTGGGAACTTTGAACAGTTTCGCCGTTAAAACGCCGAGAAAAAACAAGGTCAGAATCGTAAAAACGGAAAGACAAAGAACAATGCCCATATCTCCCAGAAGCTCCGTTTCAAAATCCTTTGCCGAAATGGATGAAATAATTAAGCAGGGTAGAATCAGTTTGACAATCAGCTTGGAAATCGCATCCTTTGCTTTAGCTTCCACATAGCCGGTTTTTACAACAATAAAACCCAGCGCCATAACGACGCTCAACATCCCAACCTGCTGGATGACTGCCATTATACTCATGTTTCAAACTCCTTTTCCATCGTAACGTGCACAACGCCTTCTTCTAAAAACTCATCAGAAACTACAGAGAAGCCTAATTTTTCATAAAAACCTACAGCCTGCTTCTGGGCGTGGAGGCTCATCCGGCGGCAGGACAACTGCGCCCGGATAACATCCATGCTTTGCTCCATTAACGCTCTGCCGTTTCCTTTTCCGTGGTCTAAGGTTAACACCCTGCCGATCACCACGGTCTTCGGTTCATCGGGAGACCGAAACGCCCGGAGATACGCCGTCACGCGGTTATTTTCCCGAAAAAAACAATGGATACTTTGATAATCTATATCGTCTAAATCCTGACAGATAATCTGTTGTTCCAGCAGAAACACTTCTGTTCTGGACTTGATAATTTCATATAATTCCGTCGTTGTCAGGTCATAAAAACCTTTCGCAAAAAAATCCATGGTCTCACCCCGGAATTATTATACTCTATTTTTCCCCGAAACACAATAGACTATAATAAAAAAAGACTGCAGCAACGCTACAGTCTGTTTCTTTTTAATAATATTCAGGCAGATAGTCTCCGTGGGCTTCCATGAGTTCATCAACCATTTTCTTAATGGTGTCAATATCCAGTTCCGCTGCCGTGTGAGGATCCATCATTGCCGCCTGATAGATATGCTCTTTCTTCCGTGTTTTCGCCGCTTCAATGGTCAGAAGCTGCACGCCGATGTTTGACATATTCATAGCGGCACACTGTAAGGGCAGGGAACCAACATGGCACGGCGTAACGCCGTTTCCGTTTACCAGACAAGGCACCTCAACGCAGGTATTCTCCGGAAAGTTAGAAATTAAATGTCCTTTGTTTAAAACGTTGCCACCGATTTCATAGGGTTTATTTTCAACAATGCTTTCCATAATCCGGGATGCATATTCGTGGCTTCTCTCATGCGTCTTAATCCCTTTTTCTTTCATTTCAGCATATTCTGTTTTCCATTTTTCAATCTGGTCTACGCATCGGCGGGGGTATTCATCTAAAGGAATATTAAATTTTTCAATTAATTCAGGATATTTGCTTTTAATATAAAAGGGGTTATATTCCGCATTATGTTCGCTAGACTCCGTGCAGTAATAACCAAAATTCCGGATATAGTCTATTCGAACCTTGTCATGATTCTCAGGATTTTCAACGTAGGCGTCCACTCTAGACTTAATTAAGGGATACAGGTCATTGCCTTCTTTATCTTCCAGCTTTAAAAGCCAGCCCATGTGATTAATGCCAGCAATCAGTTCCCTGCGTCCATCAAGTTTGTCCTTAAGATCTAAGGCTGTCAGGAGCGCCTCGCTGCAAACCTGAACACTATGGCAGAGCCCAATGGTCTGAATCGACGTATGCTGCAGCATGTAACCGGTCAGGATTGCCATAGGATTGGTATAATTTAAAAACAGAGCCTCCGGGCAAACCTCTGCCATATCGTCGGCAAAGTCCTGCATTACAGGAATTGTCCGCAGAGCACGCATAATGCCGCCAATGCCTAAGGTGTCGCCAATGGTTTGACGAAGACCATACTTTTTAGGAATCTCAAAATCTATAATCGTGCAGGGGTCATAGCCGCCAATTTGCACTGCATTAATGACAAAACGGGCATTCCGTAGTGCTTCTTTCCGGTTTTCTACGCCAACATGGCAAGTAATTTTCCCAAAGCCGCCTTTTTCCTTTCGAATTGCCTCTAAAATCACTCGGCTTTCCTCAATCCGCTCCGGGTCAATATCATAGAGCGCAAACTCGCTGTCTCTTAGCGATTCAACACACATACAATCGCCGATTACATTACGGGCAAAAACCGTACTCCCGGCTCCCATAAAGGTTATTTTCATTTTGTTTCGCTCCTTTCATTTCTTTCATTATACCTTGACGCAAAAACAAAGAACATGGTATAATGTTAGCATAATTTGTTTTTTTGTTGTTTTTTAAAAGAGGGAAGAGTCGCCATGAAACAGAAAATCCTGATTGCTGATGAGGGATATTCTGGCCTGAACCCTATTCAATTTGGATATGAGGAGTGCCAGAAGGCCCATTTTTACGGACCTGCCATCCGGACCCATTGGCTGATTCATTTTATCATTTCCGGCTTCGGTACATTCAAAACCGGTGACAAAACCTATACCGTCAGACCTGGTGAAATGTTTGTTATTCCCCCGTTTCAGGAAACCTATTACGAGGCTGATAGTGAAAATCCCTGGAGCTACATCTGGATTGGCTTTACGGCTGATGGTCCGCTGCCTATGGCTCTGCCTGACGTGGTGCGTTGCCCCGAGGCAGGGGCCGTGTTTGATGCCATGAAGGATTGTGTCTCTTTCACAGGTGGCCGAAGTGCTTTTCTTTCCGGAAAACTCTGGGATCTGTTCGCCATCCTGCTGGGGAAAGAGCAGCACCAGAATGACTATGTAAAAATTGCCACAGACTACATACACGCAGAATACATGCTTGGTATTACTGTGGAGGAAATTGCCACCCGGCTGAATCTGGACAGAACCTATTTCTCCGCCCTGTTTAAAAAGAAAATCGGCATTTCTCCAAAGCAATATCTATTAAATTACAGAATGAACATCGCCGCAAGCCTTTTAACAGAGCAGGAGGTTTCTGTTTCTGTCACCGCTCTCTCGGTCGGATATGCTGATATTTTTACGTTTTCCAAAATGTTTAAGCGTCATTTTGGTCTTGCTCCCAAGGACTATTGCCGGGTTGCAAGGTCGAAATAGGGGGGAAACTGCACCCTCCTGAAAGCTTTCCTCTGCGAGGGGAGCGCTAATCTATTATTATAAAAAACTTTAAAAATACAAAAAAGCTTCTGCTAATTTAGCAGAAGCTTTTTTCGGTTCATTTCCGAACCCTCAAAATTAAACAGAGCAGAGCTATCGACCTAAGATTATTAAAACCGAAGTTTTAATGCTCCTTAGAAAGGAGGTGATCCAGCCGCACCTTCCGATACGGCTACCTTGTTACGACTTCACCCTAATCATCA
>JBGUTC010000106.1:0-17848 GCA_045132895.1 Clostridia bacterium
CGGAATCCGCTCCAGTTCTTTTTCAATCATGGCATAGCCCACTTTTTTTGTTTCTTCTGTTGCATAGTCTTCTAAGAACTCTGAGAGCGTCATCAAGGCGTTGGGATGACAGCAGTTTAAAATTTGTCCGCTCTTACAAAGGCTCATAAACCGGTCACCGGTTCTTCCCTCACGGTAACATGCCGTACAGAAAGACGGGATGAATCCCATTTCCATAAGCCAACGAACAACCTCATCCAGAGTTCTCTGGTCAGAGACTTCAAACTGTTCTGTATCCGTCGGGCGTTCTTCTTCCGTGTAACCGCCAACGGAAGTTCTGGAAGCACCGCTGATCTGCGAAATGCCCACTTCCAGCGCCCGCTTGCGGACAGCTTCTGATTCACGGGTTGAAATAATCATACCTGTATAGGGAACCGCTATGCGGATGCAGGCAATAATCTTTGTGAAGATTTCATCGGAAATGCCGTTATCAAAGGCCTCCGGATCCACATCGTCAGCACGTTTTAACCGCGGCACGCTGATGGTATGAGGACCGACCCCGTGAACGGCTTCTAAATGTTCTGCATGCATCAGAAGTCCGGCAAATTCATATTTATACAGTTCCAGTCCGAACAGAACGCCCAGACCTACATCATCGATACCGCCCTCCATCGCGCGGTCCATAGCCTCTGTATGGTAAGCATAGTTATGCTTCGGTCCCGTCGGGTGGAGTTGTTCATAGCTTTCCTTATGGTAGGTTTCCTGAAACAGAATGTAAGTGCCGATACCGGCTTCTTTCAACTTGCGGTAGTTTTCTACTGTGGTTGCTGCAATATTGACATTCACGCGACGGATATCGCCGTTTTTATGGTGCACACTGTAAATGGTCTTGATGCACTCTAAAATATATTCAAGGGGGTTATTCACCGGGTCTTCTCCGGCTTCAATAGCCAGACGCTTATGACCCATATCCTGCAGAGCGATAACCTCTGCCCGAACTTCTTCCTGCGTCAGTTTTTTGCGGGGAATGGTCTTGTTCTTGGCATGATAGGGGCAGTATACACAACCGTTTACGCAGTAATTAGATAAATAAAGGGGCGCAAACATAACGATGCGGTTCCCGTAATATGCCAGTTTGATCTCCTCGGCAATCCGATACATTTCTTCAACTTTCTCCGGAATTTCACAAGCCAGAAGAACCGAAGCCTCACGGTGGGTCAGCCCACTGCTGACGTAACCGGTCTCCGTTTTTTTAGGTCTCGCCTTTTCTAAAAGGCTATCAATTAGTGCAACATTATTTTTATTTTCTTCCGCATAGCGAAGAGTATCCAGGATTTCTTCATGACTGATAAACTCTTCTGCTTTTAAAGATAGTGGATTGTACTTTGCCATAAGAATCTCTCCTTTCACTAAAAAAGCCACTCTCCCCGCTGAAAACGAAGAAAGTGGCGTAAATATATAACTCCACACTCCACATCTTCCGCCTTAACAATCGTTTCAGCGTCAGGGGGAATTTTATTCAGGCTTTTGAATAAGCGGCCTTCGCCGTAATACCATCTAACTTGCCAATGCCGCCGGTCAACGTGTTAATCACGTCTTGCGGAGCATCTATGGCAACACTGATGATGCTGATATTTTTCGCCTTGTGGGGAATCCCCATCCGGCCGATGATGTAACCGGAATATTGATGAAGCAGGTCGTTCAGTTTGCCAACGGATTCAGGATCCTCAACGACAATGCTGATAACGGCTACTCTCGTTTCCATAGGTCTCACCTCAAGTATAGTATACCATAAATTTTCCTGTTTTGCAAGACCTCAATTCTTCTATTGAAATAATTTCCGATCCATGATACAATAAGCCTACAACACGCAGAAAGGCGACGTCACATGGAAGCATCTATGAACCCGAAACGAACAAGAAACATTTTTATTCTATTTACCATAACATATATGATCGGCTATATCAACCGCGTTAATTACGGCGCCATTATCACAGAGATGGTCGCCGCTACAGGAACTTCTAAATCTCTTCTTTCCGTAGCGTTAACCGGTAGCTTTTTCACCTACGGAATCGGCCAGGCCATCAGCGGCATTTGCGGCGATCGCTTATCTCCAAAGCGCCTGATTCTCTGCGGCCTGATTATCATGTCTGCCATGAATTTCCTTCTGCCCCTTTGCACGACGCCGGCTTTGATGACGGTTGTCTGGTGTATCAACGGCTTTGCACAAGCCTTTTTGTGGCCTCCTATGGCTAAAATGATGTGCATGTATGTCCCCGAGAGAGATTTTCAACGCGGTGTTGTATATATTTCCTGGGGCAGTTCCTACGGAACCATCATTATTTACCTGATTGCGCCGCTGATTATTCAAATTTCTTCCTGGAAATCCGTCTTTTTCTTCGCCGCAGTTTGCTCCGCAATCATGGCTGTTTGCTGGCAAATCTTTTGCCTTGATACCCCTGCCGGTCAAAAAAATACCGTCAGAAAAGCTCCTCTTTCCGGCAAAGGCTTACGGTTCTCTCCCCTGATGCTCTGTATTGTACTGGCAACAGTGATTCAGGGCGCACTGAGGGACGGGGTAACCACCTGGGTTCCTTCCTATATTTCGGAGACCTACAATCTGAGCAGCGTCGTGTGTTTTTTTTCCGGTGTTGTTCTGCCGCTTTTCAGCATTCTCTGCCTGCAAATCTCCTCCAGGCTTTACGAACGGGTTTTTAAAAACCCCTTGCAATGCGCCGGCGTTTTCTTTCTTATCGGAACCGTTTCCGTCGCATTGCTCCTGCCCATTTCCGGAAACAATGCGCCACTTTCAGCCATTCTGTCTGCGATTCTGACCGGCAGCATGCAGGGCGCAAACCTGTTGTTGGTTTCCATGATTCCTTCTTTTTACAGAAAATATGACCGGGTTGCCACCATGTCCGGCTTTCTAAACGCCTGTTGCTATGCCGGCAGCGCCATGTCAACCTATGGTCTTGCCTTACTGGCCGAGGGCATAGGCTGGCACTTTACCTTAGAAATCTGGTTGATTCTCGCCATAATCGGCGCCGTTTTATGTTTTTCTTCTATCTCTTCGTGGAAAAAAACCTGGGAAAAATAAAACAAGGCAGTCATAGACTGCCTTGTTTTTTATTCCATTCCCAATTGTTGCTTATACCGCAAAATCCGCAGAACAGAAGCATCAATGGCATCTTCAGAAATTTTTCCCTGCCGGACGGCTTCTGTCACCGCTTCCATTGGAGCCACAAAATTCGTCGCACAAATCATATCATTGCCTGCCAAAATAGCTGACACCGCCGCATTTTCATCCCCGGTAAAGTCCCCGATGGCATCCATGGCCAGGTCATCAGTAATCATAATGCCCTCAAAATGCAGTTCCTCCCTGAGAATCCGGTGAACCTCTGCGGATAGAGAGGCCGGTTGCGTGGAATCCATGGAAAACACCACATTATGGGAAACCATGACCATGCCCGCCCCTGCGGCAATGCCGGCTGAAAAGGGCAGAAAATCCTTTTCCGTAAAGTTTTCGTAGGGACGTTTATCGTAGGCAACTCCCGTGTGGGTATCGGTGTTATTGCCATAGCCCGGAAAATGCTTCAGGCAACTGCCCATGCTTCCGCGCGCCATTTCCGTTACGACGCAGGACACATAGTTTGCGGTCTCCCCGGCATTTTTCCCAAATGAACGGTCATAGATAAAATCCGACGGATTTTCTGATACATCGCAAACCGGTGCCAGATTCAGATTGATACCCAAAGACCGCAAAAATGCCGATTTATCCCTTGCATCCTGTATAACTGCTTCCATGCCACCATCAGCGTATACTTCCTGCGGGGATAAAAAGGGAGTCTGACGGAATTGAAAATACCGGCTGGCTCTGACCACCGTGCCGCCCTCTTCATCCACAGCAAAGAACATAGGAACTTTTGAAACGCTCTGGTATTGCTCCAGTTCATGCTGAAAACTCTCCACAGAACTGTTTTCGAAATCTCTGGCAAAAAAGATATACCCTCCCGGTTGATAGGTCTCCGCCATTGTCAACGCACCGTCTGCCGGACACCGGACTAAAAACATCTGCGCAACTTTTTCTTCCAGCGTCATGCGGTCAAGTGTTTCCTGCAGTCTTTCTTCTGCCGTTTTCTCCGGCATAACTTGCTGCTCTTCTATTGTCCCGCAGCCGGAAAGCAGAAACAGACACAAAAATAAACAAAGGATTTTTTTCATACTTCTCCCCCACGATCTTTAGTCGATTCGATTTCTCGCCTTGCCTTCAAAAAAAGCTTTCATGTTCAAAATCATTTCCCCGTAGCACCGCTCTCTTGCCTCAATGGTGCCCCATGCCATGTGTGGCGTCAGGCAGACCGCATCAGAGGTCCGCACTGCATAATAAGGACTGTCTTCCCCAAAAGGCTCAACGGAATAAACATCCGTTCCGAGACCGCCCAGTTTTCCGTCTTGTAATGCTTCACAAAGCGCCGCTTCATCTGCCACAGCACCCCGAGCTGTGTTCACAAAAATCGCACCGGGTTTCATCATGGCAATCTTCTCCCGGCTGATTAATCCCCGTGTTTCTTCTGAAAGCGGGATATGCACCGTTACAATATCGCTTTCTTTCAGCAAGGTATCTAAATCAACGCAGGTCACGCCCTCTACCGGCTTCCGCTTATAGGCAAGAACCCGACAACCAAGCGCCTCTGCAATGGCTCCAACCCTGGCACCAATGGCACCATAACCCACGATGCCCCAGGTTTTTCCGTAGAGTTCATGATACACCGGCTTTAAAATGTTGGCTGTACCGCCCTTTGTATAGGTGCCATCTGCCGTGAAACGGGTATAGGCCGGCAGGTGATTCACAAGGTAGAGAACCTGAGAGACCGTCACCTGCGCCACACTGTACACAGAGTATCCCGGCACATTACAAACTGCAATACCTTGCTTCCGGCAGTAATCTAAATCAATATTGTCATAGCCCGTTGCGGCTTCGCAAATCAGCTTCAGGTTTTTTGCCCGGGTCAGATTCTGCGCCCCGAGTTTTACCTTGTTGACAAAGATTACATCTGCATCGCCTACGTGATCTGCCACCTCGTCAGGCGCCGTGTTATCATACACCTTCATGGTCCCGAAGGCTTTTGCTGCCGAAAGATCTAAATCTTCACCTAAGGTTAGTCTGTCTAAAACAACAATTTTCATCATCGTTTCCTCCTTTAGTCCTCTGCAATTCTTTGCTCAAGACGTCTGATACAGTAATCTAAAAACGTGTGCCAGATCTGACTGTCAATAAACTGGTTTTCTCCGGTTTCCAAAAGAATTTTTCCTTTTTTCTCCGTATCATTATTCCAGACATGGTTCCCGAAAAACACGTCCACATGTTCCTTCTTTAAGCGTGCAACGCTGCTTCTGTAGTCCTCCCGGCAGGCACTGTACTCAAAGGTTCCTTTCGCCAGAGTATTCGCTCCGGCGCCGCCAAACATGCCGGCACGGTAGGTTTTTCCCTCTGCCTGAAGATCAAAAAATAAAGACATCGTTCCTTTGGTATGTCCCGGCGTTGCCATGAACTCAATCGTGGTATTGCCCAAGGTCAAGCGGTCACCATCCTTTATTAAGATATCCGGTTCAAAATAGTCTCTCGCTTTTTCGGCATCTTCTTCCCCGATCAAAGTTTTCGCACCGGAAATTCCTACCATTCCGGCTGTTGCACCCGTATGGTCATCGTGCCAATGGGTATGAATGATGTAGCGAATCTCTTCCGGCTTAAAGCCCAGACTGTGGATGGAATGGACCAACAAATAAAGGTTGTTTTCATAACCGGTATCAACCAAAATCAACCCTTCACCCGTATCAATCAAGTGCGAAGAGGCCTGATGGCATCCGCAAAAATAAAGATTCCCCAAAATTTTAAAAGGCTTAACCTGCCCCTCCCACGGTTTTTCAATTTTTCTTCTCTCAAACACGAATATCACTCCTTATGATTTACAAGAATGGCTTGTTTACTATATTCTTTAAAGCGTTTCATACCGTCAAAAACATAGGCATCTTTTTTCCAGACCAGGCTGACATCAACATACATCGCCCGCTTCAGCGGAATAGAAACCAGTTGAGAATCTGAAAGCACCAGTTCTTTAAACATAAACCCCGACGCAGCACGAGAATGCATCATGCAGAGCATATTGGACAGTTGCGCCGTCTGCATCAGAATCTTCGGGGTCACATCATTTTCTTTAAACCACTGCATAATCTTTTCCGTCTGAAAAAACGTATCGTCAAATAACACCAGGGGTACATTCTTAAGTTCCTCCGGCGTTACCGTGCGGCAGGCTGAAAGCGGATGTTCTTTCGAGGTACAAAAAACAATTTCCAGTTCTCCGACCCGCTGAAAGGTAATCCCTTCTTCAGGCATGCGGTTATGGGCAAGAAATGCCATATCAATGGCATTCTCCGAGAGTTTTTTCAAAAGTTCCTGCCTGCCACCCTCCACAATATCCAATTCAATATCCGGATTCTCCGGCAAAAACCGACGATACACATCCGGCAAAATCAGAGACCCAATCATAGGCGGAACACCAAGTCGAAGCTTTTTCTTCTCTCTGCCTAAATCTTTCATGATCTTTTCCGTATGCGCTGCCATGGACAAAAGTTCCTGACTCATGGCATATAATGATTCACCCTCCGGAGTTAACGCCATGCCCCGGTGATGTCTTGTAAATAACGCAACGCCAAATTCTTTCTCCAGTTCCTTGATTGCGCTGGATAAACTGGGCTGAGATATATGCAGGTACTGGGCAGCATCCGAAACCGTATGGAATGTACAAACTGCCTGAAAATATTGCAGCTGAATCAGATTCATCTATCTCACCTCATAATCATTATATAATTTAAAACTATATTTGTCAATAAAATATATATTTTACTTATACAAAACACTATGTTATAATACGGCTAACATCGTTAAGGAGGTATGTATGATGATACATAAAATTGCTGTAATCCCCGGTGACGGCATCGGGCCGGAAGTCATTCGTGAGGGAATTAAAATCTTAGAAGCTGTTGAGAAAATAGATGGTAGTTTTCATTTTGAGTTTACCTATTTTCCCTGGGGATGTGAATACTATAAAGAAACCGGCCGGATGATGGCAGAAGACGGCATTCAGCAACTGAAAGCCTTTAACGCCATCTTTTTAGGTGCGGTAGGTGATCCCAGTGTTCCGGATCATATTTCTCTCTGGGATCTGCTCCTCGTCATTCGGAAAAGTTTTGACCAGTACATCAATTTACGACCTGTAAAGCTCTTAAAGGGTGCACCGACACCCCTCAAAGACATTCCAAAGGAAGAGATTGATATGGTCTTCGTCCGGGAAAACACCGAGGGGGAATATGCCGGCAGCGGCAGTTGGCTATTTAAAGGAAAGCCAAATGAAGTTGTCATCCAAAATAGCGTTTTCTCCAGAAAAGGCTGTGAGCGGGTGATCCGCTATGCCTACGAACTTGCCAGAAAAGAAAAGAAAACTCTGACAAGCATCAGCAAGGCCAACGCTTTAAACTACTCCATGGTCTTTTGGGACCAGATCTTTGAGGAAGTGGGCCGGGATTATCCTGACGTAAAGACATATTCCTATTTAGTAGATGCTGCCAGTATGCTCATGATAAAAGACCCCAAGCGTTTCGAAATCGTCGTCACTTCTAATCTCTTTGGCGACATCCTCACCGATCTCGGCGCTGCGATTGCCGGAGGCATGGGTCTTGCCGCAGGAGCGAATCTGAATCCCGAGCGGGAATTTCCTTCCATGTTTGAGCCGATTCATGGGTCAGCACCGGACATTGCCGGCCTGAATTGCGCCAATCCTCTGGCTACTATATGGTCCGCCAGCCAACTTCTGGACTTTTTGGGATATAGAAAATGGGCAGAAAAACTGATTCTTGCCATTGAGGAAGTCCTGACTGAAAAAACTGTCTTGACCCCCGATTTGGGCGGAAGCGCCAAAACCTCCGAAGTTGGTGACGCAATCCTCAAAAAGATCCAGTCCATGTCCTAAAAACATGACAAAGATTGCCGAAATCTATTGACAAAAACCAAAAAATTCAGTATATTAGTAATAGATTTTGTCTAAAATTATTAAATTTTACGGAGGGGATTTTTTATGAAGTTAGTTTACGGTGTTAAAGACAAACCCAAATTCGGACAGTTGATTGTATTTGCATTCCAGCAGCTTCTGTCCATCATGACGGCAACCTTGGTTGTGCCTGTCATCATCAACGGTGCCGTTGAAGGCGCTAATATGAGCTCTGCAGCCGCCCTGGTTGGTGCAGGTCTCGGTACCTTAGTGTACGTTGCTTTCACAAAAGCAAAGTCTCCCGTTTTCTTAGGTTCATCCTTTGCATTCATCAATTCCATGATCGCAGCATTTGCCGGCGGCGTGTCCATGTCTTTAGGCTTTTTAGGCATGATTATCGGTGCCGCCTTTGCCGGTCTTGTGTATGTGGTTATCGCTATCGTTGTTAAATTCGCAGGCGTTAACTGGCTGAATAAAATTATGCCGCCGGTTGTTATCGGTCCTACGGTTGCTATCATCGGTATGAGTCTTGCCGGCAATGCAATATCTGACTTATCCAAAGGTAGCATCGCAGGAGTTGAAACATCTCCCTTAATTGCAGTTCTGTGTGGTGTCGTTACCCTTTTGATTACCATCATCTGCTCCACCTACGGCAAAAAGACATTAAAACTGATTCCCTTTATTATGGGTATCTTAGGCGGTTACCTTGTCTCCGCTATCTTTACCGTGATTGGCTATGCTGCAAACATTGATGCCATCAAGGTCTTAAACTTTGCTCCTTTTATGGATCTTGTTAAAGACGGCGTGACCCTTAACACGTTCTTAGCCGTTCCCAACTTCACTTTTGTAACCGGCTTAGCCGCTTTTGGCGAAATCAATCCTGCTTATATCGGAACAATTGCTGTGGCATATATTCCTGTTGGATTTGTTGTATTCGCTGAGCATATTGCTGACCACAAAAACATTTCTTCTATCATTGAGTCTGACTTGTTAGAAGAGCCCGGTCTTCACAGAACCCTGTTAGGTGACGGTATTGGTTCTATGGTCGGTGCTTTCTTCGGTGGTTGCCCCAACACGACTTACGGCGAATCTGTCGGCTGCGTTGCAATTACAAGAAACGCTTCTATCAGAACGATTATCACAGCCGCCATTATGGCTATCTTAGTTGCATTCGTTTCTCCGTTTATCGCTTTTGTTAACAGCATTCCTTCCTGCGTTATGGGTGGCGTTTGCATGGCTCTGTATGGCTTCATTGCTGTATCCGGTCTGAAGATGGTTCAGCAGGTTGACTTAAACCAGAACAAGAACCTCTTTACCGCTTCCGTTATCCTGATTGCCGGCATCGGCGGTCTGACCCTGTCATTCGGACAAATTACCATTACCTCAATTGCATGTGCATTGATTCTGGGTATCATTGTGAACCTGGTTACATCTAAGGCAAAAACAGAATAGGAGAAATACCATGGAAAATGTAACAATTTTTGACCATCCGCTGATTCAGCATAAAACTACCATTCTTCGCCAGACAACAACAACGAACAAAGAGTTCCGTGAGCTGGTTGAAGAAATTACCATGCTGATGTGCTTTGAAGCGTTGCGCGACCTGCCCTTAGAAGACGTTGAGATTGAAACGCCCATCCAGAAAACAACTCAAAAGATGATTAAGGGTAAGAAAATGGCCGTTGTGCCCATTCTCCGCGCCGGTCTCGGCATGGTCAACGGCATGCTCAATTTAGTTCCTTCTGCTAAGGTTGGTCATATCGGTATGTACCGTGATGAAGAAACCATGCAGCCTCAGGAGTATTACTGCAAACTTCCGGCAGATATTGACAAGCGCTTAATCGTCGTAGTTGACCCCATGCTGGCCACCGGCGGTTCCGCCATTGATGCCATCCGTCAGATTAAGTCCTACGGCGGACAGCAGATTAAATTTCTCTGCCTGATTGCCGCTCCCGAAGGAATTAAGGCTCTTTCTGAAGCCCATCCTGACGTTGAAATCTATTGTGCAAACGTAGACGAAGGGCTTAACGAAAAATGTTATATTGTTCCCGGCTTGGGCGATGCCGGCGACAGAATTTTCGGAACAAAATAAAAATAGCATATTAAAAGGCTGTAGCAAAAATGCTACAGCCTTTTTATGTTATACGTTAATTGACAGTTTTTGCAATCGAGACTTTTTATATCCACTCTTTTTTTAAAAGACAGGAAAATTTTTGGAACGGGCAAACTGAATCCTGCAGGCGTATATCGATACGCCAAGCGGTGAAGTTGGTTCGTTCCGGACTTTTTTGCATCCACTCTTCCTTTTTTAAAAGGATAGGAAAAAATGTTTGGAACGGGCAAACTGAATCCCGCAGGCGTATATCGATACGCCAAGCGGTGAAGTTGGTTCGTTCCGGACTTTTTTTACATCCTTTTAGGGGCGCAGACCCATGCCACCTTCTAACGTCAGCGTTTCACCATTCATATACTTAAAGTCGGGAGAAGCCAGTTGAACGCAAACCCGACCGATTTCTGTCTCCGGATCGCCATAATGTCCTGCCGGAGGCATTTTAACATTTTCTTTGAATGCCTCAGGATATGCATTGGCAAAACCCTCCAGGCGAGATGTCCAGGCCAGAGGACAAATCACATTGGTGTTGATGCCATCGGCTGCCCACTCTGTCGCTGCTACACGGGACATACCACGGATGCCCTCTTTTGCTGCAGCGTAAGAACACTGTCCATAGTTTCCGAAAAGACCTGCACCGGAAGCAAAATTGATAATGCTTCCCTTTGTTTCTTTCAGATAAGGGTAGCAGGCCTTCATATAGTAAAAAGTAGCGTAAAGACCGGAATACACAGCCAAATCAAACTGCTCAGTTGTATGGTCCTGAATGGGAACACCGGAAGCAGATGCCTGCGCGCAGTTTACTAAAACATCAATCCGACCGAATTTCTCCATAGCTGCCTCAGCAACGCCCCTGGTCACCGCTTCATTATCAGCACCCGCTGCAACATCAGCAGAAATCGCCAGAACTGAAACACCGTAACGGCTTTCCAGTTCATTCTTTGCTTTTTCAAGTTTCTCCATATTACGCCCTGTAATAACCAGGTTCGCACCCTCTTTAGCATATGCTGTAGCGATACCGTACCCTATAGCGCCGCAACGTCCGTCAGAAAGTACTGCATAGCCGGCACCGGTAACGATCGCCGTTTTTCCTTGCAAAAATCCCATTCTTTTCATCTCCTTTTAAAAGCTTTTTCTAAATAATTATACAGTATATCACAATTTTTAAAACCCGTCAAGAATTTTCTTTCTTCAAGAGCTCGATCATGATATTTGTGTTGAGTTCCATGGCGTCTGACGGGTAGTCTTCCCGCACCTGTTCATGGCGATACCTCTTTTTTACCCAAAGAATAATTTCTTCATTTGACTTTCCGTCCGCAAGCATAGCACGAATATTTTCCGCTACATAGACAGCACTTTTTCTTGCCAGACTCAGATATATCTTTGTTTGTTCCTGACTGAGCAACCCCCTGTGAGGAGCCAGAATCTGCTGAATTTCCAGTTCTTCTACCCGCCGGATGGAATCCAGTGCCATTTGATAGCCGACAAGATAACAGGGCTCCACCTCATTATTTTCGTCGAAAACGCCAAGGGTTTCACAGCCCAAAAGTAACTTTTTTTCCGGGCAGTAATACCCAAAGGAGCATCGCGTATGTCCCGGCAGGTGTATCGCAACAAACGAAAGATCCCCGGCAGAAATGATGTCACCATCTTCTACCGGAATATCCACCCGAAGAAAATCAATGCCATCGTCATACGCCTCCACTCCATAGAATGCTGCGATTTTTCGATCCAGTTCACGCATCAGAGCTTTCGCCGACGGTTTTTGAAAAACTGCTTTCGCATGGGCTCCTGCCACAACCTTTGCCTCCGGCCAAACTTTTAAAATGTTGCCTGTCCCCAGTGCATGGTCATAGTGGGAATGGGTCAGAAAAATATAGTCCAGTTTCCGCCCTTTCAGGTGTGCTTGGATTCGTTCCGCCACCTGATGCCCTGTAAAACCGAAGCCCGTATCATATAAAATTGCCGTTTTTCCGTCATCTATTAAAAACGCACTGTCACCGGGACGGACCCGGACATCCAGAATTGTAAACTGACACATCTTGTTTCTCCTTTATCTTCCCATTACTTTATCATAGTATACCACTTATCTGAAATCTGTGTCAAGCGCACAATAGGGTGTAGCATAGTGCTACACCCTATTGTGCGTCATCCCGGAAAGCCATAGATCCCGCTGATGGGGTCGGCAAACAACGGTAGTTCCGGCGTTTTGAAGGTAAAGATAACAAAAATCAGGGCAAGAAGCCACAAAACCCCCAAAGCAATCACCGGATTCCGGCAACTTCTTTCCCGTACCAGATTCCTCGCAATTGTCAGATAACTGAAGACTACACTGACAAAGAAAATCCCGATATTCACCCAATCGGGCGACATGCCGAAAACGCCCTGAACGGTGTAATACAAGGTCGGTATCAGCACAAGTCCCGACAAAACACCCCACAAAACAGCACACCAGAAACGCCCATCCATTCGTCCCACTCTCCGACTCGTTGCCAGCGCATAGGCAAACATAGGAAAAAACAACAGTTTCAAGTGCTCCCAAATGGACTCGTTCACAGCAGAAAATCCTGCCACCAAAACGTTCCCACCTGTCCAGTCAAAGAGAAAATGGAGTAAAACACCGGCGACCGACGTAACTAAAATTCCCAGCCACGTCCATCGTTTTACAGATTGATTCATCTTATCCCCTCCGGAATTGTTCTTTACCATTACCCTATTCCGTCAGGGAAGGAGATATGACTATTCCGCCTCTTCGTCCAGTGCTTCAATGTAAAAGCTAACCGGTCGGAATCCGTCATTACAGGAAATCATAGCAGCGCATTTGTTTTTCATCCAGCCATCATACAGACCCTCTCCCCCATGGGCAAGGGTCATGACAAAAGGAGACATGCTCTCCCACGCACTGTCACACAAGCCTTCAGGCTTTTCCCAACCGTTGGCAATAAATACCTGTCCTTCTTTGAGATCGCAGGCATGCTCAATGGGATTTTCATACCTTGCAATCAAATCATCATACCGTGCCATACGCATAACCGTAATTCTGCATTTTTTCACCGTAAACGTATCTCCTTTAACTGCGCCCGGCATTGTTTCCAATCCGGACAGATTTTTTCCAGTTCTTCATAGAATGCCTTTGAATGGTTTGGCTGCAAAAAATGGGTAAATTCATGCTTGACCACATAGTCAATACACGCAGGTGGCGCCAGACAGAGATTTTTATTAAAGGTCAGAATACCTTTCTGCGCCCGACAGTTCCCCCAACAGGAAACCATTTTTCGGAACTTGACAACAGGCATCGCAACGCCCCGCGCCTGAAAATACGGATAAACCTGCCTGCAGAATTCTAAAATCACGCCACAAATTTCCGACTCTTCAAAATATGGCTGCTGCGGTCTCTGATTTCGTTCCAGCACAACCTGCTGTGTCCGCCGGATCCATGCTGCTTTTGATATAACAAACTGCTCAACGCGGGCCTTGGAAACACTTTTTCCCGCGGAAACGCGGATGCTTCCATCCGGCCGTATTCGCAGATTCATGCGCCGGACGTTTTTATATTCCAGTTCATATTCAATTGTAAAACCCGAAACCGTAACCGTCTCCTTCATGTTCTAACGCCTCGTCACTTTCATTCTGTAAACAATACTGATAACTGTATATGGAATCAGTAAAACCATCCATATAAACGAAATTGCAGGCGGCAGGAACATCGCCACAAGGGCCAGAATTCCCATGATAACAGTTAAATAACCAACAAACCGGTTCACCTTTCTCGCTTTTTCTGCGCTCAAATCATAATTCTTTATATAGCCATATTTAGGCAAATAGTTGCCAAGGACCAGAAATATGCCGCCTATTATCAAAAACGCCAACCGATGAACAGCAAACTGATATCCCAGATTATAAATCAGCAGGGCCACCTGCAGCAGAACCGTTACCACCGGAAGTATCCACTTGGTAATGGTTGAAACTCTTTTTATCTCACCATGTTTTTTGATGTTTAAATCATGAATCAGGCAACAAACTGCTTGTAAAAATGCCATCAGAAGCGGAAGGCCAAAAACCGCAAAACTTTTTGATGAAGCATGATCCGGCTCATTCCGAAAATTAAAATGAATCGCAACAGACTCCGGCAGTTCATTCCAAAAAGCAAGTCCCAGCAAAACGGGCAACAGACAAATCAAGCAGGTAATGACTAAAATTCTCCACTTAATATTTTTCATCATTTTTTCCTCCTAAGGCATAAATCCATGCTAATACCTCTTCAAAAACAGAGATGTTGAGTTCATAGTAAATAAAATTTTTGTATTTTTCTTCTGCAATCAGATCTGCACCTTTTAGTTTTGCCAAATGATAGGAAACTGTTGCGCCCGTCAGATTAAAATGTTCTGCAATTTCTCCGGCAGACTGTCTGCCTCCTTTCAAAAGAGACAAAATATCCCGTCTGACCGGGTCAGAAATTGCTTTTAATGTTTCATTCATACCCATAACAACGACCTCTATTTAGAAACTTATCTAAATAGATTGTAGCATACTCCCGTAAAAAAAGTCAACACCTATTTAGATTTTTTCTAAACAGGTGTTGACTGTTAAAACTGACATTCTTATGTTTGAGAATTACACAAATATCGTTTACGTAAGGCGTAATAGGGAATCAGCACAGGTAAAAAAGCCCCGATCCATGCCACAGGTTCTACATAGAACAAGGTCTCAACCCCAAGCCATAAAACCACAAATTTTCCCATACCCACCCGGGCTACGAATTCAAGAATACCGGAAGCCATGGACCAGACAGATGTTCCCATGGCCTGCAACACGTTTCTGTATACATAAATGACATACAGAAGAATCAGCCAGAGGCTCATGTTAAACAGATAACGCCACGCAATGCCCAGCGCCTCTTTTCCGCCCTCCTCCGATACATTCAGGAACAATTGCAAAATATTCTGCCCGAAGGAAAGCATGATGACCATAACAATAACAGCAAAAAACACGGCCAGCCCGAACCCGTCCCGCACACCTTTTAAGACCCGGTCTTTTTTGCCGGCACCATAATTCTGTGCGAAATACGTAGTAAAGGAAAAGCCCAGAGAAATGGCAGTACATTCCAAAAGACCATACATTTTATTGACCGCCGTATAGCCCGCAACAAAAAAACTTCCCTGCAGATTAATGGTAGACTGAATGATAATGCCACTGATGGCAATCGCAGCATGTTGCAAGGCAAGAGGCATGCCGAACAGCATCATGTCTTTAATCATAGAAAAATCCAATCGGTAGTCCTTTTTCGACACATGAACGCAGTCAATCCGCTTTCTCTGCATCACGCAATAAAGCCATGAAACAAGTTGAGATAAAATAGAAGCAAACGCCGCACCAAAAACACCCCAATGGAAAACCAGAACAAAGAGTAAGTCCAGCCCAACATTTAAAAACGCAGCAATCGCCATGGCAATCAGCGGAGATTTTCCATCGCCAAAGGCACGGAGAACGGACGCCTCCAGATTATACATAGCAACAACGACCGTACCGGAAATCATGGAATATAAATAAATGGTCGCATTATGAATAATATCTGACGGCGTATCCAAAAAATTAAGAATGGGCTTCGTCATCAAAAGACCAATGAGTGTCAGAAACACACTGACCGCAACCGTTAAAACCGTTGACATGGCAATGGTCTTATTCAGGGTTTCATAATCTTTTCTTCCAAAATCTCTGGAAACAAACGTGGCAAATCCCTGTGAAAGACTGGCAACCGTCCAGAGAATCAGCCAGTATGTCCAGTCTGCCGCCCCTACTGCCGCAAGAGCCTTAACGCCAACACCACGGCCAACAATTGCCGCATCCACAATCATATAAAGCTGCTGACCGATGTTGGTCACAATCAACGGAAGTGCCAACTGTAAAATAAGACGTCTCGGCTTACCTGCCGTCATGTCAACTGTTCTGCTCATGCAAAAACCACCCTTCAAACATTCTTTCACGAGCAGACACGTTTTGTCTTACTCGCTTGCCTTGTCAATCCGCTTAATCAGCATCATAGAAAGTAACGAAATACATACCCAGGACAGGAACATGGGTAAATAGCCGAAATACTTAATAACAACGCCGTAGATAACGCCGGAAACGCCGGCACCTAAATACGTGGCAAAGTCCATAACCCCGCTGACAGAAGCAACGTTACCGGTTTCCAGATAATGCAAAGGATAGATGGACAGAATCGACGTATTAATCATAGATACCGCCGCATAAATCAAACTCAGGCACAACACAGCGTAAATCATGCCCACGCCCGGGAAACAAAGGACCGCTGCCGCTAATGCACAAAGGATAAAACCAAGGAGAGAGACCGTATTCTCTCTGTTCTTACATAACCGGTAAGCCGCCGGATAAGCCAATCTGCCGATAAAACCAATGGCAGGAATCAACAAAATGTAGTAAGAAGAGGTTGTTAGGTCAACACAGTAACGGTCAACAATAAACACGGCCATCCAAAGGCTGATGTTGTCCTTCATCACACCATGGAGAAACGCCGGAACAGTCATGGTGAAAACGCTCTTTGTCCTGATGAGACTCAATATGGAGATATGCTTTTTCTCTGTTTGCTCCGTTGAGGGCTTGATATGCTTCGTAGAAAGAAAAACGAAAAGACCTAACAGAACGGTTAAAATACCCGGTACAACGAAAGCAAACCGAGTGCCGAAATTCGTTATCAGGTATGTATTGATGATGATACTTAAAATGTTACCCATGGCAACAGAGGTAACCATGACGGAAGTCTTTTTCTTCGCCGTCTGCTTGTCATAAATACTGGACACAACGCAAAGAACAGAACTCCAGAGCATAGACTGGGCATAGGCATTCGCCAGCCACAGAATGAAAATGCCGATAAAGGGCGGGAAAAAGCTGATTAAAATGTTACTGAGTCCCGCTACACCAAGACCGATTGTCAGCATAACCCAAGGCGGCATTCTGTCACTGATGCCCCCGTTCACCAAACGACCAACTGCATAAATCGTCGAAAAAACGCTACCCAGCAAACCGACCTGCACGGTATTTAAAATTCCGTCTGCAATCAGTTCCGGCCCGGCAACCGAAAGGTTGATTCTTGCAATATAAATGGACGTATACGCAAGATAGACAATAAAAAAGATGAGTCTTCCAAATTTTTTCTGCATGATTTGCCTCCAAGAAAACATAAAACATTTCGCATAATTTACCATGATAAATTATACCACATCCCAGGAAACAATTCAATAGAAAAAACTTCCCCCCAGGAGGTTTTCCGGATAAAACCGCCATTGATAGAATAATTTTCCATCCAGAAACGTGGTAATGAGCCTGCTATGGACGGAAAAGATATGGATATAGCCGTGACAAACCGGAAAACTCTTTTATCATGTGGCGTACTCCAGATGTATATAAACGATGCCACGCTTTATTTGAAATCACTATGCCGCAATGAAAAATAGGTTTTAACGCCATAAAAAAGAGGCTCCCTTCAAGGAAGCCTCTCTTTTTATTATTCCGGTTTCTTCTCAAGTTTTAAAGGATAGTCGCCTAACTTATTGACCTTAAAGCCGTTCTTTTTATATTCTTCGTAGTCAAAGGCTTCCAGCTCATCAATGGAAAGCTTATGGAATTCATAGAAGTTATGCCACCATTCATAGCCGGTTCCCAGTTCTGCACCAAGGTATGCATCTGCAATATCGCA
>JBGUTC010000107.1:0-6282 GCA_045132895.1 Clostridia bacterium
AGAAGTACGGACCCGTCAGAAACGTTTTAAAGTTTTCAAAACCTATCCACGCACTGTCTGCCATTCCGCCATACAGCGAGTAATCCTTAAATGCAATCTGAAGTCCCCACATCGGTCTGTATGTAAATAACAGCATGACGACGAGGAGCGGAAGAAGCATGATATACAGTGCCGTGTTATTTCTGCGGACACCGGATTTGCCAAATCCTTTTTTCGGTTTTACTGCATTCGAACCGAGTTCCATTGTTTTTTTCATGATATTCACCTCAGTATAATCATACCATATCAAGCGTCCTGTCGCAATCCTCATTTTTTGCGATATGTATTCAAAATTTGGCATGCAGAACTATTTGCATGAGTCTCAGGTGTCATTTTTCGCATAGCATGACAAAAAATGAACATAAATTGGCGATTACGTAAAAATCGCATAGTCCCCACTAAAGAACGAAGATACATACGGTCATAACCTCTGAAAACAATCCATTAAAAAACAGGCGAACGAAAAATCGTCCGCCTGTTTTCTTATAGCGCCATATTATTTTTCTTATAGATTTCTTCAATGGCTTGCTGAGAACAAATGGCATCTTCTGCCGTTACGGGAATATCGCCTTCACCCAGAACCGCTTTGCCAAAGGCTTCAATTTCTTTGGTGTACATATTCCCAAAGGTGACAGAAACAGAAACCGGCTCGACAGTACTTCTGTTTTGCTGAGCATCATAACCACCCACATCCGGAACAGAAAGAACTTCAACTTCGCCGCCTTCAATCTGAGACAGCGTTCCCCTTGCCACAATACTGCCGCGAGTTCCGTAAATTTCCAACTTGCTGACAGAGGCATCATCCGGAATATTAAACGCTGAATCCACCACACAAAGAGCACCGTTATTCATGCGGTAAACACCGATACCGGCATCGTCAACAGGATATTTAAAAATTTGATTGCCGGTAAATCCGGTACTTTCAACCACTTCAAGACCGGTAATATAGCGAATCAAATCGATGGAGTGAATGGCCATATCCAGCATCGCACCGCCACCGGAAAGTGCTCGGTTTTGCCGCCAGCAATTCTCAATTTCCGGGTACCAGCAGGTAAACTGTGCTCTGGCAGAAACCACTTCTCCGATTGTGCCAACAGATACCAGTTCACGCATTTTCTGATGGTAACTGTGGAACCGCATCATAAAGGCAACGCCCAGTTTAACCCCTTCCCGCTTACAGATTTCGCTGATTTCTTTAGATTCTGAAACAGAAAGACCCATGGGTTTTTCAAGCAGAATATGCTTTTTCGCTTTTGCCGCTTGTTCTACCTGCTCTTTATGACAGAAGACCGGCGAAGCAATATAAACCGCCTGAATCTCATCTAGCGCAAGCAGATCTTCTGCTTTATCAAAGGCAAAAGCCGCATGATATTTTTCTCTGCAGCGGTCTGCCGCCTCCTGATTTGCATCCATTACGGCAACCAGTTCCGCATTGTCTGCCAGCATCATCCCCGGCAACGTCCTGCGATCTGCTATGCCGCCGCAACCGATAACACCCCATTTAACTTTCATAATATCCTCCATTTAATTTCTCGGCAATGTAACCAGTTTTGTTGATGTCATCAAACCGTTTGAATCTGTAAAATCAACATAGAAATAGGTGGTTCCCTGAGGAATACTAAAGGTATAAGTATTGCCACTATTTGTGTATGATGTGCTCTCGTTGAAGGCAAACAACGCCGTGCTGCCATCTTCGTGATAGGTGATATCCTCTGTCGTATAGTAAAGTTTAACACTTGCAATACTCTTACCCGCGGGAATATCAAGGGTTACAGTTGCCTTGTCGCCGGATACAGTAACCTCACCCGGACGAACCAGTTTCTTGCCCTCTGCTACAATCGAGTCAGCAAACGCATAAACCTCTTCCCGTGCCCATGCATCCGGATGGTCATGGCGGAAGTTCGGGATAATGCACATCGTGCCCCGGTCTCCTACTAAAGACGCGGTTTTATTGTAAATATTAATATCAAACGCCGGATCACGGTCTCCGCTGATAAACAGAATCGGGAGGTTCGATTTCTTAATGAAGTTTGATGCATCCCATGCCATCTTTTCACGGGTCATCAAATCAGACATATACGTCTGGCTCTCATACAGGTAACCGCAGCCATAGATCGGAACCGCAAAAGCAAAGCGGTTATCCACACCTAAGGTCGTACTGGTTACAACGCTACCCCAGGATACGCCGGTAACGCCGATTTTGGAACTGTCGACTTCCGGCAGACTGCGCAGGATACTGTTTGCTTTAATCACAGCCGTCACAGCATGATACATCCAGACACTTTCCTGAGAGTAAAGGTCCGTATAGTTATCCTGCCAGGGGCCTGCCCAGGCGTGTCTTCTTCTGGAATCCGGTGAATTGACATCCGGTACACAGCCGTTTAAGTCCATAGCAATGGCCGCATAACCACGACGGTTCCATTCATTTACAAACTGGGGATATGCCGTACCGCCGCCACCGTGTACAACAACAACAGCGGGAACAGGATTCGCAGCAGAAGCACCCTCCGGGAGACCCAGGTATGCAAAATGCTTGGTCGGATTGCCCTTATAAGGCTCGCCATCAAACATAATCTCCTGGATTTGCGGATATCTTGAACCGATATCTGCTTCTGTATAGCCTAAGTCTGTTGCCGGACGGTATACCGGCACTTCACCTAACAGTCTTTCCTGATCAAAAACAATTTCATCTTCTAAAGAAACCATCTCTGTTACCGGCTGCACGGTATCAAGGCGCATAACAAAGGCCTTGACCGAATGTTTGGTGCAATTACCAGCGAGGTTAAGAGACATTGTCACATCCGGGTAGCCAACTGTTCCCTCTACCTGACTTTCTTCAACATCTTTTTTAACGACCTCAACCAGCATACCCGCTTGATCATAGTGGGCAAGAAGCAGCGTTGCTTTTGTATCTTCTGTAGGACGGTTTTTTACCAGTCGGATTGTCGCGTTTACCTGGGTTGTTGCCGGGGTCAGGTTCTTAATCATAGTGCCGCCGGCATTGGTCAGTTTAAAGCTCGTAACCGTAAAGTCGCTATTGTCATCGAATGCTTCTGCTACAGCATACTCTCTTCCGTACATATTATCTACATAGAGCGTGCTGTTGCCGGACATTCTGAAACCAAGACTGCGGAAAGGTCTGCGGGCATTCCAGAGGGGATCATCCATGCTGATGGGATTTTCGTAAATCGCCATGCCGTTAATGTAGGCAACCCAGCTCTTTTTAGCCGTGTTAAAATCAATGTTAAAGTGGAACCATTCTCCTGTCTTAAGGTCTAAGTGTCTCTTGGAGAAAATCCGGTCACTCTGACCGAATAACAGGTAAACCCCTTGTGTTGTAAAGTCTAAACCAACGCGCGCCTCTAAAGCAGCACCGTTAATTTCGAAGAATACACGGTTGCCGTTTGTTGCACTGGCATCCGGAACAAAGGCTAAATCACAACCAAAAGCATAGCGTTTTCCGAATTCACCGCAGTTGATACTGTCTTCATGTTTATACCGAAGACCCAACTGGCTGACGGAAGCATTCGTAATTTTTAACGCTGTGGATTCTTCTCTTGTGCTTTTTGCCATGGAAACAGCCATGACAGAAGAATTGTCAAAGGTCCAGCCTGCGCCGGCTTCTTCTGAAGATTTCAAATTATTAAAGTCTAAATCAAACTTACCGCCGGCAAAAGGCTCACTTCCGGCAGGTGCAACGGTAAAATAAAAGTTCTTCTCCACCGTTTCGTCATCAACAGAAACGGTCGCCGTTACTTTAACGGATTGAGGAAGATCACCGCGGGTAACCACGCCGGCAGGAGTGATGGCACTGCTATCCGTACTCCAGGTAATGGTTGTGCCAGTATATTCACCGTCTGCATCAGCATAAAAATCCTTGTAGTTTGTGCTGAGCGTCAGATTCTTAGTAATCGCACCGTTGACCTCATCTGTCAAAGCCGATTTTTTGATTTTCTCTGCAATATAAGACGCCTTTTCCTGGTCGTTCAGCGTAATCTCTCCCAGATTATAAATCATCACGTCGTCAACGGAACCCTCATGAGCATAGAAACGGGCAAGCTGAATCAGCAGGAAGTTTGCCGGACCGGGATAGGAATACATAGAACCCTGATATACGCCATCCATATAAACGGACATATTTCTTGCCAGGGTACCTTCTTCTGAAACGGTATCCTCGTTATCAATGATAAATACAAAATCATGCCAGGAATTGGTATATCCGGGGAGCGAGATCGATGTCAAACCGTTACCGCCCGTCAGATTGGCATTGTCAAAAAAGGCTGTGTGTTCCACATAAAAACCATCTGTAGTTTTTGAATTGGAACTGCCGATTTTTGCCCGAAGCGCCATCATGGTAAGACCTGTCGTCGGCAGATTGTTATGATATGTATACAGTCTTACATTCTGATAAGCATGGCCCGGTGTCACAACCTGAGCGTGATAATATTTCGTGTTATCACTTAAAATTTCTGCTTTTTGTGTCTCTTCATCGTAATCACACTGCCAACCGTTTGTTACAGCGTGGTTTGTGATAGCCCCTGCCGTGAAGTCCTCAAAGTCTTCAAAGAACACTTCTTCGCCACCGGTAGGTAATACGAGCAGTTTCTTTTCCGTACCTTTAATGGTCTTCCCTCCGGCTGTGAAGTTCGGCGTAACCGTTACATGTTTGAACAATGCGCCGTGAGTAACCGCTCCGTCTGCGCTGATAACTGACGGGTTATCACTCTCATAGGTAACCACATAGCTTGTTCCGCCAACAGTTGCGGTTGCCGGCAAATTGTTTCCGGATACATACATCGCACCCTTATCTGCCAGGGAAAGAGATGCATCCAGTTCTGATTGGGTCGCTGCCAGAACCGTCATCTGGGGCAGAACTGTCAGCGCCATAAGCATAGCCAGACATAAAGTAACAAATCTCTTCATTTTTTTCTCTCCTTACATACTTAGTCTAAAATGATTAACGCAATAAAGGTCAGCATCGCTGTTCCGGTATTTTTAATCCCATGCCCTTCACCGGACGGCGTAAACGTTACTGTGCCGGGAGAAACCGGAACCTCTTTACCATTATCGTTATATAAGCCTTCACCGGAAATAATATAGTAACTTTCGCATTCTCCGGTATGGATATGAAATTCAACTTCTTCCCCGGGCTTCAGTTCTGCTAAAGCAAACGTCCGGAGTTTTTCATTTTTCCCTTCAAAGTCTGCCAGATTCGAAAGCAGCAACTTAACCTCTCCTGCTGCGTTGCTTTCCGTCGTCAGTACAAGTTCCTCTTTTGTTTTGATCATGATTCTATCCCCTTTCCCTATAAGTCCATAATCATTTCCAGGAGAGATTCTGCAAACAAGGTGTGCATCTCTCTGGATGGATGGTTTAAGTGATTACACAGAAGGCCTGTTGTATCGACGCCCTGCTGCTTCATTTTCTGCCACTTAGCACGGCAATCGCAAACCGGAACCGAAAGTTTCCGGCAAAGTTCTTTTGCTTTCTCAAAATACAGATCTGCCATGCCGCTTACTTGCGTTTTGGTAATAACCTCTGCTGAATACATCAGACCGGGAATATCGTGAATTTCCGGTACAATCCGGTCTGCCATTAAATTAGGAGTCAGAAAAATCGTTTCAATCCCGGCTTCCTGCAAAGTCAGAAAAATCTTTTCAAGATTCTCTACATAAGCAGTCAGCCCCGCTTCACCCTCCAGGCAGTCATTCGTACCAAAACAAACAACAACTAAGTCCGGAGAATAAGCAAGCACATCCCGCTGCAACCGCTGATATCCGCAAGCGGCATCTGTTCCGTTATTCCCTGCATTGATTATATTGATGCGCGCCTTGGGATATAAAACATTCAGTTTTCTCCTGAGCTGCGCATGGTAAACATTGTCGTAATCAAAGATGCAGTCGAATTTTCCGTCCTCGCCTTTTTTTAATTCGAAAACACCTTGGGTAATGCTATCTCCTAAAAACGCTGCCGTAGCGCTTTTTTCATTGGCAGATGCATGGCTTTTCTCCAATAACTTAACAAAGTTCATCTCCTTGCACCTTCCCCGCTTTATTCCGGTTTCTTCTCAAGTTTTAAAGGATAGTCGCCTAACTTATTGATCTTAAAGCCGTTCTTTTTATATTCTTCGTAGTCAAAGGCTTCCAGCTCATCAATGGAAAGCTTATGGAATTCATAGAAGTTATGCCACCATTCATAGCCGGTTCCCAGTTCTGCACCAAGGTATGCATCTGCAATATCGCA
>JBGUTC010000108.1:0-8246 GCA_045132895.1 Clostridia bacterium
CGCACCCGCTTCTCTCAGTTTTTCCAGCAGAACGGAAATTTCGGGACAGAGTTCTGCCGCAACCGGCTCCATCATGTTTTTCATCTGAGAAAAAGCAACTTCCGTCTTCCCCTCAGATAGAGCCGATATAAGCACTTCTGCATCCGCCTTATCTGTCTGTGCTGCATGATCAATCAACTGATAAATCTTAGCCGTGCTGACGCCAACGCCCGGATTAACCAGCAGAATATGGCAATTTGAAAGACCTTTCACAGCGGTCATTTTTTCACCAATTCCCTGACATAAAGCTGTCTTACCATAGAGACAGAAAGGAACATCTGCACCTAAGGTAACGCCCAACTCAGCAAGAGTTTCCCCTGCCAGCGAAAGTCCACATATCCGGTTAATCAGATGCAGTACCGCTGCTGCGTTAGTGCTCCCTCCGGCAAGTCCTGCTGCCACGGGAATTTTCTTTTCCAGAAAGATGGAAAATCCTCCGGGAATATGGTAAGTGTCCTGCATGAGTTTTGCCGCACGGTAGGCAATATTCTTTTCCCCCAAAGGCAGATCCGGATGATTGGATTGAATCAGAATACCGGGCTCCTCCCGATGAGTCACTGTTACAACGTCTCCAAAGGCAACAGTCTGCATCACGCTTTCAATATCATGATACCCATCTTCCCGCTTTCCCAAAACAGATAACGAGAGATTGATTTTTGCTTTGGCAACCATGGATTCTGTTTTCATGCCCCTTGCCTCACTTCACATAGTCAAATTCAAGATCATCCATCCGGACAGTATCCCCTTCCTGGATACCGGCTTTCTCCAGTTCGTCAATAATACCGGCTTCACGGAGAGAACGCTGGAAGAACTGCAGCGATTCATAATCAGAGAAGTTCGTACTTGCCACAATCTTCTCTGCCCGACGTCCTTCCACACAGAAGACGTCACCGTCTCGGATAATCGTAATGGTATCATCCAGTTCTTCTTCCTGGGCAATATCTTCATAAACCGTCTGCTCCGGAATAGGTAACTCCTGCAAGCATCCGTAAACAAACGCCATCAGTTCACGGGTTCCCTTATGGGCTACGGCAGAAATTTCAAACAACAAGAGATTTCTTCTTTCGATTTCTTCTTTGAAGGCTTCATAAGCAGCGGGATCTGTTATAATATCCGTTTTGTTGGCAACAACAATCTGGGGTTTTTCAGCCAGCTCCGGATTGTAAAGCCGCATTTCCTCACAAATGGTATCAAAATCCTCAAGAGGATTTCTGCCCTCAATACCGGAAACATCCACCAGGTGCAAAAGCAGGCGGGTTCTCTCAATATGTTTTAAAAAGTCATGGCCCAGACCAACACCCTGGCTGGCTCCTTCAATGATGCCGGGGATATCCGCCATAACAAAACTCTTCGACTCTTCCACAGAGATAACGCCCAGATTCGGTTCAAGCGTTGTAAAATGGTAATTGGCAATTTTCGGACGGGCACTGCTGACAACGGATAACAGCGTTGATTTTCCAACGTTAGGAAATCCCACCAGACCCACATCTGCCAGTAGCTTCAATTCCAACTTAATACGGCGCGAAATACCGCGTTGACCCGGTTTTGCAAATTTCGGCACCTGACGGGTCGGCGTTGCAAAATGAATGTTTCCCCATCCGCCATTTCCGCCTTTTGCCGCAACAAAGGTTGCACCGTCACGGTTTAAGTCTGCAATCGTCCGATCGGTTTCAGCGTCTTTAATCAAGGTGCCGACCGGTACATAAATGGTCATATCCTTGCCGCTGGCACCGGTACACTTCGCACCTCTTCCGTCTCCGCCGTTTTCTGCTTTATACTCCCGCTTATACCGAAAGTCCATCAGGGTCAGGAGCCGTGAATCTGCGCGGAAAATAACATCTCCACCCTTACCGCCGTCACCGCCGTCAGGACCACCTGCAGCTACATATTTTTCTCGCCGGAACGATACCAGACCGTTACCGCCGTTTCCGGATCGAATCTGAATTTCTGCTACATCTACTAACATCTTAATCTTCCTTCCTATTCAACAGCAGTACCCACGCGGGCATCAAAAATCCGCTTGTTACCGCTTACTTCCGTAATCACATAAACCGGAACTGCCACAATTTCACGACTGCTTAAAAATTCATCTGCCATATAAAAGCCATGCCCGACTGACTCAATTTTCACAGGCACTCGCCCTTCTTCAAAAATCAAATCCGTCAAAACTGTCGTAACATCTAAAAGCCCTTCCCGGCTATTTTCCTCAATTTCCTCCACAACGAACCAATGCCCGCTGATATTGACAACTGCTTCGCTGTCAACAGTTACACGCATAGAAACACCGTAAATCGGCTGCTGCCGATACACCGGGCGCACATCGCAAAGATAAAGACCGTTCACCTGAGCCAGGTGATAAACTTCAGCCGTTCCTTTTTGGATTCCCAAGTGGCTTAAAGCGTTCAGAACATGGGTTTTCACGTTGCTGTCTGTAGGCAATGCCTCGGCATGAAAAGGAACCGTTTCCTTGGTGCTCTCATAGAAAAAACCGTCTTTTTTTACATACAGCGTTCCGGACTGACTGCTGAACTGATACTCATAGCGTTCAGGAAAAACTGATATTGCCTGAGCACGGTCTCCCAACATGGTCAAAGCCGCTTCGTCCGGGTTCTGAAAGAAATTCCGCATAATGATATTCTGATTCGGGATTCTCTTCACCGGAATCTGCTCCGGTTCAATTTCAATCTGCGCATTTTGTAAAATTGAAACCACTTCAGATACAGTTTGTTCAGAGATTTTCTGAGCAGTCAACCTTGCCTGCAATAAAACCACTAACAGAAAAAGATCCGTCAGTAAAAAGAGGACCAATAAAATTGTTTTTGCTCTGCCCCAGTTCACGAATCTGCCACCCCCGGATTCTTTTACTTAATAATTTGCTCTCCGCCGTCAACTGCAGCCCGCCACACCGGCAGAATCATACCGGTATCACCGACAGCATCCACGTAGCATGGCTCAATTTCAGAAACATATAAAGGATCTGTCCCATTATACCGGCTGTCAACCAGTAAGTCTGCCGCCTGCAAAACAGGCATTAACATATCGGGCGCACCGTCGGCATATTCATATGCTTTTACATACTGGCGATAGGCTGTCAAATATCCGCCCGCAATTTCCATTTCAATCGCATGAGCATAACGTCCCTCTGTCAGATAACGAACCGGCACGCCTCCAATACAGTAGTCAAAACAGATTTTATAAACACCCTGCCTGGATGCATCATCAATCAAATCTGTCTGAATCCGCAAATGGTCAAAATATTCTTCTGAAATGCCGTGACAAAGTTCCGTCACAAAATCAACCGCATCCGTTGTTGCAGCGTAAATATCATAACTGCTTTTTCCGCCGGAAATTTCCAGCCCTCTGCCGTCACCTACTGCCTGATATTCCAGATAGCCGTCAGCACTCAGGGTCAGGGTCGCATCGTTTTCTACAAACACCCGGGCATTGCTTAAATCTGTGTAACGCCACATGCTTCTGGTGTTAATAGAAAACGTCCTTAGGATATCATCTAAATATTCACCGTCAACGTCTTTTTCAAAGGTTTCTGCTACGCTGGTTTTAATTCCCGGCAACACAACCGGCGCCAGTTCCATCAGAACTGCAGGCTCAAACAAAATCTTCGTTGGTGCCTGCTCCTGTTGTTTATGGAAGTTCAACTCAAATGAGTAAGAAAGAGGACCCGCCTTTTCCGTTGTCTGAATCAGTTCTGTCAGACGGGCATCCAGACTACTTTTGTTTGCTTCCACAACATAACGATACGCATTTCCGCTCCTCTGATCAACAATAAAGACAGAAATATTATTCATGATGCCATCCTGCAAACTGATGATATAACTTCTGACAGCACTCAACTCTTCCGCAAACCGATTCTTCGTTTCTCCGCTGATACTGAAAGAAAATAATCTGTAGTCACAGTTTTTCCCGTAATTCACATAAATAGATTTTCCCTTTAAAATAGAATGATATGTATCCATATCCACCATTTCCCAGGACACCACGGGATAGGAACCGTTTAAGAAATCCTGCATAATGCTGCCGGAAAGAAGAAATGCTTCACTAAAACCTTCTGTCCCCTCCGTAAAAGCACGACGCTCCCCGGAGGCATTCACAACAATTGTCTCCGGACGATATAGGTTTTTCAGATTTTGAGAAAAATCTCCGCCACTCATCTGTCTGAGCAGGCTTCTGACAGGACTGACAACATGCTGCCTTATACCCGAAATAAAAAATTCATATCCCCCGGGCAGAATGAAGCTGCTGAACCAGATCTGACAAACGAGGACAAACGCTGTTAAAACTGAAAAAACAAGCATAATATCTTTAATCGGTCTTTTCAAAATGTTCTGCCCTCCTCATAAGTAATCCAAAAAAGAAAATAGGGCACCCGCTGTTTTCAATTCACCAGAATCAAAACGACCGGGACGCCCCTTTAATTTCACATTATTTAACCGAAGATCACATTAATAACACCTTTAATACGGTCCATAAATCCTTCGTTCAAAACATTGACATCGAATTTCACAACGGTATAGGCATTATCGTCCCAAGCACCACGAATCACAAACTTGTTGAGACCGGAAGTTAAGTCCACCTGACCTGCAAACAACGTGGTGGAACCGACAACAGCTTCAAGAGGGATATCCCCCGTTACAACCTTATGATAACAACCGGTAGAATAATTATAGCGGTAAACCGTTACCAAAGCACCCTGAGGCGCTGTTGCTGAAATCGGCAACTTTTTATTTGTTGTTGAAGAAGTCAGTTGTTCCGGCGCCTTTAAGGTTACAAGTCCTTCTGCAGTAGAAGTTACCTCACTGGGCAGAACATCCGGCGAAGCGTATACAAAAATACTCATACTCAGCATCATGATAAATAAAAACAACATGACACCGGCTTTTGCAGCACGTTTAAACGCCATTTCAAACACCTCCTAAAATCATCAGGCTTCCATTTCAAACGGTAGAAAACCGTTGTAACATTCCTTTGTTAAAAAAAATCTCAGGGAGCAAAATACACTACCCCGTGCAAATATTATAACACACCTTTTTTACAGAATTGTTACGGTTAAGTTATGTTATATTTACATTTTCGCAATTTATTTCCTATTCCGCCGGCAGAACCGGTAACGTAATAATCACTTCCGTGCCTTGGTTAACGCGACTTTCAATGGTGATGGTGCCACCATGGTTATCGACAATGCCTTTGGAAATCGCAAGGCCAAGACCGGTACCGCCCTTTTCGCGGCTACGGGCTTTATCAACACGGTAGAAACGTTCAAACAAACGACCTAAATCCTTTTCCGGAATACCAATACCGGTATCTTTAACCCGGATGGTAACCTTATTGAAAACTTGACCGGCAAGAACCTCAATTTTGCCTCCATTCGGCGTATACTTAATTGAGTTGGAAATAATGTTATACAACAATTGTTCCAACCGATCCCGGTCACCGTAAAAAAGACCTTCAAAGGGGTTAGTAACCGTCAGGAATAAGCGATGTCCCTGCTCTTTTGCAACCAGACTCAAGGTATCAACAACATCGGAAACCAGTTCCAGCATTTTGAACTCGCTTTTATTCAATTGCTCCGGCTGTTCCAGACTCGAAAGAACCAAAAGGTCTTTAACCAGACGGGTCATCCGGTCCGTTTCATTCAGAATGGTATTAACAAACGTAACCGGCACCTCTGCATTGTCCAGCATATCCAGTATCGTCTCTGCATAAGACTTAATGGTGGTCAGCGGCGTTCTTAATTCATGGGATACATTTGCAACAAACTCACGGCGCGAATTCTCCAGCTTCTGCTGTTTTGTAACATCATGGAGAACGACCAACACGCCTCCGGTATTATCAAATTCATCTTCAAACACCACGAAACTGGCTTTGATCAACAAATTAGAAAGTTCAATGTCGCGCTCAACAAACCGGTTACCCTCCAGATACAGCATATCGCCCAAGTGAATATCTGCATGATGCGCGCTGAAGAAGGAATCAAACTCAATATGTTCCACTTCTGAAAGCTGAAACATTTTTCTTGCCGTCGGGTTCATATGAATGACGCGACCATCCGTACCGAAAGCCATGACGCCATCTGTCATGTTCAGAAGAATTGCCTCAACTTTATTTTTTTCTGTAGACATCTGAAGCATAGCCGCCTGTAACTTCGACGACATATCATTAAACGTTTCGGTCAGTGTACCGATTTCATCATCAGACTTAACATCGATTTTTGACTCAAATTCACCTTCTGCCAAACGCTTTGCCTTTTTCGTCAGATTGGAAATCGGCGTCGTAATGGTCCGGGACAGAAAATATCCCATAACCAGAGAGACGACAACGCCTAACAGCAGCGCCTGGAGAATAATCCCAAAAATCTGACGGATAATAACTGATAGTTCCTCTTTCGTATCAATCACATACACAATATAAGAACCGTTACCGCCACGAACAGGCACAGCATAATCCATATACGAAGACCGGGGACTGACTTTTCTGCCCAGGCTTCCGGAAAGGGCCGTAATCAGATTCGGAGACTGCATGGAAAAAGACGCCGGCGCTCCATCCGTAGAGCTGTCAATGACCGATGCATTGTCAGAAGATAAAATGTAATAGTTCCTGTAAGAGTCAATTCCCATTCGTGCCGTAAAAGCACCCAGAACGGTTGTCATATAGGACTCATCCTGAGACGTACCTGTCTCCAGTTGTTCAATAAAAGAGTCTGTAAAAATTGAATTCATTTCCTCAACAAAGAGCTGATGATATGACTCGGTAACAGAAAGAATCAAAAAGGTTCCGGCTACAGACATAATCGCCATAACCAGCAAAACAAAGATTGTCACCATCTTCCATTGCAGACTCTTAAACATACAGAAACTCCTTTATTCCGCTACTTTATCGAAATAATAGCCGACGCCGCGCTTCGTCAGAATGTATCTCGGGTTACTGGAATCATCCTCAATTTTTTCACGCAAACGACGAACCGTTACGTCAACCGTTCGCACGTCTCCGTAAAACTCATAACCCCAAACACTGGATAAAAGCGCCTCACGGGAGAAAATACGATTGGGTTGAGTAACCAAAAACTTTAACAATTCATATTCACGCAAAGTCAGGTCCAGCGTAACGCCGTTTTTAATGACTTCATATTTCGTCGTATTAATAACCAGTTCCGGTGCTGCCACAATGGTATCAGCAGAAATCTCTTCCTTGGCATCTCCGGAAAACCGGCGCATATTAGCTTTCACTCTCGCCAGAAGTTCACGAACACTGAAGGGTTTTGTGATATAGTCATCAGCACCAAGTTCCAGTCCAAGAACTTTGTCAACTTCCTCTTCCCGTGCCGTAATCATAATAATGGGCACATTAGACTTTTCACGAACACGCTTACAAACATCAAAACCGTCCATTTTGGGAAGCATTATATCCAGAAGAATTAAGTCCGGATTCTCTTTCAGGGCCAGTTTCAGACCGGTTTCCCCGTCACCGGCACCCAACACCCGAAATCCCTCTTTTTCAAGGTTAAAGGTTAAAATATCAAGAATCGGTTTTTCATCATCCACTACCAGAATAACCCGTTCCATTTTCATTCACCTCTTCCATCAAAATCAAAATTTAAATCAGCTCAATCACCGCGCTCATGCGACCGGTGTCACCCTCACGCCTGTGTGAAAAAAACTGCTCATCATTACAAAAGGTACAGTCGGAACATACGCTGATGTGCTCAGGTAAAACACCAACCGAGCGCAAAGAATGAACATTCAGCGCATCTGTATCAATCAGAAACTTTTGCCCTTTTTGCAGCGTATTTTGCTCTGCCAGCAAGCCAAACCGCTCCCGAAACAACTGATAGACATCCTGATCCACTTCAAAATGACATTGTTTAATAGAGGGCCCCATTGCTGCTAAAATATCCTTGCTATCCGTCCCGTAGGACTGCACCATGACGCTAACCGCCTCACAAACAATTTGCCCCAGCGTACCCCGCCATCCGGAATGTACCGCAGCAATCACACGTTTCACGGGATCCAGAAGCAAAACAGGCGTACAGTCAGCATAAAAAGTTCCAAGACAAACGCCTGATTCATTGGTCACAAGACCATCTGCCTCCGGCAAATCACTGTCCCGGCTAAAACCTTTGCCGGCATCTTCTGCCGTAACCCGTAGAATTTTGGTGCTGTGAATCTGACAAGGCAACACCAGTCGCTCAGACT
>JBGUTC010000109.1:0-4072 GCA_045132895.1 Clostridia bacterium
TGCGATATATTTGCTTCTCAAATGCGATATAACTCCATTTCATTCCGTTGCGATATGATATAAATTCCTTTATCTCGTCCCGAAGGGACATATCTCATCGAAGATATATCGCGAACGAAGTACATATCGTAAATTCCGTCAGGAATTTATATCGCTGATTTCATCTTTGATGAAATCATTATATCATCCTTTCCTCTCTTTTTCAACATTTTCCATAGATTAAATGTGATGATTCAATGTATCTTTACAAGATTGTTTTTTTCATATATAATATTTTGTGAACAGTATCATGTATCCGGGCTAAACGCCCTAGGAAAGGGAGACTTATGAACTTTTACAGCCAGACTCTTGCTATGCTCCGGGATTATTTTATATCCTTCGGCGAAAACCCCGCAAAAGCTAAAATTGTGTTTCGCGCCATGTATGAGGATCGGTGTCCTTCTTTTGGGGATATTCCGCATCTTTCAGAGCCCATCAAAGCAAAACTGCGTGAAGATTTTTCTGTTGCAGACCTTGAGTTAATCAAAAAATCAGAAAATGACACCACCTGCAAATTTTTATTCCGCCTTTCAGACGGTCACACGATCGAAACCGTTTTAATGAAACATGATTATGGAAACGGGGTTTGTATTTCTACCCAGGTTGGCTGCAATATGGACTGCGTCTTTTGCGAAAGCGGTAAATTAAAAAAAGTCCGGAATTTAGAAACCCATGAGATGGTCCGCCAGGTTTTATATATCAAAGACATTCTGCAGATTCCGGTTTCTCATATCGTGCTGATGGGAATTGGCGAACCCTTTGACAATTATGATAACGTCATGGACTTTATCGGCATCATAACCGCGCAACCCGGCGTTTCAATTGCCGCCCGCCATATTACCATTTCTACCAGCGGTCTCACACCGGCAATTCTGCGGTATGCAGAGAGAGAAACGGTCAACAGCCTTGCAATCAGTCTTCACGCACCTAACGATGAACTGCGAAATAAACTGATGCCCATCAACCGGGCCTATCCAATCGGCGGTCTCATTGACTCCGCCAAACGCTATCTGGAAAACGGTAACAACAAAAAAGTTACGTTTGCATATATCTTGCTAAAAGACATAAACGATACGGATTCATGCGCTTTTGAACTGGCAGAACTGCTGGGCGGTATCAACTGTTATGTAAATCTGATTCCTTACAACAAGACACGTTCAACTGATTTTGAGCCCAGCACAAAGGAGCGTATCGCCGCTTTTTTCGATATTTTGAAAAAGCGGGGCATCAACGTAACTGTCCGGCGGGAGTTTGGCAGCGATATGAATGCTGCCTGCGGTCAGCTGAGTTCTGACTATAAAAATCAAATTTAATGTCGAAAAAACTTTTCTTCCCGAGAATTTTGTGGTACAATAAAGACCGGAGAACATTCTGGTTAAGGAGCTGTCATTTTGGACTATTGTAATAAAGTTTTTCTGGCACCCATGGCAGGAATTACCGATTTGCCTTTCCGCCTGATTTGCAGGGAATTCGGGGCTGATTTAGTTATTTCTGAGATGGTCAGTGCCAAAGGAATTGAATACCGGGACAAAAAGACCAACCTGCTCTTAATGACTCACGAGCAGGAATCTCCTCTGATTGTGCAGCTTTTCGGATGCGAGCCGGATATTCTGGCACGGGCAGCGGTGTATGTCCAGGAGCAAGGGGCAAAAGCCATTGATTTGAACATGGGTTGCCCTACGCCGAAAATCGTTACCAACGGTGACGGTGCTGCTCTGGGGCGGAACTTAGAGCAATCCAAAAAGGTGCTCCGTGCCATGGTTCGAGAAATGTCTGTTCCACTGAGCGTTAAATTTCGTTCCGGTTGGGACGAAACCTCAAAAAACTGTGTTGCTCTTGCCCAACTTGCAGAAAGCGAGGGCGTCAGCGCCGTTACATTGCACGGCAGAACCCGGGAACAATTTTATACCGGCAAGGCAAATTGGGACGATATTACTGCTGTGAAACAAGCCGTCTCCATTCCTGTTATCGGAAACGGTGATATTTTCAGGCCTGAAGACGCTATCCTGATGAAAGAACAAACAGGGTGCGACAGCGTTATGATTGGCAGAGGCGCCCAGGGTAACCCCTTTATTTTCCGGCAACTGAAGGAATACTGTGAAACCGGAACTTACAAACCCGTGACGAACCAAGAAAAGAAAGAGACTATGCTGAGGCATCTTTCTTTATTGGTGCAGTATAAGGGAGAACATTTGGGAATTTTAGAGTCAAGAAAGCACATTGCCTGGTACTTTAAAGGCATTCCCCACTCTTCTGCTGCAAAAAACAAAGCCTTTTCCGCTTCGACATTTGCCCAGATGCAGGAAATTGTCAGCGAGATTTTATAACAAAGGAGAAAAAAATATGTTAAAAGAATTTAAAGAATTCGCCTTAAAAGGCAACGTGCTGGACATGGCAATCGGTGTTATCATCGGTGGCGCATTCGGCAAAATCGTAACTTCCATTGTCAACGACCTGATTATGCCCTTCTTCGGTTTTCTGACCGCCGGCATGGATTTCAAATCCTTAAAATGGGTGCTGAAACCGGCTGTTATGGAAGGTGACAAGATCCTGAAGCCTGAAGCCGCCATTACATATGGTAATTTTATTCAGAACGTCATTGATTTCTTAATCATTGCATTTTCCATTTTCCTCTTTATCAAACTGATTAACAAAGCCAAAGATAAGCTGACTCACAAAAAAGAGGAAGACGTAGCGCCGGAAGA
Source organism: Clostridia bacterium (assembly GCA_045132895.1). GTDB lineage: Bacteria > Bacillota > Clostridia > UBA1381 > UBA9506 > UMGS755. Next base: position 2,745 of record JBGUTC010000109.1, read on the forward strand.
AACCAAGGGTCCGACTCAGGAAGAACTGCTCGCTGAAATCAGAGATCATTTAAAAGAAAAAGCTGAATAAACAAATATAAAAGGTCTGTTCCTAACGGAACAGACCTTTTATCTAATCAAAAAAAAGCCGCATCATCAGATGCGGCTTTTTAAAATTCAGAATTAACCTAATTCAGCGAAGTACTTAATGGTTCTAACCATCTGGCTGGTGTAGGAGTTCTCGTTATCGTACCAGGAAACAACCTGAACCTGAGAATAACCGTTATCCATGTTGGTTACCATTGTCTGAGTAGCATCAAAGATGGAACCGAACTTGCTGCCGATGATGTCGGAAGAAACGATTTCGTCTTCGTTGTATGCAAAAGATTCATTTGCAGCAGCTTTCATAGCAGCGTTGATGCCTTCAACTGTTGCCTGACCCTTAACAACTGCTACCAGGATTGTGGTAGAACCGGTCGGGGTCGGAACACGCTGAGCAGAACCGATCAGTTTGCCGTTCAGTTCGGGAATTACCAGACCGATAGCTTTTGCAGCACCGGTGGAGTTGGGAACGATGTTGATAGCGCCTGCTCTGGATCTTCTCAGGTCACCCTTTCTCTGAGGACCGTCTAAGATCATCTGGTCGCCGGTGTAAGCGTGAATGGTGGACATGATACCACTTTCGATGGGCATGTAGTCATTCAGAGCCTTAGCCATGGGAGCCAGACAGTTGGTTGTGCAGGAAGCTGCGGAAATAACTTTGTCTTCCTTGGTCAGGATGTCATGGTTAACGTTGAAAACAACGGTGGGCAGGTCGTTACCAGCAGGAGCGGAGATAACAACTTTCTTAGCACCTGCAGTCAGGTGAGCAGAAGCCTTTTCCTTAGAAGTATAGAAACCTGTGCACTCTAAAACAACGTCAACATCCAGGTCGCCCCAGGGAATGTTTACAGCGTCTTTTTCTGCATAAATTTTGATGGTCTTGCCGTCAACAGTGATAGAATCATCACTAGCGGAAACTGTGTCAGCCAGAGCATATTTACCCTGAGCGGAATCATACTTCAGAAGATGAGCCAGCATTTTGGGGCTGGTTAAGTCGTTGATTGCAACAACCTCATAACCCTCTGCGCCAAACATCTGTCTGAAAGCCAGACGACCGATACGGCCAAAACCATTAATACCTACTTTAACTGCCATAGTATAAAAACCTCCTAAAGTTTTGTTATTTTTTTATCATTACTATTTTACAATATTGTAACAAAATATGCAAGTGTTATTTTCATTTTTTTCAATTTTTTCTTCAATAAACAGAAAAAATCAAAGTTTCTTTGGTTTCTTTAGACAATTTT
>JBGUTC010000110.1:0-5563 GCA_045132895.1 Clostridia bacterium
TTGCGGCATACCCTCCTGCTGCAATTCCTTTCGGACCTGCTTTTTATTTTTATAATAAATAAGCTTGGAGACCTCGGTTCGGATGGCTTCAACAGAAATATCCGTGTCAACAGAGATTCGCTTAATGTAAGCCTCTCTTGCCATCTCACTATCCACACTTGCCAAAATCTTTGCAGCTTCCTCCAAAAATAGAATTTTCTGACTCAGGTCATAAATATCATACTGCTGTCGAATCCGATACAGGCGAAACTCCAAGGATTCCTTGGCCGATGTAAGCAAGGCACGAAAACTTTCTACCCCGTGTTTCTGTATGAACTCGTCCGGGTCTTTTGCCCCTGTATAGCTAATAACCTTTACAATATTTTCTGCATCCGTCAAAAGCGAAATCGCCTTCTGGGCTGCTTTCTGACCGGCCTCATCGCTGTCATAGCAAACATAAACCTGACCGGCATATCGCTTAATCAGTTTGGCCTGTTCATCTGTCAAGGCCGTGCCCAGACCGGCAACCACATTGGTGATACCGCGCTGGTACAGTGAAACAACATCCATATAGCCCTCAACAAGAATCAAGCCATCTTTTAACCCGCTTTGTTTGGCAAGATTTAATGAAAACAGATTTCTTCCTTTATGAAAAACAGGAGTTTCCGGAGAGTTCATATACTTTGCCGGATCATCCGCAAGGGCTCTGCCTCCAAAGGCAACAACATTACCGCGAACATCAATAATGGGAAACATCAGGCGATTGCGGAACTTATCATATACTCTGCCTTTGTCGTTTTTTACTGCAAGCCCCGCCGTGACAATTTCATCCGCCGTATAGCCTTTTGATTTCAAAAAATCCACCATATCAGACCAGGAATCCGGCGCAAAACCGATTCCGAATTTAATTACGGTTTTCCGCTCCAGTCCACGTTTTTGGATATATGCTAAAGCAACCTCAGCACCCGGAGCGCCCAAATTATCATAAAAATGTCTCGCCGCAAGGCGGTTCATCTCAAGAATCCGTTTTCTCAAGTTGGATTCTTCCTCGGTGCGACTGGTACGCTGTCCCTGCTCTTCTTCTAAGGTAACACCGGCACGTTGGGCTAAAAACTGCAAAGCATCCACAAAGTCAAGATTCTCCGCCCGCATGATAAAATCAAATACGTTTCCACCCACACCGCAACCAAAACAATAGAACAACTGCTTATCGTCATCCACATGAAAGGAAGGCGTCTTTTCCTTATGAAACGGGCAAAGACCAATATGACTTGTCCCGTTGCGCTTTAATTGCACATATCCGGAGACAAGCTCAGATAAATCTATCCGTCGACTCACCTCATTAATCGAACTTTGTTTATAACGTGGCACTGCCTTTCCTCTCCTATTTCAAAAATAGACATTGTATGTATTCGACGAAAAAAAAGAATTTCCTTTTTTGTTTAGCATTTTTCTAAAAAAGTTCTATCCATAGAATATCCATACAATAGTATTTTATGTAAAATCTTTGACTAAAGTCTCCACCCCATAGGAATGAACAACTTTTCAAACACATAAATAGCATAGTTGTCTGTCATACCGGCAATATAATCGGTAACATCCTGCTCCGTATTAAAAACAACTGATGAAATACCGGATTCTTTCAAAACCTCCGGCTCTTTGACGAAGGTTTCAAACAAGGTGGTAATAATGCTTTTAGCCTTGCTTTCTTCACCTCTGGCAGCCTCAGACGTATACACATTTTCAAACATAAATGCCCGAAGTGACATCATCGCTTCAAAAAATTCATCCGTCATGGATACATTTGGTTGATTCATGCTGTTTTCAATAATATTCACAATCATGCGCTCGATACGTTCGCCATGAGTATCTCCGAGAACATTCCGGCATTCTTTAGGAATCGAATCCTGAGCAATTACACCACCACGGATTGCATCATCAATATCATGATTGATATAGGCAATCCGGTCGGCCAACTTAATGATGCGACCTTCCAGCGTTGCAGCTTCATGTTCACCGGCATGATTCACAATACCATCACGAACCTCAAAAGTCAGGTTTAAGCCGTTGCCGCCTTCCAGATAATCAACCACACGCAAACTCTGTTCATAATGTTTAAAACCGCCGGCACAAATATCGTTCAGAACGTCTTCCCCGGTGTGCCCAAAGGGCGTATGCCCTAAATCATGTCCTAAAGCAATGGCTTCTGTTAAATCTTCATTTAAGCGAAGAGCCCGGGCAACTGTTCTTGCAATTTGCGAAACCTCAAGAGTATGGGTCAAACGGGTTCTGTAATGATCCCCTTCCGGAGCAAGAAAAACCTGAGTTTTATGCATCAAACGGCGGAAAGATTTAGCATGAATAATCCTGTCTCTGTCTCGCTGAAATTCTGTTCTGACAATACAAGGTGTTATTTCTTTTTTCCGTCCCTTTGAATTTCTCGATAGAGCGGCAAATTCAGATAAGGAGGTTGCTTCCAGGTTCTCTATATATTCTTTTAAATCCATCAAATAACACCACCCTGTCGGTTTTATTGTCATTTTTATGACTCACACGTTGTATATATACCCTTTTTTTATCTTTTCAAACATTTTTTTTAGATTTTTAAAAAAAAAGAAAGGTAGTCAACGCTACCTTACTTTTTTTACTTTTTATTCCGGTTTGCTGCCTTATCGCGTTCCATTTTCGTCAGCAGTTTCTTTCTCAGACGAATAGTCTGGGGAGTTACTTCCACCAATTCATCATCAGAAATAAATTCAAGGCACTGCTCCAGGCTCAGATTATCCGGCGGCGTTAAACGAAGAGCTTCGTCACTACCGGATGCACGCATATTTGTAACATGTTTTTTCTTGCAGACATTAACCGTAATATCTTCTGCTTTGGCATTTTCGCCTACAATCATGCCTTCATAGACTTTAACACCGGCGCCGATAAAGAGTCTGCCTCGCTCCTGGGCATTAAAGAGACCGTATGCAACACTATCTCCCGTTTCCCACGCAATCATGGAGCCACGGCTTCTGCTTTCAATTTCGCCACAATAAGGAATATGTCCGTCTAAAATAGTATTCATGATACCATTTCCACGGGTATCTGTTAAAAATTCACTGCGGTAGCCAATTAAGCCTCTTGACGGCACACGGAATTCAAGGCGCATATAACCATTATCACCGGGCTGCATGTTCAGCATTTCCGCTTTGCGCTTACCTAGTTTTTCAATGACTGTTCCGGCATATTCTTCGGGCAGGTCAATAAACAATAATTCAACCGGCTCTAAGACTTTATCGTCTTTCTTTTTTAAAATAACTTCCGGTCTGGAAACCTGGAATTCATACCCCTGACGGCGCATGGTTTCAATTAAGATAGAAAGATGAAGTTCGCCTCGGCCGGAAACCTTAAAGCAATCAGCACTATCTGTTTCTTCTACTTTCAGACTCACATTCGTATCCAACTCACGGAACAGTCTGTCGCGCAAATGTCGGCTGGTAACATAGTCTCCTTCATTTCCTGCAAAAGGACTGTTATTAACCAAAAAATTCATAGAAATCGTCGGTTCATCAACTGTGATGACCGGTAGAGGTTCCAGGCATGATGGCTCACAAAGAGTCTCACCAATACCAATATTTCCAAGACCGGCAATCAACACAACATCGCCGACAGAAGCTTCGGTAACTTCGATTCTCTTAAGTCCGTCATACATATACAACCGACCGCATTTCACGTTTTGGGTGGTCTCATCTGCCCGACAAACCGTCAGATTTTGACCTGTTTTCAGACATCCGCGGTCAATTTTACCCACGGCAATTCTGCCTACATACTCATCATAGTCAATGTTAGAAATCAGCATCCGGAAAGGTTTATCGCTATCTCCTTGCGGTTTAGGTACGTTACCTACAATGGTCTCAAACAAAGGCTCAAGACCATTTTCCATCTCATCCGGCTCAAGACCGCTGATACCTTCACGAGCCGATGTATAGACAATCGGAAAATCTGCCTGTTCATCTGTTGCACCTAAATCAATAAACAGATCAAAAATTTCGTCCACAACTTCCTGAGGCCGAGCCTGAGGTCTGTCAATTTTATTGATGACAACAATGGGCTTAAGGTTAAGAGATAATGCCTTTTTAAGCACAAAGCGAGTCTGGGGCATAGGACCTTCGAAGGCATCTACGAGCAGCAAAACGCCATCCACCATGCCAAGGACGCGCTCTACCTCACCGCCAAAATCAGCATGTCCCGGAGTATCAATGATGTTGATTTTGATGTCTTTATACATAACAGAAGTATTTTTAGACAGAATGGTGATGCCGCGTTCACGCTCTAAGTCGTTTGAGTCCATAACGCGCTCAGTCACCTGTTCATTCTCACGATAAATACCGCTGTCTTTTAACATAACGTCAACCAGAGTGGTTTTACCATGGTCAACGTGGGCAATAATTGCTATATTTCTGATTTCTTTCACCTTAAAGCCTCCGAGCAAATTTCTATTTCATAAAAACAACTTTACCATTGTACCACAATTCAAAAACACTGTCAAGAAAACGGGGTTGCAATTTCTTGCAACCCCTGACATTTTTTAAACATCAATCAGATTTACCATATTAAGACCATCCTGATGCAGGTTAACCTGCAGACTTGCCAGGAATGCCTTTGCGGTATCAAGGCTTGTCAGACAAGGAACAGAAACCTCAACGGTTTTTCTTCTGATCTTAAAGCCATCACGATCAGGACGACGTCCTTTCGTTGCCGTGTTAATAACCATATCAAAACGACCTTCCTGAAGCAGGTCCATAATATCCGGTGAACCTTCGCCAATCTTTGCGACAGTTGTTGCCGGTACATTATTCTTAAGCAGGAATGATGCTGTTCCTTCTGTTGAATAAATATGGTAACCCAGTTCTTTAAAGCCTCTTGCAATATCGAGCATTTCTTCTTTATCTGTGTCACGGACGGTAATTAAGACATTACCATCTTTCTTCATCTTAAAGCCGGCACCCAGTAAGCCTTTATAAAGAGCTTCGGAGAAGTCCTTGCTGATACCTAAAACTTCACCGGTAGACTTCATTTCAGGGCCTAAGGATGTATCAACATCATGAAGTTTCTCAAAAGAGAACACCGGAACTTTAATCGCAACATAGTCACCTTCCGGATGAAGACCTGTGCCACAACCCATATCTTTTAACTTCTCACCTAAAACGCAGCGGGTTGCAAGATCAACCATAGGAACATTTGTTACTTTACTGATATACGGCACAGTTCTGGAAGAACGGGGATTTACCTCAATAACGTAAATCTCGCCATTATACAGAACAAACTGAATGTTAACAAGACCAACAACATGGAGTGCGTTAGCAAGACGTCTTGTATACTCAACCAGGTCTGCCTTGATTTTTTCCGTAATTGTCGGTGCGGGATAAACGGAAATAGAGTCACCGGAGTGAACACCAGCACGCTCTAAATGTTCCATGATACCGGGAATCAGAATGTCGGTTCCATCGCAGATGGCATCAACCTCGATTTCCTTACCCATCATATATTTATCAATCAGAATCGGATGTTCCTGCTTAAGCAACATGATAATTTCCAT
>JBGUTC010000111.1:0-33518 GCA_045132895.1 Clostridia bacterium
CTGCTGAACAGATTCATTCAGGAAGGTTTCAAGCTGAGTCTTTAAGGTGTTATGTTCTTTTTCATCATCGAAGTAGCTCATAACAGGCCATTCCAATGTATCAGGCAGGTAGCCTTCTTCGATATACATCTTAGCACCTTCGATACCCAGCGGATGTGTCCACTGTTCTTCATATGCAAAATCCTGCCAGAACCCGAAGTTTACATAGGAACGAATGCTGATCATGGTTGTTGTAATACCTGTATCGCTTTCTACCAGTTCTTTCTTAAAGACGGGAGCACCATCTACCATATCATAGTGAATGCCTTCGATACCGAAGTTAACCAGACGACGGCCTTCTTCACTGAACCAGAAGTCAAAGAACTTAATGGTTTCTTCCGGATGTTTGTTCATAGAAGAAATACCCCAGCCTTCGCCGTTATACAGCGTACGTCTTTCATGAACTTTGCGCTCACCGTTAATATCTTCCGGAGGAGCAAAGGGAACCAGCTTGTAGCCGGAAATTTTGTCTGCCAATGTGGTGTTTAATAAAGAGGTGCTGCCAAACCAATCGCTGGTTATACCACCGGTGTTGTTGGTGTTGAAATAATCCTTACCGTCGCTGCGGCTGAAGATTTCCTTATCAATCAGGCCTTCGCCGTACCATTTAGCGATTTCTTTAATCGCCGGCAGGAAATTGTCTTCCATGGGACCGTAGGAAACTGCACCGTTTGATGCTGAGTAACGGAAGCCCATCTTTGCATCAAACAGGCAAAGCAGCGCATCAAGGTCTGCTTTACCGCCATAGTAAGGAACTTCATCCTTCTGACCATTGCCGTTGGGGTCATTGTCACGGAAGGCTACCATAACATCATACAGTTCGTCGACTGTATTGGGAGTGCTGAGATTTAACTTGTCCAGCCAGTCCTGACGGATAAACCAACCAGCAGAAGCAACACCGCCCTGAGTAAAGGGAATGAAATAAATGTTGCCGTCTGCTGCCGTTGAGAAATAACGGGCATCGGGATGTTCCTCTAAGAACTTCTTGTAGTTGGGAGCATACTGGTCAATCAAGTCGTTCAAGGGGATTAAAGCGCCCTGTGTTCCGTACTTAACGAAGTTGTCTTTCTTCCAGTCATATACAACGTCCGGAATGTCTTTTGCTGCAACAGCCAGAGCCAGCGCCTGGTCCATGTCTGTTACGTTCTCAGATAACACCGGGGTAAGCAGAATGTTGGTCATGTCAAATGCTTTGCCCCAGATGTTCTGGTCTCTGTAATCTTCCATGTCTTTTGCAAACAAGGTCATCTCGATGGGTTCATCGGAGATTTTGTGCGTGAGACTTCTCTCTGCATCCATGTCTACGCCGGTTTTCGAATTTCCCTGACAACCGCATGCTGCGATCATCATCAGCAAACATAAAACGCCCGCTAAAATTCTTTTTGTTTTCATATTATTCCCTCCATAAAATAATTTTTTATTTTAACAAAGACCCTCTTTGTTTAAAACCTTAATTATGCATAAATGCAAGATACTGATCGTATGCTTTCTGCTCAATCGCAATATATTCCTCAACCCCTAAAGCCCGCAGGGTTTCATTGAATACGCCATAGGCTTCTTCCGGATCCTTTACGCCGAAGAACCAATACTGAATCATTTCATCCCGGTAGGTTTCAATCTGGGTTTGTAACACATTATGTTGTTTCTCATCTTCAAAATAACTGAGCGCAGGGCGGGTCTCAGGCTTTGGCAGATAGCCCTCCTTCACATACATAGCAGCGCCTTCAAGGCCTATTTTGTTTGACCACTGGGCTTCATAGCCGTAATCCTGCCAGAAACCGAAGTTGATTCTCCCCCGTGTTTTGTTCATACGAGAACCGGCGGGGACCTTACCGTTTAAAACAGAATCGGTTAAAACCGGCTTTCCCTCTACCATATTGTGATGAATACCCTCTAGCCCGAAGTTCACCAACCGTCTGCCCTCTTCCGTGAACCAGAAGTCAAAAAACTTCATGGTCTCTTCCGGGTACTGATTCGTAGCAGAAATCCCCCAGCCTTCGCCGGAAACTCTCGTGCGCCGGTTCCGTTCGCGGCGAACGCCATCAGGACCTTTGGGCGGTGCAAAAGGCACTAATTTATAGCCGGGAATCATTTCCTGCAGGCTGTCGTTGGTATTTGCCGTGCTACCGAACCAATCGTGGGTAATGCCGCCGGCATTACCAGACGTCAGATAATACTGGGCATCTCTGCGGGTATAAAACTCCGGATCAATCAAACCTTCCCGATACCACTTCGTAATGGTTTTCATAGCAGGCAAAAATCCCTCTTCCAACGGACCGTAGGAAACCCTGCCGTTTTCATAACGAAAATTTTCATAGACATCGAACAGACTCAGCAGAGAATCAATATCGCCGTCTCTCATGCCAAAGTATGGTATTTCATCCTTCTGACCGTTCCCGTTAGGATCCCGGTCACGAAAAGCAACCATCACATCATAAAATTCTTCCACCGTGTCCGGTGCCTTAAGATTCAGTTTATCCAACCAGTCCTGTCGGATAAACCAACCGGTGGAAGCCTCTCCGTCCGAGACAAAGGGAATGAAATACATGTTGCCATCAGCTGCCGTGGCAAAATATTTCACATCGGGATTTTCTTCCAGAAACTTTTTGTAGTTAGGGGCATATTGATCAATTAAATCATTTAAGGGAATTAAGGCTCCCTGAGAACCGTAGCGATTAAAATTTTTCTGTTTCCAGTCATATATAATGTCCGGAATGTCTTTTGCTGCCATCGCCAAGGCTAACGCCTGATCCATGTCATTTACGTTTTCAGACAGAACCGGCTTCAGCAAAACATTGGTCAAATCATAGGCTTTTGGAAAAATACATTCTTCCCTGGCAGACTCAATATCTTTGGCAAAAAGCGTCAATTCCAAAGGCTCATCAGAAACTTTGTGAGAGAGAGTTTTTGCGACAAAATGTTTTCCTGTCTGCTTCGGCTTGCTGCAAGCACAGGTCCCCAATACAATAACCAAACACAATAGTGCTGCCGTTATCCGTTTCGTTCTCATTGTCTCCCTCCCTCAGTCCTTATAGCGTTCGCAATGATACATCATCCTATAATACATTATAGCATCGCCCTTGCACCCTTGCAATTTGCAATTTTTGTCCTTCATTGCGAATTTTTGACCTTTTGTTAAGAAAACCGCCGTTCCTGCATTTTAACCATACTTTTCAACAAAGAAATCCCCTTTGAAGCAAACATAGGATGTCTGTCCAAAGGGGATTTTTCTTATTGATTGTTCCGGTCGTTTTTATATTCTCCCGGAGAAACAAATTTGATTTTTTTGAAGTTTCGAATGAAACTGCTCACATTGCTATAGCCAACCCGTTTAGCAAGTTCAGCAATTTTGATATAGGGAGATTCTTCCAGAATCTCTGTTGCTTTTTGGATTCGATAATTTGCCAGATAGTCTTTAAAATTCTCCTGGCAATATCGTTTAAAGATACGGCTGATATAACTAACCGTCAAGTTAAAGTGTTCCGCCAAAAGCAAAAGCGATAACTCTTCCCGGTTATAATTGTTCTGAATATACTCTTCCAGTTGGCCGATCAATGTCCGGTTTACACTGTCATAAGAATCCTCCGTAAAATCCCGAAGGCTAGAGAACATTTCAATAATCTTGTCAGAAATCTCCTTCGGCGTTCTGCAGGCAGACAGTTCCAGATAAAGAACACTTCCTTCGCCAAAGAGTTCTGCCTCCGTTTTTTTCAGAAGTTGCAAAATACGTTTGATGGTTCCCACAAAAGCAAATTTCAACTCTGTCAAAGCCACTTTATTCAGTTTCATCTCCACCAGATTCTTCTCCAGAATCACCCGGACCATCTGAATTGCTCTGTCAAAATCGTTGTTTGTAACGCAACCAATAATATTCTTTTCCAGCTCCAGCGGATAATAGTAACCGTATTCCTCCTGCTCGGAAAGATCTTCTTTGGTGATAATCAACTTGTCATAGCTAAAGTCGCCACTCTGCAAACAACGCATAGCATCATTAAACAGTTGACTGAGTTCCCGAGGCGTTTCCAGGGTTCCGCTGCTGATAGCACCGGTATAACTGACACCATACCACTCATCAATCTGCAAAACAGACTGTGTAATGGCACTTTTAAACACCTCATACGGAATATCTGCAGCAATAACCGCCACCTGACCGGAATTCAGGAACATGACCATGCTATTCTCAACTTTCGCTTTCAGAAGGGCAACAATCTGCTTGGCATTCATAGTTCCCTGAACTTCGTTTCCGTTTTCTTCCAACAATGCCAGAGCCACATTGCCACAAAGGTAATTAAGACCAAATTTGACACCGTTGCTTTCCATAACCTCGTCTGTTACCATACCAAACAAAAGGTCGCGGACAAAATTCTGCTTCAGATCCTCTTCCTGGGCATTGACCTGCTCGGCCAATCGTTTATTAACATTTTTAATTTCCACGAAGCGACTGCTGATATAAGCCTCTTCGTCATACATATCCTCTTCATCATCGCTGGAAATCTGCCGCAAAATATTTTCCACCGGTCGGTGCAGAAACCGCGCCAGGTTAAAGCTGCCGTATAGCCCTACAATAATAAAGATAAGGAACAGAAAGCCATATAAAACCCAGATAAAGCCAAATCCCTCTTTGACAGTCCCAACGCCGTAATACAAATCATGAATTACCTCAGAGTCTACCATCTGAATGGTTAAATCCTCCAGCGCCGGGCAGGAATTGAAGAAGGCTTCCTCGTTCTGATAAGCCAGAAAAACCTGATTTTCCAGCTGACTCAGTTTGTTGGCAACCTGCTCCATATTCAAAGAAACAAATCCATAAATCTCTTGCTCACCATCAAGCTGAAGGTTTCGCTTGATAAACAAATTGATCCGCTTTCCCGAAACAGATGTATGAGGCGCCAAATAGCAATTATTCACAAAAGTTGCCTGTTTTAAGCCTTTAAAAAATTCATCACTTCCCGCCGGAAACTCAAACTCCGTTTCCAGGTGCTTTATGTGCAGAATTCCCTTATTGGTAATAAAGCAATCTCTATCCGGAAGAAAAATCCCATATAAACAATCCATATCCTGAAACGGATAATAATGCTTAGACTGTCGTTTATTCAGTTGTAATAAATTGAAATTACTGACCTTTTCTTCCGTAGCAAATTGAACAATCTCATCCTCCAGCATCCAGGCTGAAAGATACTCAATGCCTGAAGCAAGCGTTTCGTCAACCTTTGTTTGAAAGTTTGCCAAAAGATCATTCTGCATTACTTTCAGCTGATTGTTGTAACGCGAAAGATTACTGTAAATCAATAAATATGTACAAGTCAGCAAAATCACAACAACCAATGCCGAAAGGACAAGTGTTGTCGTTTTAAGCATTTTTCGTTTCTTCATCTTTTGCCTCACTCTATTATAATCACATTTCAAATAAAAACGAATATAAACATGATTTTAGCATAGCAGAAAAAAACCTTTCTGTCAAGGTTATCAAAGGTGTCATTTTTTATACTTATGCTTAGTTTTTGTCATATCCGGTAAAAATCCTCCCGCATACTTCACTCTTAAAAAAAAGAGTTGCAAAACCGTTATGCTTTGCAACTCCTGATATTTAACGTTTATAATCCAGAGCAAGCCAATCGCCGCTTTGGCTTTGGTTCATGAGTTTCATGCCCAGATTCTGATATGTTTCCTTCACCTCATCGCCGCGGTCTGTTATAATGCCGGAGGTAATGTAGGTGCCGTCATCTTTCATCAGAGGGGGAACCATCGGCGCCAGAGCAATGATAACATCTGCCACGATATTAGCAAGAACCAAGTCATATTTCCGGTCGGCTAATTCTTTCATCAGCGCCTCGTCTTCCAAGACGTTGCCGGCAAACACTCTGTAACGGTCATCCGCTATATTGTTTCTGTGCGCGTTTTCACGGGCGATTTTCGCTGCATTGGGATCAATGTCTACAGCCGTGGCTGATTCCGCGCCTAAAAGAAGCGCAACCAAAGACAGAATGCCGCTGCCACAGCCTAAATCCAGAACATTCATACCGGGCTTTATGTACTGCTCCATGCGCTCTAAGACCAAACGGGTCGTGTGGTGGGAGCCGGTACCGAAGCTCATGCCGGGGTTGATAACAAAAATTGTTCTGTCTGTTTCTTCAGAAAGAGTTTCCCATTCCGGCAGAATCAGGATTTTCTCGCCAACATTTAAAGGCTTGAAATACTGTTTCCAGTTATTCGCCCAGTCCTCTTCATCCACGCTGTTAAAGCCCAGCCGCAAACTGCCGAAAACGCCTTCTGTGTCCATATCCTTGAGTTCTTTTAAGGTGCGTTCTACTTCACTCAGGGTTTCTCTTCCCGCCCCATCATCCGTTACATAAATCTTGATGTTTGTTTCGCAGGCCTTTGCCGCCAGCAATTCCTCATCAACATAGTCCCACTTAGAGCGGTTTTCTTCCAAGAAACTCTTAAAATCTGCTTCATCTTCAATCTCAAGACCGTTAATCCCCAGCTGATAAAGTCTGCCGCTAACGGGCTCAATCCCTTCAGAGGTTGTATAAATCACAGCCTGAATCCAACTTGTTCCCATGCCTATCTCCTTTTAGGACAGGTTCAGCATATGGCTGACCACGTCATACATTTCTGTTTTATCACATGTGGTTGTGAAGATAACCGGCTTAGTTGCCAGACCTGCTAAAGATGCAGGAATGTCAAGAGAAGCCTTCTTTGCCAGAACTTCCAGTAGTTCAAATTCGTTGAGGCCATTCGTTGCTTCCTCTCCGGCTACAGCAGACAGAACGCTGTCGCTAAATTTAAAGGGACTTGCTGTTGAAACGATGACTGTCTTTGTCTCGTCGCCGGTCTCCTCCAGATACTGGTCATAGACGCATTTAGCAACTGCCGTGTGTGTATCCATAACATAGCCGAAATTCTTGCTTACATCAGCAATGACGCGCTTGGTGTCCGCATCATCACAGAAACCGCCGTAGAACACGTCACGAATCCGCGCCTTGGTTACATCAGGCACCTCATAGCGTCCGGTTTCTGCCAGTTCTTTCATCCAGGCGCTGACGCGCATATCATCGCAGCCCGTTGCCTGGTACAGGAATCTCTCCAGATTGCTGGAAATCAGAATATCCATAGACGGAGAGGTGGTCGTTTTAAAGGGACGGTTTTTATCATATACGCCGGTTCTGATAAAGTCTGTTAAAACATTGTTTTCATTGGAAGCACAAATCAACTTGCCAACGGGCAGACCCATTTCCATGGCGTAGTATGCCGCCAGAATATTACCAAAGTTCCCGGTAGGAACAACAAAGTTCACCGGATCGCCCATCTTGATTTCATCATTTTTCAGAAGATTGCAGTATGCTGAGAAATAGTATACAATCTGCGGCACCAGACGACCCCAGTTAATCGAGTTTGCGCTGGAAAGCATAAAGTTGTTCCGCTCCAGCACCTGAGCATAGTCTTTGTCGCCGAAAATTTTCTTCACGCCGCTCTGAGCATCGTCAAAGTTACCCATAACCGCAGCAACGTCAACATTGTTACCCTCCTGAGTAACCATCTGGCGTTTCTGCATGTCGGACACGCCATTTTCCGGATAGAACACAATAATTCTCGTGCCGTCAACATCTTTAAAGCCTTCAAGCGCTGCCTTACCGGTATCGCCGGAAGTTGCAACCAGAATGACAATCTCTTTTGTTTCACCGGTCTTCACGACAGATTTCTTCAAAAGATGGGGCAGGATCTGAAGCGCCATGTCTTTAAATGCGCAGGTAGGACCATGCCACAGTTCCAGAAAATAAACATCTTTCGAAAGCTGATACAGCGGCGCGATTTCGTCGGTTTCAAATTTTTCCTTATTATAAGCACTGCATGCACAATCTGTCAGTTCTTCTACTGAAAAATCTGTCAGGAATTTTCCTAAAATGCTGACTGCGCGGTCAGTGTATGACATTTTTGACAGTTCAATGATTTCCTCTGCTGTCACATGAGGTATTTCCTTGGGAACAAACAGTCCACCATCCGGAGCCAGGCCTGTTTTAATAGCCATCGCCGAGCTGACTGACAAATTCTTATCCCTGGTACTTGCAAATTCCATTTGTTGTCTCCTCCTTAATTACCGTAACCGTTCTGCCAAAGCCTGCTTCCCGTCTTCGTAGCCCGGCTTTCCCAACAGGGCGAACATGTTTCTCTTATAGGCCTCAACACCCGGCTGATCAAAAGGATTAACCCCTAACAGATAGCCGCTGATGCCACAGGCTTTTTCAAAGAAATAGACCAATTTTCCGAAATAATACTCCGAAAGTTCCGGAATGTTAATAATAATTGCAGGAACGTCCCCGTCATTATGCGCCAAAACGGCACCTAAAAACGCCTGTTCGTTCACATAAGACAATTTCTTTCCCGCCAGATAATTCAAACCGTCAATATTCTCCGGGTCATTAGGAATAACCACATCCCGTGACGGGTTCTCCACGTGAAGGATGGTTTCAAAAAGAAATCTCTCGCCGTCCTGAATATACTGACCAATGGAATGTAAATCTGTAGAAAAATCTACTGCTGCCGGGAAAATAC
This sequence comes from Clostridia bacterium, assembly GCA_045132895.1. Lineage (GTDB taxonomy): Bacteria > Bacillota > Clostridia > UBA1381 > UBA9506 > UMGS755. The sequence goes on from JBGUTC010000111.1 coordinate 8,593, forward strand.
CACGTCGGTCTTTCCCTTCGCTTTCGCCGTAAAGCTGCTTCCACCACTCTGCAAAAGAATGGAGCTGCGGCTCGTAGCTGACCATAATTTCAAGAATCTTACCTTTCTGGTAGAGGATGTTTCTGACAGCAGCATATTGATAACTGGGGTTTTCAAACAACGCCCCGTTTTCATAAGCACGAACACCGTCTGCCGCACCCCGCATCACTTCATCCAGATTTGCACCGCAAACCGCAATGGGGAGCAAGCCTACTGCACTTAAAACAGAGTATCTGCCGCCCACATCGCCCCGGACGATAAAGGTTTCATATCCTTCCCGGTCTGCCATTTCTTTCAAAGCACCGCGGGATTTATCCGTGGTTACAAAAATTCTGTCTTTCGCGCCGCTTTTACCGTATTTCTTCTCAACCAGTTCCTTAAATACGCGGAAGGCAATCGCGGGCTCCGTAGTCGTGCCGGACTTTGACACAACATTCAGGCAAATGTCCTTATCTTTCACCAAATTGTAGATATCTGCCATGTAAACAGAGCTGGAGGAATTACCCACAAACAAAATCTGCGGTGTTTTCCGCTGGTCTTTGTCCAGCAAGTTATAAAAATTATCTGTAAACAAATCAATCGCCGCTTTGGCGCCCAGGTAGGAACCGCCAATTCCGATAACCAGTAAAACATCACAGGAATTCTGGATTTTTACTGCGGCTTTTTTAATCTGTTCAAACTCCTCTCGGTCATATGTAAGAGGAAGTTCAACCCAACCTAACATGTCACTGCCGGCACCGGTTTTATGGATAAGCATATCATGAGCATCTTGTACACGCCCTGCCATCGCTTCCAGTTCCTCACTGGAAAATGCCAGCATCGCTTCGGAATAATCCAACGTGATATCACACATGAATAACAACTCCTAATTTTTTATACAATCACCGCGCCTGTCAGCGCTCTGACATCATCAATCTGGTACTGTTTCATATAATCAAGCAAACCGTCGCGGATTTTAATGCATGCAAACGGATCCGTGAAGTTCGCCGTTCCCACCATAATCGCTGTACTGCCTGCCAGCATGAACTCAACAGCATCCTCGCCGGTGGTAATCCCGCCCATGCCGATAATCGGCAGATTGACTGCCTGATGCACCTGATATACCATACGAACAGCCACAGGCTTAACACAGGGACCGGACATGCCGCCAACCACGTTAGCCAGAATGGGACGACGGGTTTTCACATCAATCGCCATGCCGGTTAAGGTATTAATCAAAGATAGCGCATCTGCACCGCCGGCTTCAGCAGCTTTGGCAGTTTCCGTAATATCGGAGACGTTGGGGGATAATTTCACAATCAAAGGTTTCTTTGCATATTTTCTCACTGTTTCCGTGATTTCATACACAGTTTTGGGGTTGGTACCAAAGGCCGCACCCCCTGCTTTTACATTGGGGCAGGAGATATTCATTTCCAGCAGGTCAACATCAGCATCGGATAGTTTTTCTGCCATCTCACAATAATCGTCAAAGGTACTGCCTGCCATATTGGCAATGATTTTGCAACGGTATTGCCGCAAAAAAGGAATCTCTTCTTTAATAAAAGCATCAACGCCGGGGTTCTGCAAACCGACGCTGTTTAAAATTCCGCCATAGGTTTCTGTAATACGCGGCGGCGGATTGCCGGCGCGGGGAGCTTTTGTCAGACCCTTAACAGAAATGGCGCCAATTTCGCTTAAATCATAGAGTTCGCCATACTCATGGCCGAAACCAAAGGTTCCGGAGGCCGCAATAACAGGGTTTTCCAGTTCAACCCCTGCAATGTTCACTTTCATGTTCATAAAACAACCTCCTCTGCCCAGAAAACAGGGCCGTTCCGGCAAACGCGTTTATATTTTCCTGCGCCCTCTTCGTGGGTCTCGCAACTGCAAGTCAGGCATGCACCAATTCCGCAACCCATGCGTTCTTCCAGAGAAATCTGGCAAGGAACACCCACTTCTTTAGCAAACGCCTGAATGGCTTTTAACATGCCTTTTGGGCCGCATGCATACACAATATCAAACTGCTGCTCAGAAAAGACCTTCTTAAGTTCATCCAGGGCAAAACCATGATGACCGTAGCTGCCGTCATCCGTTGAGACGGAAAGCGCCTTGGAGGCTGCCGAAAATTCTTCCTCTAACGTAACCAGGCTTTTATTCCTAAAGCCAAGGAAAACGGAAGCGTTTGAAAGAGACTTCGTCAGGTAAAGCATTGGATAAACACCAATACCGCCACCCACAACTGCCGGTTTTTGATACTGCTCCGGGGCAATGGTAAATCCATTTCCCACGGGACCTAAAATGTCAAGAGGACCTTTCGCTCCGGAGAGAGCCTGAGTGCCCCGACCTTTCACCTCAAAAATAAAGCAAATCTTTTCACCCTGCACATCGCAGATGCTGATAGGGCGGCGCAAAGGCATAGAAATCGTATCGCCGCACTGAATATGCAGAAACTGGCCGGGCTTTGCTTCTTTTGCCAGTTCCGGATTTTCTACCCACATCCGGAAAATGCGTGGAGCCACTTCTTCGCAGCTTACTATGTTACAAGTATGTACTTGATAACTCATCATCATGCTCCTTATTTAAATCAATCTGGTTATATTTGTACGCAGTTACCTACATTGTATCACAAAGCACCTGGGAATGCAAGATTTTTCTACAGTTCTCTCCGGGGCATCTTTTCCCGGACACCCATAAAAAAGAGCCCTGAACCAAAGGGTTCAAAGCTCTGACTGTATCCTTTATCGTTTTTTCGCAGAAAAAAGCGCTGGCACATATTCACAGTTTTGACATAAAGTTCCGTTGAACAGGCAGAAAAAAAAGAGCTACAGAAACTGTAGCTCTTACTGTTTAAAATTAGTTCAGGATAACCTGTTCGGTTTCCTTGTCGAACAGCTGAATCTTGTTGCCTTCCAGAATCAGGTTGATCTGGTCGCCAGCCTTTGCAGTTGTTCTGGGGTTAACTCTTGCAATGAATGCAGTGCCTTCGATGGTTACATACAGATAAGTTTCAGCACCCATCATTTCAGTAACGTCAACGTGAGCAGAAACCATGCATTCAGGGCTGATGCCCATCATTGCAGCTTCGTCATGAATGTTTTCAGGACGAATACCCATAACGACTTTCTTGCCGATATATTCGGAACCTTCCAGTGCCTTAGCTTTTGCTTCGGGCAGCTTAATGGTTGTGCTACCAAATGTCAGCTGGAGACCGCCGTCTGCTGCATTCTGCAGTTCAGCATCGATGAAGTTCATCGGCGGGCTACCAATGAAGCCAGCAACGAACATGTTGCAGGGCTTTTCGTACAGAACCTGGGGAGAGTCAATCTGCTGAATGAAACCGTCTTTCATAACAACGATTCTGGTACCCATGGTCATAGCTTCTGTCTGGTCATGAGTTACATAGATGAATGTTGTCTGCAGTCTCTGATGCAGTTTGCTGATCTCAGTTCTCATCTGACCTCTCAGCTTAGCGTCCAGGTTAGAGAGCGGTTCGTCCATCAGGAACACCTTAGGTTCACGCACGATAGCACGACCTAAAGCAACACGCTGTCTCTGACCGCCGGAGAGAGCCTTCGGCTTTCTGTCGAGCAGATGTTCAATATCCAGGATTCTAGCGGCTTCTTCAACACGCTTTTTGATTTCTGCTTTCGGCATTTTTCTCAGTTTCAGACCGAATGCCATGTTATCGAAAACAGTCATATGCGGATACAGTGCGTAGTTCTGGAACACCATTGCGATGTCTCTGTCTTTCGGAGCTACGTCATTAACCAATTTATCGCCAATGTAGAGCTCACCTTCACTGATTTCTTCCAGACCGGCAATCATTCTTAACGTGGTAGATTTACCACAACCGGAAGGACCAACCAGTACGACAAATTCTTTATCCTCAATATCTACAGTGAAGTCACTAACAGCAGTAACGCCACCAGCATATCTCTTGTATATGCCTTTAAGATTAAGACTTGCCATTTTTTTACCTCCTCATGAAATTACATATCCCTTTACACTACATATGATACCATAAACCGCGGGGAAATGTTAGACTATTTTTAACCAAAATTTTAAAAATTTATTTAGTAACATTGCATAAAACCGCACAAATACTGATTTTATACGGGTATCAGCCCTTTGTCAAAACCGCAACGATCATGCCGTAAACCATCTTGGCTGCCTCTGCCCGGGTCGCAAATTGATTCGGGTTAAAGTTCCCCGTATCGTCACCGGAAATGATGCCGGCACGGTATACGCTCAGGACTTGTTCTTTGGCATAATCAGCAATAGCACCATAATCTTTAAAGACAGACGGATCTGCCGGATTCATCGCAACACCCTGTTTTTTCAGCATGTCACAAATAATCTTCGCCATATCCTGACGTTTGATTTTCGCACCAACGCCAAACTCTGTTGCGCTGACGCCGCCTACGATACCGCTCTTTTGTGCCGAAGCCACGTAGGAGTAGTACCAGGCACCTGCCTTAACGTCCTCAAAGGATGTTACCGCGTTGCCGTCTACCATATCAAACAACTCTGTCACCAGTTTCACAAACTCTTCCCGGGTGATGTTGTCGCCGGGCATAAAGGCTCCGGGGGCTTTGCCGCCAACAATGCCGCGGGCATAGAGTGCTTCAACATAAGTTTGTGCCCAACCGCTGACATCGTTAAAATAGGACGCCGATTCTTTCACAATGTATGTTCCCTCTCCAAGTTCTGCAACAATTTTGCCATCCATATAAAGCGCCATCTTAACCGGTTTTTCTGTGTTATCAACCACCTGATAAACAACCGGAGCCGCATAGGTACCGGGAACAACGATTCTGCCGCCTTTCGTAACGGTAAAGGTCAGTGCTGCATCCTCAAAACCTGCAAGTGCATCAATGGTTTCATAAGCACCTGTTGATTCAATCGGTTTGACAGGCAGCGTTCCGTCGCCGGATGCGCCGCCTTTGCCGCCGCCATCCCCCTGGTTGGGTTTAACAGCAGAAAGAACCCCGCATTTCTTTAAAAAGGCAATGGCCGCATCCCGGTCAGCGCCATTGGAGATACTGTTTAATGCGTCTGCACCGCGTTCTATATAACCCAGCGCATCAAAGCCCGGTATCGTCGGTTGCCAGATGGCATTCAATCCATTGACCAAATCAGCAGGATATGCCTTGACAGAGAAGTTCTCTCCGTCATACCGATACAAGGCGCTGCCGCTGACTAAAGATGTGCAGGCGTTTAACAGTTTGGCAAGAACACCGTCTGTAATCTGATGGTTCGCCAGAACCGTCTTGAAGTCCGGATCTTTCCGGTACAAAAACCCTAAGAGAACCTGGGCACCCTTTGACTCTTCTGTGCTCAGGGATAAGGCCTCGCAATTCTGATAAATATTATGACATTTACGGCGGAAGCTCTCCTCAAACAAATAGAGGCTGTCAATGCCGTTCTGCAAGGTCTCAGCATCCGTATAGGTCAGCGCCTGGGTGATGACTGAACCTAAAATTCCCGCATCCTGACCCTGCTGCTGTTTATCCAGCGCTTCCTGCAGCATAACAAGACCGTCATCATCACTGATGAACGGTAAAGCCGGAACCACAATATCCCGGCTGATTTCGGACAGTGCCGCCATGACCTTTTCCGTCATACCCTCCGCGCCTACTGCCGTTCCTGTCAAAAGAATACAAACCAGCGCTAACAGCGCTACCAATCTTTTTCCCATGTTTTCCTCCCGAAACTCTGTTGCCCCATAAAGCAACGTAATAAAGAAGGGCAAGGGGTTTCTGCCCCTTGCCCCTTAAGACCTTACGTCAATATAGTTTAGAGTAATCCTGCATAGAACAGGAAGTTATACAGAATCTTAGCGGCTTCTGCACGAGTGATGTTGTTTGCCGGACGGAAGGTTCCGTCAGGATAGCCTGCTACGATAGACATAGAGGATGCTTTCTTAATGTATTCAACAGCCCAGGGGCCAATCTCAGCCGCATCCGTATAGGTCAGTTCCTGTACCGGAATGTTATCTGTAAACATTCTGATGATAACAGCAACCATTTCTTCTCTGGTGATAACCCGCTTGGGCTTAAATTCACCATCATCATAGCCCTTGAAGATGTCACGGTGAACCATCATGTCAACAGAATCCACTGCCCACAGGGAAATGAAGCTGCTGTCTGCAAAGGTGTAGCTGGGAACACGCTTGGATTCGCTTTCCAGTTTCAGTGCGCGTGTCAGTGCCACAGAGATTTCTTCACGGGTAACGCCCATGTCCGGTCTGAAGGTACCGTCACCGTAACCATTGAAGATACCGCGCTTAGTCAGTTCAGCGATATAATCCTTTGCCCAATGGTCTACAGTATCATAATATACATAGTTTCCGTCTGCTACAGGCGGGTTGGAAGGCTCGCCGGAAAGATCGGGAACAATTTCACCAATCACAACTTCATCCTTCTTGCTGGGACGGTTCGTTTTGTTGCCGGAACTTCCTGTGTTAGATTTCTCTTCTTCCAGGGGAACATAAAGGTCAATACCGGATGCGCCCAGAACTTTCTTAATATCATATTTCAGGTCAGAATCAAATCCGTCCAGAACGCTGACTAAGGAACCAAGCAAAGCACGGCTACCGCTAATCGGAGAACTGTTGACTGAATCAAAATGAGCACCCAGACTTGTTAGCAGACGGCTGGCAAAGTCTTCAGAATATTCTTTAATTGCAAAATTGGAAGAACCCGCACGGTAATCAGTCAGCTTAATGCTACCCTGGAATGCCTTGAAAAGGCGCAGAATAATATTTGGTCCGATACCATGGGTTGCCAGTTCTTCCTGACCTTTTTCGTCAGCCTGACCCTCGTTGCCGACAAACGCAGCAAACACACGGTTTAAGGAAGTCTGGTTCACGGAGTTCAATACAACGCCTGCTTCCAACTCTGTTGCCCAGAAACGACCTAATTCAACAGACTTGTCTTCAACCGCCTGCTGTGCATCCACGAAATCGTCCAGAGCGGCTTCTCTCTTACTTTCCGGCAGCGCACGGATAACATCCAGCATAAAGAGGATTTCATCTCTGTTTGCTACCAAAGTCGGCGCCAGACTGTCGGCAATTTTCTGCAGCGTTGCTGCACCGGGCAGTTCGGAAGGAACCACATAACCGGCATCCGTTAAATCTTCAACCAAACCAATCAGCGTGTCCATACCGCTGTCTGTCTTCATGTACAGTGAAAGAATGCTGAAAATTTCAACACGCTTTTCGCGACCATCAGCCGGAGAATAACCGTCAGGCATGTTCCGGTCTAACAAGTCAATTAAATCGTAAAAACTGTTCGCTGAAATATTAACATTCACATCTGCAGCAAATACGGCTGTACCCATGCAGGTTGACAACATGATTACGGCCAACATCAAACTTAAAAACTTTTTCATAAGAACACTCCTTTTTCTTATCTATGTTATTGTAACAGATAAGCATATTTATTGTAATATCCCCAGATCGTTTCCTTATCCTCTGTGGATAAACTCTTACTTAACATACCATAAGCTTCGCGGATTTCCTGAGTTGTAACACCGCCACTTAACATGCCGGTCAACACCTTATACTCCTCAGCCGTCAGCTTTGAGCGAAGAAGGTTTAAAACTTCAACCTTATCCGTAAAAGAAACTTTTTTTGCTAAAACCTTAAATTGCTCAGCCGAGAGATTCATTTTATCCAGAGGCAGGCTCTGAAATGCTTTCTCAGGATCAAAGGCCTCCGGTTCGTTTTCCTGCTGCACCTCTGTCTGAGAAGGTTGTCCCAGGCCGGAATCATAAAAAGAATCCGTCAGCATAGAAAAAACAAAATTGACCAGGACATATCCTAACAGCGCCAACACAACCAGCACGCCCAGGATCATGATAAAAATTTTAAGTCCTTTTTTCTTTTTCATTATGCACCTACCTATTACCGGAACCGTCTCCTTGTACAAGATCCAGTACAATTTCCTTCAAAGAAGACGTTTCGCCACCTGCGACCGCATCCTTCAAGCGCGAAAGGCCAAGGTTCAAAAATGCCCGATTCACCTGCGGCGGGCGGGTAATAAAAATCTTTTGATAACAGGTCGTCCGCAAGCCTTCTTCAGCCGTCAGCAAAACTTCCTTCAGCCGCTCGCCGGGGCGGAGTCCCGTTTCCTCTATCTTAATATCCCGTCCCGGTACATAACCGGAACTTTTTATGAGTTTTTCTGCCAATTCATAGATGTTGACTGCCTTGCCCATATCCAGCGCAAAAATCTCTCCACCAGACGAAAGTTCCGCCGCCCTGAGAACCAGATGGACGGCTTCTTCTACCGTCATAAAAAACCGGGTTGCCTCCCGATGGGTCACCGTCACAGGCCCGCCGGATGCTATCTGACGCAAAAACAAGGGAACCACAGAGCCATTGCTGCCGAAAACATTGCCAAAACGAACTGCCGCAAAAACGGTTTCCGATTCTTCTGCAAAGGCTTGCACCATCATTTCGCAAATCCGCTTACTGGCACCCATGATGCTCACGGGGGTAACCGCTTTGTCTGTTGAAATCAGAATAAATTTTTCTGCACCAAAATCCTGGGCGCATACCATCACGTTTTCTGTGCCGAACACATTATTCTTAACGGCTTCTCCCGGATTTTCTTCCATGAAAGGCACATGCTTATGCGCCGCCGCATGGAACACAAATTGCGGACGATACTGCTTGAAAATCTCCTGCATCCGCCCTTTGTCACGAATGCTGGCAATCAGAACGGTTATATAAAGAGACGGAAAGGCTGCGCGCAATTCTGTTTCCAGTTCGAACACACTGTTTTCATAAATGTCCAGAATCAGAAGATGCGCCGGCGCCTGCTCTGCCAACTGCCGGCAAAGTTCAGAACCAATGGTTCCGCCGCCGCCGGTTATTAAAACGACCTTGTTCCGGACAAATTCGAAATGCACATCCTCATGCAAAAAATTCCGTTCCAATAGCGTTTCCAACTCATCCACCGGCAAAACCGGTTTGTTTTTCGGGGAAAATTTTTTCAGTTGGCCGGCCATTCTTTGCCTCCCACAAACGTGCTCTTCCGTCAATTTATACAATACACCTATTATGTATAGTATAGCATATAAAAAGCAAAAAGAAAAGGGGGGAAATAAATTTTTTTTACACTTCCTGTTTCCAGAGCATCGCCGCACCGATAATGCCGGCATCATTGCCCAGCGCTGCCGTTAACAATTTGGTTTTGGGAACGCCTTCAGGCGTGTAGGAAAACTGATCAACAAAGGCCTGCAGGCGAGACAACAGATAGTCGCCTTCCTTGCAGATACCGCCGCCGATGACAATCGCCTCCGGCTGCAGCATATTAATCAGATTGACAACCCCCATGCCCAGATATTCAATATATTCTGAAACAATTTGCTGACCGGCAGGATCACCCTGCTTTGCCGCATCAAATGCCGTTTTGCCGGTAATGTTATCCGGATTGTGGCCAATCATTTCATGGATGATGCTGTCGGGATATGCCTCAATTTTCTCTTTTGTCTGACAAATCAACGCCGTGGCAGAAGCATAGTTTTCATAGCACCCTCTGCGTCCGCAGGCACAGAGCGGACCGTTAAGATCAATGACCATGTGCCCCAGTTCACTGGCGCCGGCATTAAAGCCGGAATAAATTTTTCCATTCATGATAATGCCACCGCCGACACCGGTACCCAGCGTGACCACGACGGCATCTGAAATCCCTTGAACCGCGCCGCAAATCGCTTCACCAAAAGCGGCCGCATTGGCGTCATTTTCTAAATACACCGGAATCCCGGGGAAATATTGTCCCAGCTCTTCTTCCAGGTTTTCGTTTTTAAACGCCGGAAAATTGACTTCTTCAAATATAATCCTCTTTTTGGGGTCCACAAACCCCGGCGCTCCCACGCCAATCACGCAAACCTGAGAAGGATCCATGCCGTTCCGCTCTAAAAGGACAGAAGTTAACCCGGCCGCGTCCCGCATAATCTCTGCGCATGTTCGTTCCCTGCCCGTCGGCACAGAGCCCTTATCAAGCAGCTGACACGCTTCATTAACAAGACCGATGGCGATGTTGGTACCGCCCAAATCAATCCCTATGTATACTTTGCTCATCTTTTGCCCCCTCTCTGCCGAACGATTTCATACATCATAATGGCCGCTGCAACTGAAGCATTTAAGGATTCAATTTCTCCCAGCATGGGAATCTGAACCATAAAGTCGCATTTTTCTTTTAAAAGCCGGGAAATTCCCTTGCCCTCCGAGCCCACTACCAAGGCAATGGGACCGGTCAGATCCGACTCAAACAAAGACTTTTCGCCGGACATATCCGCACCGGCAAGCCAAAGGCCCCGCTCTTTTAAGATGTCAATGGTCTGAGCCAGGTTGGTCACACGAACCACCGGCGTATAGTGCACAGCACCGGCAGAGGTCTTTGCCACAACCGCATCTAACCCCGCCGAGCGGTTTTTAGGAACGATGACCCCGTCCGCTCCGGCCGCATTGGCGCTTCGGATAATTGCACCTAAGTTATGGGGGTCCGTAATTTCATCAGCAATGATGAAAAAGGGCGGTGTCCCCTTTTTTTCTGCTTTGCGGAATAAGTCCTCTAAATTGGCATACTGCGCTGCACCCAAAACGGCCACAACGCCCTGACTGGCTTCCGTCTGGCTGACGCTGTTAATTTTCTGAGGTTTCACCAGTTGCACCGGCACCTGCCGTTCTTTGGCAAGATCCATCAGTTTTTTCACGCCGCTCATGCGGACCGTTTCACTGATCCAGATTTTATCAATAGGTTGCCCGGCAGACAAGGCTTCAAACACCGGGTTTCTGCCTTCAATAATCATTTTTTCCGGAGAAGATTCTCTTCTTTCGCGGTTCTTTTGCATGTTGTTCGCTCCTTTTTCTGATTTGTCTTATCCCAACACCCACCCCGGAATCCACCGCAGGCACCGGGCATATACAGCCGGAACCGGCATGCCAACCAAAACGGGGTAAAAGGCAAGAAACAGGATAAAGACCAGGGCAGCATAACCCCACATCCATCTGCGGAAGCGGTTGTCTTCCTTTATAATGTTGCGCACCCAATGCCCAAGCAGTAACACAACAAAGACAACGCAGGGGAAGAAATGGTAAATAAATGTGGTTCTTGTAACAAAAATCCATGGCGCATAGAGAGAGAAAAAGCCCGTCACCGCCGTCAGGATTCCCAAATCGGGGTTCTTTCGCTTTTTAACCAGCATCACAACGCCCCAGATCACCAGCGGCACCGTCAGCCACCAGACAGCAGGATTGCCGAATGAGGTAATCCCCATCGCTGTCCCCTCGGGCACAAAATCCCGATTGGGACCATAGGCATAAAGCGGCTTATAGTCAAAGGGCCATTGCCACCAGGAAGAACCGTAGTTGTGCGGCGCCGTAAGGTATGCATGATACCGGAACATAGAGGTCTGGTTCGTAAAGAAGAAGGAAAGACCCGTTTCTTCCGTCATCATTGCAGGAAGATAGGACAAAAAGTAAATCCCCGCCGGTATCAGGACGAAAAAGCCAAATCCCGCCAGAACGGTTTTGAATGCCATGGGCCTGAAATTCCGCAGCACATGTTCCGAATCGGGCAACTGAGGATTTGCCTTGGCGCAGCGATATTCCAGATACCGTCTCGCCAGACTAAAGAAAAACAAAAAGGCAAGACCGGGACCGGCATAAATGCCCTGCCACTTGGTAGCCGCACCCAACCCGAAGCAAATGCCGGAGGCCAGCAAGGGTGTCAGGGTTTTTTTCAAACCAACATCATAAAAACTCTTTTCTATATATACATACATGAACAAATACATGCCCATGACGAAAAACGCCGTGTAAGAATCAATCGTCGCAAGACGGGTCTGGGATAGGTGCATAAAATCAAAACTGAACACAAACGCCGCAAAAAAGGCAAGGGCCGTTGTTTTGAGCATCTTTTTCCCCATCATATACACAAGAGGCACCATCAGAACACCGCATAACGTGCCGAAAAACCGCCAACCAAACGGATTCACGCCGAATAAAAGCATGCCGCAGGCAATGATGCACTTGCCCAGAGGCGGATGGGTATTTTCATAGGGGTAACGGTGAGTGATGTATTCATAGGCCGTTCTGGGATGATAAATTTCATCAAAATACGTGGTTTCATAAAAACTGAATTCATATGTCACGCGATCCGGCTCATCGAGGAGTTTTTCTGCTGTGTCATTGCCGCTGATAACCCGCGCCGGAAAACGCTCTGACTCTGTTTCGCCAAAGAATGCCGCCTCATGTAAATAGAACCGTCCGTCATCACAAGAAAGTCGGACATATCGGCACGTCTCCGGAAACGCACGGTATACATGCCACATAAAAACTGTATCTAAAACCAGCGGTTCTTCCGCTGTTTCCCAGGTGTCCCCGTCAACAGAAAAAGACACGGACAAATCCCGGATTACCTCCTGGTCTGTGTTCCGGCGATCAATCCATCCGGAATAGACATAGAGTTGCTTTACGGGTGCGACCTCGCCCAGGTCAAAAACCACAGCATCTTCGGCAGAACGAGCGTACCACCCGGACGCCGGCACCTTGGAAGAACCCAGATGGTAAAATCCGAAAAGAGCATAAAACAAGGTCAGTCCCGCCATGAGCAGAACATCTTTCCGGGTCAGTTTTACCGGTTCGGCAGTTCGCTGAAAGTGCCGTTCTTCCCGCGCCCCGGTCTTTTCCCTTTTAGCAACGGATTTTCCCGAAAGGAAGCGGAGGGAAAAAATAATCCAAACCGCAAATAATAACAGATTGATCAGGGACAGACCCCGAAACAGGAGATCATTGCCATATATAAAATCATTCTTCTGATTCAGAATCAACACACGGGTGCAGATGCAAAACGTGGTCAGGGTGAACCCGCCGAAAAACAGCAGTTGTTTCCGGTCACCGCTGAAAATGTAATATAAAACGAAAAGAAGCAACGCCGGGAAGGCATATCGCTCATGCATCCCGTGACCAAACAAGTAAACTCCCAGTACTAAAAAGGCACCCAGAAGAAAAATCTCACCACGGTTTTTCTGTTTCCATGCCCCGTATAGAACCACCAGAGAAATCAAAGTGATAAACACAAAGCCCCAGGTTTTATAGGAAAGAAACAGAAGATGTTCGGAATCATAAGCCCAATTTGCGCCCAAAAGTCCAAAGAAATTGGGTGCATTCAAGGTGGCATAGGGATAAAGACCCAGAGCGTTTCGGTAATTTTCAAGCAGCAAACCATAGTTGCCGCCGGTGATAGGCAAGGGAATCAACAGCAAGACCAGCACCATCGCCCCCAGCCCGCAAAGCGCCCGGCCAATCAGCCGGTTTCTCCCCTGGCGCTCCTGCCAGAGAGACAAAATATCAAAGAAAATTACAAAACCCACTAAAGGAGCAAACATAATCATCTGGGGTTTTGTCAAAAACAAAAGGGACAAAAGGGCACAACTTGCCACATATCGCCTTTTATACAGAGAAAGGAGCATAACCGCCGCCAGGAAGGTTGTAACGCTGTCTACCTGACCCCAGACAGTTGAGTTCAGAATCTGAACAGGAGACAGAGCGCAAAGGGCGCCCAATGCCAAGGCTTTTTTCTCTCCCAGTCTCGGCTCTGCCAGAGCATAGACAAACAAAACCGTCAGCCCGTCAAAGAAAATGGGCACGCTCCGAACGCAGGCAAGATAAACCCCTGACGCGGGCGAAACGCCAAACCATTTCATCAGGGTTCCCAGAGCATACAAAACATAGAGATACACCGGCGGATAGTCGACATAGAGGTCCGTCGTGTAATACTCCCGGACAGCATGGTCCTCTGCAAAGGATGCCCATGCCCGGAACAAGCCGGTATCCTGTACATGACCGGGAAAGAACCCGGATGCCACACTCTGAAAAAACAGCAAAGCCAGCAGCCCCAAACCGGCAAGGGCAGGGACTCCCCGCCCTGTAAGCGGTCTGTCAGTCGCCGGCTCACAGATGATAAACTTATAACAAGTGAAAAAAATCAAAGCATAAAAAACGGAAACGATCAGGTAACTCAGTTCCTTCACTCCCTTTTTGCCGAGAGGATTACTGCTCCACTTCCCGGTCTAACACTTCAAGAGCTTTTGCAAGCTGTGCATCCTCTTCAGGCTCCAGCACAGAGATTTTTCCCAGAAGTTCCTTTGGCAGGGAAACAGCAATATCCGGCTCAATTCCGATGCCGTCAATGCACTCGCCGTTAGGCGTAAAGTACCGGGCACTGGTCAGATAGATGGCGGTTTTACTCGTCAACGGATACAAGGACTGACCAACGGCTTTTCCGTAACTCTTTTCACCGATAACCGTTGCAAGACCATGCGCCTTTAAGCTGCCCGCCATGAGTTCTGATGCACTGGCGGTACCCTGATTGATCAAAATAGCGATGGGCAGGTCTAACGAAGTCGCGTCAGAATTAAAATACTGCCGGTTGCCGTGGCTGTCCTCCAGATATGCGATGACACCCTCCGGCAACAGAGAATCCGTCATATCCAGCACGGAATCTGCATAACCCCCCGGGTTGTTTCGCAAATCAATAATGAGGCCTGCCATATCGCGACTCTTCAATTCAGAAAGAGCCACCTGGAAATCTTCCTTTGTATTATGGATAAATTCAGAAATACGAATATATCCTATGCGGCTACCAAACATTTTATACGTTACGGACTGTTGTTTCACTTCTTCGCGGCGAACCGTTTTTTCTATGCGCTCACCGCCGCGGGACAATACCATGCGGATGTCGTCATCCTGACCTTTTTTAATATACTCAATCACCGCATTATAGGTATCGGCACTGACCGCAATGTCCCCCACTTTAATGATGACATCACCGGGCAGCAGTCCTGCTTTTTGTGCCGGGGAACCATCATAAGGCGAAACAATCACCATTTCATTCTTTTCCATGTCAAAGTTGACGCTGACACCGATGCCCACATAGTTTTCTTCATGTTCTTCCTTGTAGGAGGTCAGGTCATCTTCATTTAAATAAGCACTGTACTGATCCCCCAGACTATACACCATGGCGTCAATGGCCATGTCGTTCATCAGGGTCAGTTGTTCTTCTGTTAAAGGGTTTACATAATTCTCCGTAATCATTTTTCTGGCACGGAGCAAGGTGTCGCCGGATTCATAGCCACCTAACCGCACAAAAAAGACGCAGGCTAAAAACCAGACTACCGCCGCCGTGATGACTGCGGTTATAACCAGATGTTTTTTCCGATACAAGATAAAGCGCTCCCTTCAACCTGATTCTACTGGAGGTAAGGACGGGGGTTGGTAGCCTGACCGTTGTTTAACACTTCAAAGTGCAGGTGGTTACCGGTAGACGTACCCGTCGTTCCAACCAAAGCAATTTTCTGACCGCGGCTGACAGATTGGCCGACAGAAACCAGCAATTTACTGGAATGACCGTAAAGGGTCTGAATGCCGCTGCCGTGGTCAATAATGACGCAGTATCCATAGCCGCCGTTCCATCCCGCAAAGCGGACCGTTCCGTTGGCTGCCGCTAAAATCGGAGAGCCGCCGGGCGCCGCCATATCCATACCGGAATGGTATTTTTTCGTGCCGTAAACAGGATGGATGCGGTAGCCGAACTCCGATGAAACATACGTACAGCTGGGCGCCGGCCAGCAGAAAACGCCGCCGGAATAGACAATCCGCTGTCCGCCTGAGGCATTTCCCTTAGAAGATGCGCTGGCAATGCTCTGCTTCAGACGTTCCTCTTCTTTGGCTGCCGCCTGATATAAACTATCATACTTTTCAATATCGCTTTCAAGCTTTTTCATGTAGCTTGTCTTTTCTGCAATTTTTGCATCCAGTGCATTTTGCTTCTGCTGCACAAGATTTCTGGCTTCCTGCTGTTCATTGCGGTAAGCCACAACTTCATTTTTTGAAGCCTCTACACCGGTTTTTAAGGCAATCATCTCGTTGATGATGCCCTGGTCAAACTCTGTAATCTCGCGGATCGTCTCCACCCGGGATACGAAGTCGGAGATGCTTTTTGCGTTCACCAATAAATCAATATAGCCGGAGGTATTACTTTCGTCCATGGTCCGGAGTCTGGCGCAGAATTCCGCATCATTTTCCTCTATTCTTCGTTCATAGTCTGCGATTTCTGCTTCTTTTTCCGCAATTTTTTGATCAGCTTCACTGATGATGCTGTCAATGGCGTTCAGTTCCGCACGAATCACCTCTGCCTCATCATCTAATTTGCTAATCTGTGCCATGGTAGACTCAAGGTTTGCCTTGGATTCTTTCTGTGCTGCCTGCGCCGCCTGCTTATCTTTTTTCGCTTTGTCCAGTTTTTCCTGAACTGTTGCACCATAAGCCGGTTGGTCATTTCCGAGAGCCGGCGCCAGAGAAACTGACAAAACAACTGCCAGTAAAACAGACACAATTTTCTTTTTTGATCCAGTCATATGCTACCTCCGTTATTTTTCTTTGGTTTGGGTAACAAGTTCATATGCCACTTCAAATTGCTCATCAACCAGAACCTTGGCCTGGTCTAAGTACTGAGTAAACTGTCGGAGAGTCAAGTAGTCAACCACACCGGTTGCCGGCAGACCTGCCTGTTTCTGAAACTGTCTGACCGTAATCGTCAGTTCCCGGTCAAAGGTCTCGTCAAGTTCTCCAACGAAATATCCCGCTGCATAAAACCGCTGCTTCAGCGCTAAAACGCCCGTCCCGACATCGCCTTCCTGATAATCTCTCATGAAATCCAAGGGTGCCATATCAGAATCGTCAAAGCGTACGGTTTTGTTAGCCTCCCAAACGTCAGGGCGGACACCTTTTCCGTTAATATGTTCCCCACCGGGCAAAACATATTCCGCGGTTGTCACCTTGATTGCGCCAAGCTGCTTGTCGCCAATGGTGGGCAGGCTCATAAATTCCTGCATAGTGCCTTTTCCGAACGTGGTCACACCGACCAGAGTGCCTAACTGATAATCCCGGATGTTACCGGCAAAAAGTTCTGCACCGCTGGCAGAATTTTCATTGATTAAAACCACGATTTTATCGTAGTAAGGTTTTTGTTTAACTTTGCCCACGCTCCGCAATGAGGTGTTGCGCTCCGAACGGGCATATTCAATGCTGACTACGGTTTTCCCCTTGGGAACAAAGGCGCCCAGAGAATGTACCACGCTGATCATGTCGCCGCCGGGGTTATCTCTTAAATCAATAATCAGTTTTTTAATTCGTTTGCCTCTGAAGTGCTCATCGGCTTTGTCAACTTCTGCCGGCGTGGTATCATTAAAAGAGGTAATCTGCATGTAGCCGACGCCGTTTTCCAGTTCATAATAAGAAACCGTATTGGCATTGACCGCACCACGAACCGCCTGCACTGTCAGAACCTCCGTCCCGCGACGAACGGTCAGTTCCACCGTAGTCTCCGGCAGACCTTTAATCAAACCGGTCAGTTCCTCCACCGTGAAGTCCGTTACATCCTGACCGTTAACCGCCAGAAACTGATCACCCACACGGAGTCCGGCTGCTTCTGCTTTGCTGCCGGGGAAAACGGTGGCAATCTCCACAGCCCCCACCGTTCTCTGAATCATAACGCCGATTCCGACATATTCCGAATGAAAGGAACTCATAAAACTCGTTAGTTCCTCCGGCGTAAAGTAGTCAGAGTGCATATCCATCTTACCGGAGGCAATGTCAATCAGCTCAGGAAGCATTTCGGGATGCTCATTTAAAATAATTTCCGCAAATTCCCGTGCCATGCTCTCCGTGTCGATTTCAAATTTATAGTTTTTTACCAGACTGGACAGAACCATGTCGAAATATGCCGCCTCATAGGTCGGTTCTTCGCCGTAAACCACGGCGCAGGAAAGCGTCAACATAGCTGTCAAAACAAGCAGTAAAACCCGCTTTGCAATCTGTTTCATAGGTATATCCTCCAAATATTACATCTGCTCCGGTGCAGAAATTGCCATAACGGTCAGCGCATTTTTCAGCACTGTCCGCACGGAATCCGTCAGTTTCAGACGGGCATCTGTCAGAGCTTTATCATCAGAATTAACCTTGCAGGCAGCATAGAAACCATGGAACGCTGCAGCCAAGTCCATCGCATAACGGGTAATCAGGCTGGGTTCACGCAGGTTTGCCGACTGACGAATGGTTTCCGGGAAGTCTGCCAGTTTTTTCATCAGTTCAATTTCCTGCGGCGTAGAAAGCAGATCAAGAGAAAGTTCTGCCGCCGGTTTAACCGCTGTACCCTGTTCTGCTAACAGGCGCAGAATGCTGCAAACTCTGGCATGAGCATACTGCACATAGAACACCGGGTTTTCATTGGATTGTTCAACAGCTAAATCCAGGTCAAAGTCAAAGTGGCTGTTTGCCTGACGCATGTTGAAGAAGAAACGGGCAGCATCAATGCTGATATCCTCTAAAAGGTCTTTTAAGGTAATAGACTTACCGGTTCTTTTGGACATACGGACAACTTCGCCGCCGGACACCAGACGAACCAGCTGCATCAGAACGATTTCCAGGCGCTCCGGTTCAATGCCCAGAGCTGCCAATGCGCCTTTTAAGCGGGCAACATGACCGTGATGGTCAGCGCCCCAGATGTTAATAACCGTGTCAAAACCGCGGTCAATGAATTTATTTTTATGATATGCAATATCAACGGCATAGTAAGTCAAAAAGCCGTTAGCACGAACCAGCACTTCGTCTTTTCCTTCGCCGAAGTCTGTGGCGCGGAACCAGATAGCACCTTCGCTTTCATAAGCATAGCCTCTGTCCATCAGTTCCTGAACAACCTTGCGGGCTTCACCGTTTTCATGAAGTACGCTTTCTCTGAACCAGACGTCATAGAAAATTCTATACTTTTCCAGGTCAGCCTTTAAGTCATCCACATTTTTTTCCAGAGCAAACTCAACCAGCGCCTTTTTGCGAGTTTCGGCATCCGCATCAATCAGATCTTCACCGTTTTTCGCAATAAATTCCCGGGCGCGGACACGGATGTCCTCACCATGGTAGCCGTCTTCCGGAAATTCAACAGCGTCTTCGCCTTTGATTTCCTGAATAAAACGGGCATCTAAAGACTTACCGAATTTTTCAATCTGGTTACCGGCATCATTAACATAGAATTCGCGGGTTACATCATAGCCTGCCCAGTCTAAAACGCTTGCCAGACAGTCACCCAATGCACCACCACGGGCATTTCCCATATGCATGGGACCGGTGGGGTTAGCGCTGACGAATTCTACCATAATTTTCTTTCCGGCGCCGTCAGAAACGCGACCAAAGTTCTCCCCCTCGTTTTCAATAGCAAATAGGACCTGACGAATATACGCCGGGTCTAAGCGGAAATTCACAAAGCCTGCCCCCGCTACTTCTGCGCTCTTAATAAAAGTTCCCTCTGTACTTAAATGCTTAACGATGGCTTCCGCAATCATGCGAGGTGCCTTCTTTGCCTGACGGGCAAGAAGCATCGCCGCATTGGTAGCAAAGTCGCCATGTTCTTTTTCTCTCGGTTCTTCGATAACATAATCCGGCGCCGCTTCAAAGGTTATATCACCTGCTGCCTTTGCCGCCTCTAATGCCGTATCAATCGCCTGTTTAATCGATGCCTTTGTCTGTTCGTAAATTGTCACTCCTGATTCCCTACCTTCCTGATTTTTAAGTGCAAACCGTTATGCACCGGCAGATTATTGTTGAGCTCGACCATGTAGTCAAGGTCAATTTCCCCGCCGTTTTCATCAATATCCACAGTCATACTGTTGGTTGTCACGCCTACGGATAAACTACCGAAAGGCGTTTCATAATGTCCGACATATTTTTTCTCTTTTTCAAAAATCATCTGCGTGGAGGAATTGCCAAACCGAATCATAGAAACATACCCATCCTGAATTTTCAGGGTTGTGGTTGTGCCTTCATAGCCGGTTATTTCGCTTCCTTCATAGCTGACATAATACTTGTCACCCTTTTTGACGTATTTCCCCAGCGTTGTCAGTTCGTAGTTATCTTCTTCGCCTTCAATACTCTGTCGCCCCGTCAGGGTAATCAATGCATTTGTTTCCATAGTGTTCCCCTATCTTTCAGGCAAGCGCCTACATGTACTGTTCAATATCAATCTGAGAAATCAGACCGTTGATGGGCCTTTCCAAGAACATAGACCCAAGACGTACGAAATCGTCAGGTACGTCACTGACATAAAACTGATACTGTTCTTCTTCCGGCCGTTCCGCCAACTTGCCGTCGGCTTCCAGCTGGTTTTTGATTTCTCCGGCAACACAGGCTCCCGGATTAATCAGCATTACATTGTCGCCCATAATCTGCCGAATGACATTCTTTAAAAGCGGATAGTGGGTACAGCCCAAAATCAGGGTGTCGGCTCCGCTCTCTTTAATGGGCTCCAGATATTCCTCGGCAATCATTCTTGCCACGTCCTTTTCCGCGTATCCGTGCTCCACCAGGGGAACAAACATAGGACACGCCACAGACACCGTTTCAATGCTCGGGTCTTCCTGCTCAATAATGGCTTTATAAGCGCCGGAGCGGACAGTTCCCGCCGTTCCGATAACGCCAATGCGACCGTTTTGCGTCACCCTGGCCGCCTGCCGGCCCGCCGCCTCGGTCACGCCCAGAAGAGGAATGTCAAACTGTCCTTTCAGGCGGGGCAAGGCAATAGCGCTGGCTGTGCCGCAAGCTGCCACAATGGTTTTCAGGTGAAAGGTTTGTAAAAAGTTAATATCGCTTCTGGCATATTTAACCACGGTATCAACGGACTTTGTGCCATAGGGAATCCGACCCGTATCGCCGAAATATACGATGGATTCATTGGGCAGAAGTTCCATCAGTTCCTTCATGACCGTCAGGCCACCCAGACCGGAATCAAAAAGCCCGATTCGTCTGTTATCCATTTCAGTCCTCCTGACCCATGGCAAGACCGAACAATTTTGTCAGAAGTTCCGTATAGGGAACACCGGTCTCTCGCCAGAGCATGGGATACATGCTGATATCGGTAAAACCGGGCAACGTATTAATCTCGTTTAAAAGAATTGCGCCGGTCTTTCTGTCAATAAAGAAATCCACGCGGGAAAGACCGCGGCACTCTGCCGCCGTAAACGCACGGCACGCCATTTCCCGGATGATGTTGGTTTCTTCCTCTGTCAAACGGGCAGGAATTTCCAGACCCGCTGTGTTGCTTAAATACTTGGTTGCGTAATCGTACATGCCCTCTTTCACGATTTCGCCCAGACAAGAAGCCGCCGGCTTCTGGGTCGTTCCCAAAACGGCGCATTCAACTTCACGGGCATCTACACACCGTTCAACTAAAATCTTATCGTCCTCTTTTGCCGCAACAGAAAGGGCATCAGCCAGTTCTGCCTGAGAGGAAACCAAAACCACGCCCACGGATGAGCCGGCTTTGGAAGGCTTGATGACAACAGGATAGCCAAAGGATTCTGCAATCCGGTTATGTACGTCTTCTGCCGTGTAGTGATCCCGCCAGAGGAAAAATCCCTCCGTAACCGGAATGCCGGCTGCTGCTAAAACCTCTTTGCAAAGAGCCTTATCCATGCAAAGAGAAGAGCCTAATACACCGGGGCCCACATAGGGAATACCGGCCAGTTCCAAAAGACCCTGAACCGTTCCATCCTCCCCGTTCTTTCCGTGAAGCACAGGGAACACAACGTCCACCCGGGTCACGGACACATCGCCGTTTTTGTTAAACACCAAAAGACCATGGTGTTTGGGGCAGGGGGACAGAACACAGGCCTTGTTATGCGCTTGTTCCCAGGCTCCTGACTTCATTTCCTCCGGGGAGGCATTTGTCAAAAACCAGTTGCCCTCTTTATCGATTCCGACCGTAACCACATTAAAGCGCTCCCGGTCAATAAAGGAAACCACGTTTCCGGCAGAAACGCGGGATATCTCATGTTCAGATGAATTACCGCCAAATAAAATACATACTGTCTGCTTCGTAATAATCATCCTCCTGCTTTTTATAGGCATAAATCCTTACTTTATTATAATACTATGAATCCGGGTTTATTTCAATCTTTTTTTAAGAAATTCAAGAAAAATTTAATGATTCTGTAACAAACGCAGGCATAAACGAAAAAAAATATTGAAAAACAGCATTGCAGCAGGGGTTTTTCCTCTGTCTGCAATGCTGTTTCTACTCTGTCCGATTGATGCGTTCCTGCTTTTTCATCTGCCGGAACTTAAGGGGGGTCATCTCCGCATATTTCCGGAAGATATCGTTAAATCGCTGCTGGCTGGAAAAGCCCACAGAATGGGCAACATCCGCGATTTTCATGTCCGTATTCTCCAGCAGTTCCTTAGATTCTTCAATGCGGATTTTCAGAATGTAGCTTTTGGGGCTGATGCCGAATTTATCCTTGAAAGAATGGGCAAAATAACTGTCCGACAGGTAGATATATTTTGCAACCTGGGACAGGGTTAAATCTTTTGCATAGTTATTATCAATGTATTCTTTTGCAATATTTAACAGTTCATGAAGCTTTAAATTCCGGTTCTTTGCACTCTGTTCCCACTCCTGCTTCAAGGTTCTAGACAAAAGCACGAACAACTCCATAACCAGAAGGCAGCTTAAGAAATCGCCCCAGACCTGCAGCTTCATTCTCTCTCTTAAAATGCGCTTGATGACATGGATAATATCATTCTTCTTGCCCAGTTTTAAGTAAACATGGGAACCAACGGCCTCATCTTCAATATACTCCACAAAGTCATTTAAAGAGGCATGACTGGTCGAGGTTTCCCGCTGGGGACGCAATTTAAAGTACAAAACAATCAGCTCACAGTTTTCCGACCGAACCATAAACTTATGCAATTTCTGGGGTTTGATAATGACCAGCGAATTGGGCACCATGCTCACATCGATACCGTCAATCATGAACGTCGCCGTGCCTTTTTTAATATACACCATTTCATAATGGTCATGGCGATTGGGCTCCATACTCCAGTTGGTATCGTGAATTTTTTCAATCGCTTTCACCACAGCAGGCATAAATGACAGCTTGTCTACCATCTCATTCCACGCCTTTGGAAGTTGTCCTTCTATCATAATGGCATCTCCCTTCGATTTTACGGAACTCTGCTTTTATAAAGAAATTGTATCACAGAAAAAGCAAAAAGTCCACAAAGTTTTAAAAATTTCTCTTTACGTCAAAGAAAAATCTTGATATAATAGAATCAGAATGTTTCATGAAAGGAACGACGCGTTGCCATGAAGAGCTTACGGGATTATTTTAAATGTCTGGATTATGCCTTGATTTTCGTCGCTGTGATTCTGGCGCTTTTAGGGCTTCTGATGATTGCCAGTGCCACCCACTCTATCGAGGGAAGCAGAGAAATCCTTGTCCAGTCCCTTGCCATGGGAATGGGCATAATCGGCATGTTTATTATCGCCGGCATTGACTACGAAGATTACACCGACATTGCTAAATTTCTCTATCTCGGCAGTATTTTGATTCTGCTGTTCGTGTTATTTTTTGGCCAGGGAAAAAATGAAACCGGTGCCAACAGCTGGATTCGTATTGGCGGTATCGGCATCCAGCCCTCAGAACTTGTAAAACTCTCTTTCTGTATCACTTTTTCCATTCATCTTTCCGGCCTGCAGGAATCTGTCAACCATCCCCGGACGCTGGCAAAACTATTTCTGCACTTTATCATCCCCACAGGGCTAGTCATTCTCCAGAACGATACAGGAACGGCTTTGGTCTTTCTGCTCATGTTTTTGTGTATGCTTTTCGCTGCCGGTTTATCGTTTAAATATATCTTCGCCGGCCTGGGCGCCTTTGTTTTATTCTGCCCCATTGCCTGGTTCTTCCTCTTAAAGACCTACCAGCGGGAAAGAATTCTGGTATTTTTAAACCCCGAACGTGATGCAAGCGGTGCCGGCTATCAGGTGCTCCAGTCCAAAATTGCCATCGGCTCCGGAGAGTTTTTGGGCAGAGGCTATATGCAGGGCCCTCAGAACCAGCTGGAAATGTTACCGGAAAAGCAGACAGACTTTATTTTCGGCGTTATCGGCGAAGAATTCGGCTTCATCGGAACCCTCATTATCCTGATTCTTCTGGTGCTTTTAATTACCCGTTGCATCCATGTGGGGCTCCACTCCAAAGACCGGTTGGGAACATTTATCTGCATCGGGATTGCCGCTATGTTCACGGCGCACACCTTTGAAAACATTTTTATGTGCATCGGTCTTATGCCCGTAACAGGTATTCCCCTGCCCTTTTTAAGTTATGGTGGTTCCAGCGTTTTGACAAATTTCCTTGCTGTGGGATTGGTTCTTTCCGTCTGGTATCATAGACGAACACTTAGATTTTAACATTTTTTAAAAAAACACTTGCATTTTAAATATTTATGTGCTATAATAATGTCCGTTGCAAAGAGATTTTCCTTCGCAACAAGAACAAAATATAGCATCTGCGCCCGTAGCTCAGCTGGATAGAGTGCCTGGCTACGAACCAGTAGGTCGGGAGTTCGAATCTCTCCGGGCGCACCAAAAAAACAACTTGACCAAATGGTCAAGTTGTTTTTTTATGCCCGTGGGAGTGAGAATTCCCGATGGAGTTCGTCGAAGCAGGCGAAGAGCGAAGCGATTCGAACTGCGGAGCTCGAGCACAGCAAGGATTTTCGGGAACCGCCAAGGGCGGTCGAAAATCCGCTGGCGCAGAGTATCTCGACCGGCGCACCAATTTAAACAGACTTTAATTTTGATAAAAAATTGAGTCTGTTTTTTGTTTTCTTGAAAAATATATATTTTTGCTGTATACTATAAAATAAATAAGAATTTGTGAGGATGATAAGATGGTCAATATAACAGATGTAAGACAGATTCTTCAATTCGCAATAGATGCGGAGATTAAAGTCTTTCTTGATGGCGGCTGGGGTGTAGATGCACTTCTTGGACATCAGTCAA
>JBGUTC010000112.1:0-31193 GCA_045132895.1 Clostridia bacterium
ACAGGTCGAGCAGGAACGAAAGTTGGAGTTAGTGATCCGGCGGTATGAGAGTGGAATTGCCGTCGCTCAACGGATAAAAGCTACCCTGGGGATAACAGGCTTATCTCCCCCAAGAGTCCACATCGACGGGGAGGTTTGGCACCTCGATGTCGGCTCATCGCATCCTGGAGCTGAATTCGGTTCCAAGGGTTGGGCTGTTCGCCCATTAAAGCGGTACGCGAGCTGGGTTCAGAACGTCGTGAGACAGTTCGGTCCCTATCTGTCGCGGGCGCAGGAGATTTGAAGGGAGCTGTCCTTAGTACGAGAGGACCGGGATGGACGTACCACTGGTGTACCAGTTGTTCTGCCAAGGGCATGGCTGGGTAGCTATGTACGGACGGGATAAACGCTGAAGGCATCTAAGCGTGAAGCCCCCCTTAAGATAAGATCTCCCACAGAGTAATCTGGTAAGGTCCCATGTAGACTACATGGTTGATAGGTCAAGGGTGTAAGTGTGGTAACACATTCAGCTGATTGATACTAATAGACCGAGGGCTTGACCAAGGTTTAATATGTGAGATTCCCAATATTTGCTTTGTTTAGTTATGAGGGTACAAAGTTATCCTTAAGATCCGGTGATAATGGCGAGGAGGTTCCACCCGTTCCCATCCCGAACACGGTAGTTAAGCTCCTTAGCGTCGAAGATACTTGGTGGGCGACCGCCTGGGAAAATAGATCATCGCCGGAACAAAAAAACAAGGCAGAGAATACTCTCTGCCTTTATATTCCTCGATAGCTCAGTCGGTAGAGCCCGCGGCTGTTAACCGCGTTGTCGTTGGTTCGAGTCCAACTCGGGGAGCCACTAAAAAGACCACCCATTAGGGTGGTTTTTTTAGTGTTTTTTTTGTTTTACTCAGACCATCTACACTAGGTTAACAGCCGCGGAGCGGATGTTAACTGGTTCGAGCCCGACCGCTGCCGGTGGCAGGGAGAGGGAGGGCGAGAATTGGCCGAAACCCACTGAATTCGAGTGCCTTTTAAGGTGCGAAGAATGAAGTGCTGGTTTCAACTCGTTGTTGTCGTTGGTTCGAGTCCAACTCGGGGAGCCAAAAATCCGTACACGAAAGTGTGCGGATTTTACTTATTACTTATTCACTCTTCACTATTCCCTAAAATATTTTTTGTACGGATTTTTGGAAAGTAATAAGTAATAGTGAATAAGGAAAAAGTCAAGGTGGCTTTGCTTACGCAAAGCTTATTTTTATATGGCATCTAAATCATTCGGCTCTTCCAGAATTTGCGGTCAAAATAGATGCAATCTGTTTTGACCGCATTTTTACGCACTTTTCGGGCAATTTTCAAAAATTCCATTTGAATAAAAAACAGTAGATGCACCCACCGTTTCAACCAGTCTTGAACAGGAGACAACGGCATAAATAGTATAAAAATCTGACGTGACTACGTAATGGATGTAAGCTATAACATACAGGATATATATCCTAACAAAAGTAAATAACGATAAAAGAAGGCGGTAATTTCAGAAATGAGGTTATCGTCTTTTTAAAATAAAATTAAGAAGGTAGATAATGTGAAGCCCTTCGGCATATTGTGTCGGAGGGCTTGCTATATTTGTAATAAATTTTCAAAAAAGTATTGACAAATTCAAACTACAAGTGTAGTATATAAATATAAACTACGTTTGTAGGATGAAAGTTTGGAGGTATTTCTATGGCGCAAAGAAATATAAACATCTCTGATGCAGAGCTTGAGGTGATGAAAGTAATATGGAGTGAAAACAGACCAATTACTTCTCTTGACATCGTTGAAGCTTTCGAAAACAAGGGATGGAAGAAAACAACAATAGGCACATTTTTGACAAGGCTTGTTGAAAAAGGAGCATTGTCTGCTGAAAAGCGAGGCAAGCTATATTATTACACCCCGGTTATCTCTCAAAAAGATTACCGTAAGTCTCAAACCAAAAATTTAATATCAAGTTTATACGGAGGATCAATAAGAGATTTTGCTGTTTCTCTTTTCGAGGAACAGTCAATCACAGATGAAGAACTAAAGGAGCTGAAAGCTATCTTTGTTGACAGGGAGGAATAGGAAATGTTTGTGTACATGTTTAAAGCAATTCTGATTACCTCTTTAATAGGTACTGTAGTCACATTATTTTTAACAATCTTGCGGCCAATTACAAGAAAGACTTTCTCAAGCAGTTGGCATTATTATATGTGGCTTGTTGTATTAGTATCTATGGTACTTCCAATTAGAATCTCAATTCCGGAACAGACGCAGATAGTGCCTAACTCGGGAATGATTGAAATCGAACAGAATGAAGCTATAATCTATAAGCCAATTCAAATGGAAGAGCAAGAGACATTTGCGAATGCCAGAGAAGAGGAGAGTTCTAATAGCAAGATAGAAGCAATTACTGAATATGCTCAAAGTAAAGTATATGCTTTGGCATTTATATGGCTTGTAGGTATGATTCTGACTTTCTCGTATAAGATTATCGGCTATATTCTTTTTCTGTTTAATCTCCGCAGAAGATCCAGTGTAATATCTTGTCCGGAACTTTTAAATTATACTAATAGAGAAATAACAACCAGAATGAGCGAGGAAATATCGTCACCTCTTATGATAGGTGTTTTTAAACCGACATTGCTCTTACCTGCAATTGAAATGAGTCCGGAACAGCTTCATAATGTTTTGGCCCATGAGATAACTCATTATAAACGCAAAGATATTATCTATAAATGGTTTATCAGCATAGTGAAGTGCATTCACTGGTTTAATCCCACTGTATACTACATTTCCAAACAAGCTGATATAGAATGCGAGATTTCATGCGATTTGGCGGTTGTCAGAGATATGTCTGAAGAGCAGGAAATAAATTACATTAATACAATACTTACATTACTTGTTTCTGGAAACCGAAGAAGAGTTGCTTTGACAACGGGAATGACGAGTGATAAACAGACACTCAAAAGGAGGTTTACAATGATTAAGAACAAAGTAAAATTAAACAGAAAAACAGTTATTATATCTATTGTGCTTGCGCTTGTGATATTATTTAGTACAGTTTTGGCAAGCGGATTTATTAATGGTAAATTCATTAACGAATACGAAAATAAGTTGTTGGCGGTTAATACTGATGCAAGAGAAAATGACAACTTTAATTTTCTTATATTAGGTGTTGATGAGAATAACAGAGCTGACACTGTTATGGTTTTATCTTTTAAAGACGGAAATATTACCGGAACATCAATACCAAGAGATACAGCGTTTATCTCAAAGGATTTGAATAGAAAAGTCAAATTGAGTGAAATTCTTAATAGTGAAAACGGAAATCAAAAAGTAATTGATGCAGTCAGCGATACATTATCTATCCCAATCACATATTATGCAAAAGTAAATATTTCCGCAGTTGAGGATATTGTGGATCGTGTTGGTGGAATCGAAATTGATGTCCCAATGGATATGAAATATGACGATCCGCATAAAGACCTGCACATAAATCTCAACAAAGGAAGACAAGTTCTCAATGGTTCTGAAGTATGCGGTTTGCTACAGTTCAGACGGTCAAATGAAGGGAACGGATATACTCAAGGAGATATGACAAGAATTGAAATAGGTCAGCAATTTATGTCGGAGTTTATCAACCAGAAACTTAATAAGGAGTTTATAAACAAATCACCTGATTTATTCAAAATTATTGACGAAAACCTTGAAACGAATTATCCTATTTCGAATTTGGTGAACGATATTAAACTCATTGATAAGATGAAATCAAATATGAAATTCCGCACAATAGAAGGAACTCTGAATGCTGATGATACCGGAATCGTTTTTTATGATATAGATGGTGGCGAAGTTGTGTCCGCAGTAAGCGAACCGAACCTTATTTCTGATAAGCAAGCGGAAAAATTTTCTCAGCCTAAAACCGAAGTTGATGTAACGATAAACGAAAATGAGAGCATTTTGCTTGAAGAAATTAAATTTGATGCAGACATCGAAACCAATCCGGTTGACGGAGAAGTTTCCTTGAGCTTCGGCAAAAGAGAACATCCTATCACAAAAGAAGTTAAAGAACACAATGGTATAGATATTAAAGCTCCTGAAGGAACAACTGTTGTGTCTACTATAATCGGCACTGTGACGGATGTAGGTTTCGATTCTGAAAAAGGTAACTATGTTGTTGTAGAAAACGGTAATGTAAAAACCTTGTATGCCCAACTTGCAACAACTAATGTTAAAAAGGGCGATGAGATTACGGCAAAACAATCTATCGGTACTGTCGGTAAAACAGGAAAAGCAACCGGTGCACACTTACATTATGAAGTGATGGTTGACGGCGAGTATGTTGATCCTGCAGCTTATATAAAATAAACGCGTAGTACCTTTGGATATGAAAAGGTTTTTTATATGTATCTATTATGTACGTGAAAGCCACGTCGGAACAAGTTACGCTTGTTCCGATTTTTTTATGCAAAAAATCAGTCACTTGCTTCACTGTTCCTCCTTTTTCGTAAAAAGGCACGCTCGGCTAACCTGTTCGTTTGTAAACGCGCTCACAACGGTTCGCTGTCGCTACCACCTTTTTACGAGTGCGCCTTCGGCTCATTGGCATCTAAACCATTGGGTTCTTTCAACCAAAAACACCTTTCTCCTGATAGACGAAGGTGTTTTTTTTAATGCTGTTTGCCTTGTAGCAAATGATGTGGGCTTCGCCTGATGTTATTGGAAAATATCGCCTCATTGCGAGTGAAACAAGCAACATCCTCTATCGGGCAATCCGTGGAGGGCAGGGAACTGTTGCTTGTTGAGTTTGGACGGGGTTCGGATAAGGTGTTTGTCTGTGGGACGCACCATGCGCGGGAGTATATCTCAACCACTTATCTGATGTATGCTATTGACAGATACGCTTATGCTTACAGAAGCGGTAGCATGTGGGGGCAGTATAATCCTAAGGAAATTCTGGATAACATAACCTTCTGCATTGTGCCTATGGTCAATCCTGATGGCGTTAATCTGGTTCAGAATGGCATCGAAGCAACGCAAACTCCTGATGAAGTTGCGGCAATGGAACTTTTTGAAGGAGCAAAGTATGGCTATTCTTCATGGAAGGCCAATGTTCGTGGGGTTGATTTAAACTGGAATTACGATAAGGACTGGTCTTCCAAGCGAAATAAGAATCCAAAAGGTTCGTCAGGGTTTAACGGTGATGCACCGAACACCGAGCCGGAAACGATGGCTGTTTCTGCATATGTGGACCGTAATGTATTTGGCGCCTATGTCTCTTTTCATACCCAGGGGGAAATCTTTTACTGGGCGGAGAACCCGGAAACGCCTACTTATATGAATCGAGTCATAAAAAAAGATACCGGCTTTATTGAATATAAGGAAACCGCAACGGGGGATGGCGGGTCGTTTTTTGATTATGTGTACCGCAAATTTTATAAACCAACCATAACGGTGGAGCTGTGTCCTCATATCGGAAATTTCCCGTACCCTGACAGTGACTTTGACAGGGTCTGGAATCCGGCAAAGAATATCTTGTTCCTTGTTGGAAATGAAGTGATCTATAATAAAAGCACCTTGTTTCCTTAAAGGCTGACGGTTGTTCACGTCCTCTTTATCTGGTCATATAAAATTCTGCTAATCTGGTAATTGTTATATGGTCAGGCTTGGTATATACTATTCTCGTTACAACGTAAAGGAGCGAGATAAAGATGGACAAACATACAAAGAAAATTGTTTTGGCTGCTCTGATGGCAGCGCTTGCCTGTGTGGCAACCATGATTATTAAGATTCCGTCCCCCCTCAAAGGATATCTGAATCTGGGCGATGGGATTGTGTTGACGGCAGGTTGGCTGCTTTCACCTGCATACGGGTTTCTGGCGGCGGGTCTTGGTTCTGCGCTGGCAGATGTTTTCTCCGGATATGTGACGTATGCACCGGCCACGTTTATTATTAAAGGCCTTATGGCGCTGATTGCTTTTTACGGTTTCCAGTTCCTTCATAAGAGAATGGGCAACCTGTTGGCAAGGCTCGTCAGCGGTATTGCGGCTGAGATTGCGATGGTTCTTGGATATTTTATATTCGAAGGATTTCTGTATGGCTTTCTTCCCTCGGCGGTTAATATTCCGGCAAACGGTGTTCAGGGTGTCGCCGGCATTGTGCTGGGCATTGTGCTGATGAAAGCCTTTGAAAAAAGTAAAATAACATTATAAAAGCTGACCTTTCAGGTCAGCTTTTTTTTAATCTAAATTAAAGATACCGCCCTCTAAGGCGCTTCTGGCGGCAAGAATATATTTACTGGTGTCTAAGGGGTCAACACTTCTTCGTTTAGCGGTAGCACCCAGTTCCAAGGGGCATTCCTTGTAGCCGTGGAGCTGGACGCTCATAGTGCCCCGACCACTGGTAAAGGTGGCGAGCGTGATGGAATAGTCAAGGCTTGACTGAACCGGGATTAATGCATTTAAAATTACCCGGTCGCCGTCGTGGGTGCTGTCTACGACTTCGCCCCGCATGGCAACTACATCGCTCATAACCCGGCCGACATGCTCGCCGGGCAGGATAAACCGCGCAGCAAGGATGGGCTCGAGCAGGGTGCTGCCCCCGCGTTCCAGGGCATCCTGAATGCCCATGGGCGTTGCTACGATGAAGTCCAGGGGATGGGTGTGTTCCAAATGATGTTGCCCATCAATGAGCCGGATGTTGACGTCCGTTACCTGCCAACCCAGCCGCCCCTGGTTCAGGGCAAGGGGGATGGCCTGTTCCACCTGATGCTGATACCGCACCATAATTTTTCTGACCGGAACTTCGGAGGTGAAGGTAACGCCGCTTCCTCTTTCTGCCGGTTCAACAATAAATTTCATAATAGACCAGCAGGGCTTAGGCATGGTATAGTCTACAAAGCCTTCGCTGGGAGTTGAAATGGTTTCTTTATAAATGATAGCCGGGCTGCCGAATGTTACCTTTAGGTCAAAGCGGGTTTCCAGTAATTCTGCAATAATTTCTAACTGTATGGTGCCCATAACCCGGAGATGGAGTTCGTTGAATGTCCGGATGTATTGCACTTCCAAAAGGGGATCCTCGCCGGATAAAATCTCGCAGGCGCGGCGCAGATCCGGCATCTGTTCGGCCTTTTCCGGAATGACCTGAACGGTGATGAGGGGCGTCCGCAACTGGCCCGGCTCAATTTGCCTGGGGAGCAGGGCAGGATCGCCTAAAATCTGCCCGATCCCGACATCGTGCAGTCCATAAATGACGCCGATTTCCCCGGAAGAAATCCTGCCGGATGGGTTCAGGTCAGCATCGTGAATCTGTGTAATTTTGTTTTGCACCTGTTTGGGGTCGCCGGTGGTGGGATCAATGTCCCCATCAAAGGTAAGCGACTCTCTGGCTTCTAAGGAGCCGCCATAAAGCCGGACCCAAACTCCTCTGCCCAGATTTTTATCCTGCTGTGCGGCAAAGACAACGCCGCAAAGTCCGCTCTCTTCTTTGGGGGCGGGCAGATAGGTGACAATGCTGTCAAGGAGATCTATGACGCCGTCATCTTTTAAGGCAGAACCGGAGAGGACGGGATATGCCTTGCCGCTGTGAGCCAGTTCCGTCAATTTTTCGTTCAAAAGACTTTGGGAAAAAGTTTCTCCGTTTAAATATTGCTCCAGGAGTTCATCCCAGTGGTCGCAAAGGAGTTCGCTGACAGCGGCGGTATCCGATGGGATGACAGCTTTCGGTGTCAGGAGCCGCTTGATTTGCGCCAAAACTTCTGAGACATTGGCGTTTTCCCGGTCTGTTTTGTTGATAAAAAAGACGACGGGGATGTTCTGCCGGACCATTGCTTCAAATAAAACTTCTGTCTGGGGCTGTACCCCTTCAACGGCACAGATGACTAAAACAGCACCGTCTAATGCCCACATAGAGCGTTCCACCTCTGCGGAAAAATCCACATGCCCCGGCGTGTCAATCAGGTTAATCTGAACATCCTGATAGGTAAAGGACACACAGGTCGCCTTAACGGAAATTCCCCTTCTGCGCTCAACGGGCAGGTTATCCGTATGGGCCGTTCCCGAGTCCACGCTGCCCAGAGAACGGATGGCGCCGGCATGGGATAAAATCTGCTCCGATAAGGTGGTTTTTCCGGCATCAACGTGCGCGAAGATGCCGATGTTTCTGATATGTCTCATGGAATTGACTCCTGTTATCGTTTGGTCATAGATAGTTCTATTTGTAGTATAACAAATTTACGGGGGGATGGCAATAGGTTTTGGCAAACAAAACGCCTCCCTCATTTTGACCCGGCTGTGGAATATCTGAAAATGTTCTGTTACGCGACTGGTTTCATATAATTCTGCATCTTTCCCTTGAAAAAATATAAATTTTATGGTACAATGTAATAAAATTCGACATGTTTTTATGTCGAAAATTGGGGGTTTATTATGAAATTTTGTAGTTCCTGCGGTGCAGAGGTTAACGAGGGTGCAGTTGTATGTGTAAAATGCGGTTGCGCCGTGCAGGGAGGTTCTGTCCCGGCGCGAAAACTCAAGACCAATAAGGGCCTGGTGAAGTATATCCTTTTGTCGATTATTACACTGGGGATTTATGGTCTGGTTGTTATGTCTTCTGTCAGCAACAGTATTAACACGGCTGCCGGTCGTTATGACGGAAAGAAAACCATGCATTTTTGCCTGCTTTATTTCCTGATCGGGCCGATCACGCTCGGCATTGCATATCTTGTCTGGTTCCATAAGGTTTCCAACCGAATCGGCAAGGAAATTTGCAGAAGAAATCTGTCTTATCAATTTTCCTGCGCGGATTTTTGGCTCTGGAATGTGCTTGGCAGTTTGATTGTTGTGGGTCCCTTTATTTATTACCATAAGCTATTTAAAGCAACTAACCTGATTTGTGCAGATTATAATGCAAAGGGCTGAGATTGCACGAAAAACGGGATGCAAGCGGATGTTGCTTCTGCTGTTTCTGGGGATCTATTTTGCCGTGGGCTATGCCGTTATGAAGCACTATGGAATAACCTGTGTGTTTCTGGAATTTTTCGGTTTCCCTTGTCCCGGTTGCGGGATGACACGGGCGTTCCTTTCGCTCCTGAAACTTGATTTTGTTCAGGCAGCGCGATATAATGTGGTAATCTTTTTTATGCCCTATGTGTTTTTGTATATCCTGTTTGATTTCCGGCACCCGATTCACAGAGTCTTATTGTGGGGGATTGCAGTCGTTACAACCGTGAATTGGATTATAAAAATTATTATTTTTTTATAAGAGGTGAAGAGTATGTATTGTAAAAATTGTGGTTCAGAAATCAATGAAAATGCAGTTGCATGCATGAGCTGTGGCTTTGCAAAGGGCGATGGAGATAAGTTCTGCTCCAATTGCGGAAAGGAAATTAACCCCGGTGCCGCTATTTGCACAAATTGCGGTGCGGCAGTTCAGGCGGCAAAAGTGGCTGTGGGCGGCGAACAGAAATCCAAACTGGTTGCCGTATTACTGGCGTTTTTCCTTGGCTCTATCGGTATTCACGATTTTTATCTGGGCTATACAAAGTACGGTATTATTAAAATCGTTTTAACTTGCTGCACGGCTGTTGGCGGCAGCATCTGGGCGCTGATTGACTTTATCAGACTCCTGACCGGCTCTTTGGATAAGGACGCAAACGGCGTTGAATTGAAAAAAGAATTCTAAACAGATAAACCCAAAAGAACTGTAGTTTTTAACTACAGTTCTTTTTTTATAAGCAGCCTTACGGGCTGATGCCTGCCGACTTCCAATATCTGACTTTCGCTTCTCTTTCAAAACCGGAAAAAGCGAAAGAAACCGAAAGAAAATCGTTGACATTGCTTGTGTTTAATGATATGATTATGATGTATGACTTTATGAAAAAACAGGAGGTTCACTATGAATTGTTTGAAAGCCGGATTTGCCCGTGTTAACATAACGCCGCCCATGGGAATCCCTATGAGAGGCTATTTTAAGACCCGCTTAGCCGACGGTGTTTTAGATGAACTGGAAATTAACGCTCTGGCTCTTGCCAGCGGCGATGTAAAGACCCTTTTAATCAGCATGGATCATTGCGGTATTCCCCAGGACCTTTCTTCTTATTTCCGAAAAGGTGTCAGCGAGGTAACGGGTGTTCCTATGGAGAATATTATTATCTCCTGTACCCATACCCATACCGGTCCTTTCATGGAACTGGAAACGGAAGATGCTTTGATTGCTGAATATACTGCATTTGTTGCTCATAAAATTAAAAACGTTGCCCAGTTTGCGTTAGAAGACTTAAAAGACGCAAAAATGGGTTACGGAAAAGGTACAGCTCCCAATGTTGCTTTCGTCCGTCGCTATATCATGAAAGACGGAAGCACCAGAACCAACCCCGGTGTGAACAATCCGGACATTGTCCGTCCTGTTGGTGAAACGGATGAAAGCGTAAATGTTATGCGCTTTGACCGCGAAGGTGCGGAGACTATCGTATTTGTTAACTTCGCCAACCATCCTGATGTTGTTGGCGGCTGCAAGATTTCAGCTGACTGGCCCGGTCTTCTGCGCGGAACCGTTGAAAAGATTTTAGATAACACCAAATGTATTTTCTTCAACGGCGCTCAGGGTGATGTGAACCATGTGAATGTTCACCCCACCGGCGGCTACTTAAATGATATGTTTATGGACTTTGACGATGTATCCAGAGGCTATAATCACGCAAAATATATTGCCCGTGTTGTAACCGGCGGTGTGCTGCAGGCGTATGACAAGGTGCAGTATGTTGATGTAGATTCTCTGATTCCTGCCCAGAAGGTTATTGATGTTCCCTCCAATAAGCCTGATCCCAAGGATCTGCCGGAGGCACACAGAATCAACGACCTGCACAATGCAGGCAAGGATTCTGAACTGCCTTATGAGGGCATGATGCTGACCACCATCGTAGCAGAAGCAGGCAGAATGGTTCGTTTAGAGAATGCACCGGATACCTTTGATATGCGTCTTTCTGCTCTGGCGATCGGCCCTGTTGCCATTATCGGTATCCCCGGTGAACCCTTTACCGGTATCGGTCTTGGCTTGAAAGCAGCCGGCGGCTTTGATATGATTCTGCCCTGCTGTCTCTCTAACGGTTCTGAAGGTTACTTCCCCATGCAGGACTCTTATGATGAGGGTGGCTACGAGGCAAGAAGTTCCAGATTTAAAGCCGGCGTTGCTGAATTTATTATTAAAGAAGGGAAAGAGCTTCTCGGAAGCCTGAAGTAATCAATATGTTAGCGATTAAAAATGCTGTCATCGTTATGCCGGATCACTATATTCCGGATGGCGTGATTTTAATTGAAGATGATAAAATTGTTGATTTCGGTAAAAAACTTTCAATTCCCGACGGCGCAGAGGTGCTGGATGCCGGCGGTCAGTATGTGGGCCCCGGTCTGATTGATATCCATACCCACGCTGACGGCGATACATATTTTCACGATGATCCTGTGAAATGCTCCAAAACCCTCCTTGACCATGGTGTAACCTCCGTGCTTCCCGCGCTGTTTTACAGCATGAACAAGGAAGAGCATCTGAACGCGATTAAAAAGTTCAAGGATGCCATTGCTGCCGGAGAATGTAAAAACATTCTGGGCGTTTATATGGAAGGTCCTTACCTGAATCCGGACTTTGGTTGCGATAAGGAGAAAAATGTCTGGAAAGACGCTGTGGTTGAAAAGGACTATGCGGAAGTTGTAGAAGCGGCGAAAGGGATGGCGAAGGTTTGGTGCGTTGCCCCCGAGCGCGAAGGGATTACGGATTTTGTTAAATATGTAAAACGTGAAATCCCCGAAATCGTGTTCTCCGTTGCTCATTCTGAGGCAACTCCGGCACAGATTGAAGCCCTGATGCCTTATGGCTTGAAACTGGGCACTCATCATACCAACGCAACCGGTACGTTAGAGAACTATCCGGAAGTCCGTGGCGTTTGTGTGGATGAAACTGTTAATTATAATAGCGATATTTACGCTGAACTGATTGTGGACTCCATGGGCGTTCATGTTCATCCTTACATGATCCGTCTCGTTAAGAAAATTAAGGGACAGGATAAAATCATTCTGATTGCTGACTCTTTCGTGGCAGACGGCCCGCCGCTGCCCGGTCTTGAAGAGGCACACGATATTAACTTTGACTGGGGTGGCGATATTGCCGGCTCCAAGCTGACGCTGGATGTGGCTTGTCATAACATGATGGTTCACACCGGCGGCTCTATCTGCGATGTATTTAAGTATGCATCCTTAAACCCCTCCCGTCTTCTGAATATGCCTGAACTGGGGCAGATCCGGAAAGGCAACCTGGCAAATTTAATCATTGTTGACCAATGGTTTAATGTTAAAAATACAATTTTAAAAGGAGAGATTATAAAATGAGTTTCATTATTGATCCCGCAACAAAATTTGATTTCCAGCCTCATGAATTTGTCCCCTTTAAGGACAAGAAAGTTTGCGAATATGTTCGCAGCCTGAGCGGTAAGGACCTGGAAAAGAGAGAGCCCTGGTGGCATCCCGAATTTGACGTAAAAGTTATGATGAACCCCCATCCGGTTCTGATTGCTACCCTGTTTGAACGTCTCCGCGCTGCTTCTGAAGCAGGTAAGAGCTTCACCATGATTCTGGGCAACCCCGAACCCGATACCTATATTCCTCTGGCTCAGCTGATCAACTACTTTGGTGTTGACTGTTCTAAGGTTCACCTGGTAGCTGAAGATGAATGGGCTGATGAAGCAGGTAACATCGCTCCCATCACCTACGAAGCAGGTTTTGCTCATTCCATGATCAAATACCTCTACTATCAGATTGATGAAAAACTCCGTATGCCCATGGAAAACGTTCACTTCCCGACCAATGCAAACATCAAAGATTACTCCAAGATCATTGATGACATCACAGAAGGTACAGGTGCTGATATCGCTTCTACTTCTCCGGGTTGGGCAGGTCACATGGCATTCGTTGATCCGATTCCGGAATTCATCGGCAGCGGTGACATCGAAGAATGGCTGAACCAGCCGGCTCAGATCGTTAAACTGCACCCGATGACCATTATGCAGAACTCCTTAAACGGTACCTTCGGTCAGTCCGGTGATATCGCAAATGTTCCGCCTTGCGCAGCAACCATTGGTCCCTTAGATGTTATGCGTGCTAAGGAAAGAATCGAAGTTCATGCACTGGCAACCTGCGGTACATTCTCTTCCTGGCAGAGAATGACCAGCCGTCTGTGTACACACGGCCCCATCACACCGTACCTCCCCAGCACCATGCTCCAGACCAAGAAAACTCAGGTCTACATCAGCGAAGAACTGGCTGCTCCCTTCGAATGCTGGGAAAAAGTTGGTTATTAATTTGTTTTTTGAGACCCTCCGCTCTGCGGAGGGTCTTCTTTTTTATCGGAAATAGGACTGTTTTTTCTTTTTCTTTTGCAAAAAAGGCTTTCCGATTGACTAACGGGTCCCGTAATGCTATAGTATAATCAGAGAAATGTGCATAAAAAGGAGCGATATGCGATGCAGACAAACAGCCATTATACGCCGACAGAAAACGGTTTTTCTATCTGTGGCAGCTCTGAGCTTTTTAACCGTACACTTTATGGTTCCCATAAAAATGATGACAAAGAGGCAAGGTTCTGTACCTTTGCCGGTGACGCCCCCCAGTTTATGGGTGCCGTGACAGATTGGGTGGAAAATACCTATAGTTTCTACTCTAAATGTGGCACCTTGACCAGCGGTCTTGCTCTGACTCCCGGTCAGCGAGTTGGATTTTTCTATTCCGGAGATATGGATATCAGTTCCCGCTGGTTCCATAATTCTGAAGATATAAAAACGGACTATCAGAACGGCTGGGTGGAATATGAATTGACGCAGATGTCTCCTTGGTTCCCTGACGTGCAGGTGAATATGGAGACCTATCCGCTTTTGCCCGATGACGGTTTCTTGGTGCATTACACCATCAAAACCGACCAACGGGTGTTCTTTACCGCCGGTTTTGGCGGATTGACGGATTTTATCGGCCGCTTTGAATATAAAGATGAAAAGAAGCGGTATTTCCATGCAAGCGATTGCGCCGGCAACACCGTAACCTGTGGCAAAAACAGTGCAAAAGTCAGCCGTCCCGGCGGCAACACCGTGCATATCGGCACCAGTTTTGATGCAGAAGTTACAACCGGCTCTGCAAAGGCATTGGAAGCACCCTATCCCAGCTCTTTTCTGGGCAGCGCGCCGGAACATGAGGATGATCAGGTTGTCAGAATTTCAGCCGTTATCAATGCCGGCGAGACCTTTGACGGCTACATTGTTGTGCTTCATAATGCAGATGACGAAACGCTGCAAGGCTGGCTGAACCACCCGGATCCGATTTCGTATATCAAGCAGCAGATTTATCAGAAATTTGCCTGCATCAACTTAAAAACTCCCGAACTTCCGTTAGATTTAACCATTGTACCAACCGTCATTGCCTTAGACGCCTCCTGGCACAGAAACTCGTTTCACCATGGTGCTTTTGGCTACCATGCCCCCTTCCTGGGTTGGCGTAACTGGTATGCGCCCACGGCACTTGGTTGGCGGGACAGAGTAGAGAAAACCATGGAGACACACCTTGCCCAGATGGTGAAAAACGAGGGCGAGGAAAAAGTCTGGTTTGACGGAAAAGGGGCAAGAGAGGGCGACCCCAACGACCCCTCCCCCTATCATAACATTGAAAACAGCAGCGGCTTTTTGCCCTTCTTTATCGGAGAGAAAGCGGCTTACTATAACATGCAGGAATGCGCCTTTGACATGATGCTTTATTATCTTCAGTGGACAGGTAATTTAGCCTTCGCCGAGGAGCATTTTGATGAATTCTGCGCGATGCTTGATTGGGAAGAGCGAATTTTTGACCCGGATCATGACGGACTCTACCAGAACTTCTTAAATACCTGGATTTCTGACGGCCATTCCTATAACGGCGCCGGTTGCGCTCAGTCTAGTGCCTATAACTACCGGGCAAACCGCATCATGGAAATTCTGGCAAAGAAGCTGGGAAAATCTTCAGAGATATTTGCAAAGCGTGCGGAAAAAATCAAAAAAGCAGTGCAGGACAAACTCTGGCTGGCAGATCGGGGGATTATTGCGGAGTCCGTCGATACCGTAGGAAACTGCCTGGTTCATCCCTCGCCGGAACTTTCCACGGCATATCTTGCGATTGACTGCGATATTGTCGACGATTTTCAGGCTTACACCATTCTGAAATATACGGAACATTATATCAAGAGTATTGAAACCCCCGGTCTGGGAGGAAGGCTTTCATATTGCTCTGACTGGAGACCGAAAAAGTATTCTACTTACGGCATCTTCCCTTCAGAAAATGCTCATCTTGCCCTGATGTACTACAAACTGGGTTTAAAAGAAGAGGGTAAGAAAATTTTAGACGGAATCGTGGATTGCTATTTTGCCGGTAAGAACCCGGGAATGGCAGCGCATGTTCAGTCTTCCCGCTGCACGGCAGATCTTGCCGATCTTGACTTTACGGATGTGTCCGGTATGTATCTGCGTCTGGTCATGGAGGGTTTGTTCGGTATCCGGTTTAACACCCTGGAAAATTCCGTCCTGATTGCGCCCGGCTTCCCGGAAGAATGGGAGAGCGCGAACCTGAGCCTTGCCGATATCAGTCTGCACTACACGCGCCAGGGAAATCGGGAGACCTTTGAAATTTACTGTCCCACCGCTGAAACGAAAACTGTGCGGATTCCTATGCGCACGGGTTCAGTGGCGTCTGTTCTCTTAGATGGCGAGCCGGTTTCCTATAAGATTGCGGCAGCACCGGAGAGCAGTTTCCTTATGGTTCAGACAGAAAAAAGCGGCCGCATATCCCTGCAGGTGACGCATGGTGGCGCTAAGAAGCCACACCTGTCCTTTATGGGCGGTGTATTTGCCGGTAATGATATTGTCTTTGAAGTAGCAGATGGCACGCCGGTAGAGGTGCTGGATATTGCCCGGTGTCTTGAAGATGTGACCATCGTTGGCAACAAGATCTATGCCAAAACCAAATCCGTTCCGGGTTATCACACGGTCTTTATCCGGACAAAAGCCGGTATGTTTGACGCCTGGTTGGCCGCAGACTATGAAATTTTAGAAAAAGAAGTTTTACAGGCACCCCTTTCTGAAAAGCCTTTTGAATCCGTGGATATAGCCGGACATTTTAACTGCAAGATGATGGACGTTCATCAGCAGCAATACGTAAGTCCCCGACCGGAAGGCTATTCCATCGGCGTTTTTGCCAACGGGCGCTATGCCTGGGAATGGAACCATGGCGGTCATAACCAGCTTGTGGTAGATGACAGCGCTTTGCGCAAAGCAGGGGGCAGGATAACAACAAAATCCGGCATTCCCTTTACTACGCCGGAGGCAGGAGACAACCTTGCCTGCGTTTCCATCTGGGACAATTTCCCCACGGAGACCACCATCCCCCTTTCCGGCACCGGGCAGGAACTGGCGATCCTCTTCGTTTCTACCACTAACTCCATGCAGACTGGCGTGGAAAATGCACGAATGACGGTTCTCTACGCTGATGGCAGCGAAGAAGCGGTCTCCCTTGTGTATCCGCGCAACATTGACGATTGGCTTGTGCCGGCACTGCAAACAGAAAACGAGTCGTTCTATTTTAATGACTATAACCACGCCACCGTCCAGAGAATTCGGTTACATAGCGGTAAAGAACTTGCCGGCGTCAAAATCGAAGCCGTGGCAAATGAAGTGATTCTGGGCGTTATGGGCGTCAGCATCAGCAGATAGACCATTCCTGAATAAAAAGGAGAGGAAGATTATGAACCCGAAAACACATTATACGCCGACAGACAACGGTTTTGCCATCAGCGGCGGCGCGGAATATTTAAACCGTTTGTTGTACGGCTCTCATCAGAACGATGACCAAGAAGATAAATTTGCTATACTGGCGGGAGAGGTTCCCCAGTTTCTATGCGCCGCAACGGACTGGACGGAGCACGATTGGTGCCTGTTTGGAAAAAGAGGAACTCTTTTCAGCGGTCTGTGCCTGACGCCGGGACATCGCATTGGCGGTGCCACAGAATTAACGGAATCCGGCTCCAACTGGTTCCATCATTCAGAGGACGTGGTAGCGGAATTTAAAAACGGCTATATGGTATATACCCTGTCGCAGATATCCCCCTATTTCCCCGACGTCCGGGTAAAAATCGAGGCACTTCCGCTTCTGCCGGATGACGGCCTTTTGGTACATTACCATATTACCACCGATCAGAGAGTTATTTTCTCCGCAGGCTTCGGCGGCATCACGGACTATATCGGTCGCTTTGACTATAAATCTGATGAACGTCGTTATTTTACGGAAGAAGATTGCGAAAAAAACACCGTTGAACTGGGAGAAAACCGCGCCTGCATCCGCCACACAAACGGCAGCAGTATGCATATTGCCACCAGCTTCCCGGCGAATTTTGAACTGGGCTCTGCTAAAGGGCTAAGAACATTGACCCCGGCGCTATTTTTAGGCACAACCCCTGAAAACGATGCCGATAGTGTCGTTAAAATATCTTCGGTTTTAGAACAGGGTCAGGAATTGGACGGATTCTTTATTGCCCTGCATAACAGCGATGACGAAACCTTAAACCGCTGGCTTTCTATGAAAGACCCGGTGAAATATATCAAGCAGCAGATTTATCAAAAGCATGCCTGCATCAACCTGCACACACCGGAGCATCCCCTTGACTTAACCATTGCACCCACGGTGATTGCTATGGATGCGGCGTGGCATAGAAATTCCTTCCATCACGGCACCTTTGCTTACCACTCTCCTTTCTTAGGCTGGAGAAGCTGGTATGCGCCTACGGCTCTTGGCTGGGGCGACAGAGTGGAAGCGGCTATGTCTGCTCACTTGAACCAGATTGTCCGAAAGAAAGACGGCGAAGAACGAATCTGGTATGACGGTCAGGGTGCCCGTGAAGGGGATGCCTCTGAACCCTCGCCCTATCATAATATTGAGAACTCCTACGGCTATCTGCCATATTTCTTAGGGGTAGAGGATGCTTATTATAATATGCAGGAATGCGCCTTTGACATGATGTTGTATTACATCGAGTGGTCCGGCAATTTGGAGATCGCTGAAAAGTACTTTGATGAATTCGGTATGATGCTGGATTGGGAAGAACGTATTTTTGATCCGGACGGCGACGGTCTGTATCAGAACTTCTTAAACACATGGATTTCCGACGGTCATTCCTATAACGGTGCCGGTTGTGCCCAGGCCAGCGCCTATAACTACCGTGCCAACACCGTTGTGGCAAAAATCGCCCGGAAATTGGGAAAACCTTACGAGGTCTTTGAAAAACGGGCAGAGAAAATCAAAAAGGCGATGAACGAAAAACTGTGGCTGCCGGGTAGCGGCGTTATGGCGGAATCCATTGATACGGTAGGCAACTGCCTTGTTCATCCCTCTCCGGAATTATCCACGACTTATCTCACCATTGACTGTGATGTGGTGGATGATTTCAAAGCATATACCATGCTGAAATATACGGAAAACGAAATTGAAAGCATAAAAACTCCGGGCACCGGCGGCAGACTGGCTTATTCTTCTAACTGGTATCCCAAAAAATATTCCACCTGCGGCATCTTCCCGGCGGAAAATGCCTGCCTTGCTCTGGCTTATTTCAGGATTGGCTTGCGGGAACAGGGAAAAGAAATTGTGGATGGCCTTGTGGATTGCTACTTTACGGGAAAACACCCGGGCATGGCGACCCACGTGCAGTCAGTGATGTGTAGTAACGACGGGGGCGATTTAGACTTTACGGATGTCTCCAGTACCTATCTGCGACTGATGGTGGAGGGTCTTTTCGGTATCCGTGTGGATGTCCTCAGCAATCAGGTCCTGATTGCGCCCAATTTCCCGGCAGACTGGACAAACGCCAGCCTGACACTTCCTGATATTTCCTTAACCTATAACAGAATAGGCGCTATTGAGACCTTTGACATCTTTTGTGACCGTCCGGAAGAAAAATATATCCGGATTCCCATGGTTTCTTCTGGCATCGACTTTGTCATGTTGGACGGTGAAGC
The DNA here is from genome assembly GCA_045132895.1 of Clostridia bacterium. GTDB lineage: Bacteria > Bacillota > Clostridia > UBA1381 > UBA9506 > UMGS755. The sequence continues at coordinate 19,070 of JBGUTC010000112.1, forward strand.
CGTTCCCTATGAAATCGTGGCGGCGCCGGAGAACAGTTTTGTGACTGTTAAAACCCACAAAAAAGGTCGGTTCCAGCTTTCTGTTGCTCACGGCGCAGGAACCTTGCCGACTCTTAAGTTTGCGTCGGAAGTTCTTGCCGGTAATGAACTTTGCTTTGAAGTAATCGGCGGTAAACTCGCAGAAACCTATGATATTTGTGGCGTGCTGGAAAACGTGACGACGGTTGGCAATAAGGTTTATGCCAAGGCCGGGAATCTCCCGGGACATCATACCATGTTTATTCGCGTAGAAAAGGATGAATATGATGCCTGGTTAGCAGCAGATTATGAAATTTCAGAAAAAGAAACGGTCAAAGCGCCTCTTTCCGAAAAACCTTTTGAACCTGTGGATATGTCTGAGTTCTTTAACTGCAGCATTATGGACGTCCATCAGCAGGAATATTTAAGTCCTCGGCCGGAAGGCTATTCCATCGGTGTTTTTGCCAACGGACGCTATGCCTGGGAGTGGAATCACGGCGGACATAATCAGCTTGTGGTAGATGACAGCGCACTTCGTGCTGCAGGGGGCACGGTAACAACCGGCACCGGCATTCCTTTTAGTACACCGGAGACCGGTGACAACCTTGCCTGCGTTTCCATCTGGGACAATTTCCCCACAGAGACCACAATTCCTCTGTCCGGCAAGGGTCAGGAACTGGCCATTCTCTTTATTTCTGCAACCAACGCTATGCAGACGGAAGTGGAAAATGCACGGATGACGGTTCTTTATGCGGATGGCAGCGAAGAGCGGGTGTCTTTTGTATATCCTCAAAATATTGATGACTGGCTTGTTCCGGCGCTGCAGAAAGAGAGTGAGTCTTTCTATTTCAATCCATTTAACCACGCTACCGTCCGGAGAATCCGCTTAGATAGCGAAAAAGAACTTGCCGGCGTCAAAATCGAAGCTGTGGCAAATGAAGTGATTCTGGGCGTTATGGGCGTCAGCATCAGCCGGTAAAAAATTTTTAGAAAATGGGTTGCATTTTATCAATTTTTGTTTTATAATGTAACTGACAACTGAACAAACGGGAGCTTGTAGTACAGGCTGAGAGGAAGGTGTGACCTTCGACCGAGAACCTGATTTGGATAATGCCAACGTAGGGATGCCTGACGTATATGTTTCGGGAAAATCATTGAACGATAAGAAGTTACCAAATCGGTAACTTCTTTTTTTGTGCTTTTGGAGGTGAAAAAATGGTCAGGATTAATGGAAAAAATGTTGAGATTGTCGGTGCAAGCATAAAAGACTATTTAGTTGATGCGGGCTATGACACAAAGCGGGTTGCCGTAGAGTTAAACGGAGAAATCCTTCCGAAGTCGCAATACGAAGCAACGCGCATAAACGACAATGACTCGATTGAAATTGTCAGTTTCGTAGGAGGCGGTTAATATGGTACCGAGAAAAAATGAATGGATAAAAGCGCTGGAAGAGCGGCACGGAAAAGAACTGCAGCGGAAACTATCTTCGTCTGCGGTAGCCGTTTGCGGTCTCGGCGGCCTTGGTTCGAACATCGCCACATTACTTGCAAGGCTGGGCATTGGGAAGCTGATCCTGATTGATTTCGACAAAGTCGATATAACCAATTTACACAGGCAGCAATATAAAGCTTCGCAGATTGGACTGTATAAGACCGAAGCGCTGAGCAGCAATTTAAAAGAAATTGCACCCTATCTTGTAACAGAAATCCATACGGTTCGCATGGATGAAAGCAATTTTTCCAACCTTTTGGAAGGTGCTGATATTATCTGCGAAGCATTTGACGATGCGGAAGCAAAAGCCCGCCTTGTCAACCATGTTTTATGGGAAATGCCGGCGAAATATATGGTTGCGGCATCGGGTATGGCAGGTTTAGACAGTGCCAATCTGATCAGGACCAGAAAAATTTCAAAGCGTTTTTATCTTTGCGGCGATGAAACAAGTGATGTCAGTAACGGGATGGGTCTGGTGGCATCGAGAGTTTCCGTCTGTGCATCTCATCAGGCGCATGCCGTTCTCAGAATACTATCAGAAAATTTTGAAGAGTAAGGAAGGTATTTATGATAAACAATGATAAACTTATAATTGGCGGACACGAATTTAACTCCCGTTTTATCTTAGGCTCGGGGAAATATTCCTTAAATCTGATTGAATCGGCAGTAAAAGATGCCGGAGCAGAGATTATAACGCTGGCGGTCCGCCGGGCAAATACGAAAGAGGAAGAAAACATCCTTGACTATATTCCCGGGGGCGTTACACTTCTGCCGAATACAAGCGGTGCAAGAAATGCTGAAGAGGCTGTCAGGATTGCCCGACTTGCCCGCGAGCTGGGCTGCGGTGATTTTGTCAAGATTGAAATTATGCGTGACTCAAAGTACCTGCTTCCGGATAATCAGGAAACCATAAAAGCAACAGAAGTGTTAGCCGGCGAGGGATTCGTTGTTATGCCCTATATGTATCCGGATTTAAATGTTGCCCGTGACTTGGTCAATGCCGGTGCTGCAGCGGTGATGCCTCTGGCTTCTCCGATCGGCTCAAACAAAGGCCTTGCAACGAAAGATTTTATTCAGATTTTAATCGATGAAATTGATTTGCCGATTATTGTTGATGCCGGAATCGGGAAACCTTCTCAGGCTTGCGAAGCCATGGAGATGGGCGCCGCCGCAATCATGGCAAACACGGCACTAGCCACCGCCGGCAACCTGCCGCTGATGGCATCGGCTTTTAAACAGGCGATTGAAGCAGGGAGAAAAGCCTACCTGTCCGGTCTTGGCAGAGTTCTGACCCGCGGCGCATCCGCTTCTGACCCTCTGACGGGATTCTTGCGGGATTAGGAGGGATACCATGGAAAATCAATTTTTTGTTGACTCGGCTTTTTTATCCGAAGAAGCACTCCGCAAGAAGCATCGCATAGAAACAGACCCTTCTGCCCGTAAGAATCATATGGAATATCTTCCGGGCATGGAGGTGATTGAATCGGATGTGTGCAAACAGGTCATGGAGCAAATGAACGCGTTTGATTATAGCGGATATACAGAGGAGGATGTAAAAGCAGCCCTTGAACATGACACCTGTTCCATTGAAGATTTTAAGGCTTTGCTTTCCCCGGCGGCGGAAGCCTATTTAGAGCCAATGGCGGAGCGGGCAAGACTTGAAACCGGTAAGCATTTCGGCAATACGGTCTATCTGTTCACGCCGCTTTATATTGCCAATTACTGTGAGAACTACTGTGTGTACTGCGGCTTTAACTGTTATAACCATATCAAACGCATGAAACTTTCAATGGAACAGATTGAAAAAGAAATGAAAGTCATTGCCGGAAGCGGTATGGAAGAAATTTTAATTCTGACAGGGGAAAGCCGTTCTCATAGTGATATTGAATATATTGGCAAGGCCTGCAAGTTGGCGCGGAAATATTTCAGAATGGTGGGGCTGGAGATTTATCCTGTCAATACGGATGAATATCAATATCTTCACCGGTGCGGAGCCGACTATGTGACGGTTTTTCAGGAAACATACGACACCCAAGCCTATGAAAAACTCCACCTTCTGGGGCATAAGCGTGTGTGGCCTTATCGTTTTGATGCTCAGGAGCGAGCCTTAATGGGCGGCATGCGCGGGGTAGCGTTTTCAGCGCTTTTAGGACTCTCGGATTTCAGAAAAGATGCCCTGGCGAGTGCGCTGCATGTTTATTACCTGCAGAGAAAATATCCCCATGCAGAAATGTCCCTTTCTTGCCCAAGACTAAGGCCGATTGTGAACAACGAGAAAATCAATCCCCTGGACGTGCACGAAAAACAGCTTTGCCAGATTCTCTGCGCCTACAGAATTTTTCTTCCCTTTGTGGGCATTACGGTATCGTCCCGCGAAAGCGCATCCTTTCGCAATGGCATTGTCAAAATCGCGGCAACAAAGGTCTCAGCCGGTGTTTCAACAGGGATTGGCGATCATGAACAAAAATATACAGGGAAAAAAGCGGATGCAACTCAGGGCGATGAGCAGTTTGAAATTGACGATAACCGCAGTCTTGACAGAATGTATAAGGATATTGCAGATGAAGGGTTGCAACCTGTGCTAAACGATTACTTGTATGTATAAGGAGGGGAAACCATGAATGAAAAACGTACATCTGTTTTTGAAAACGGACTGATCTGGTTCGGCGCCGCGGTTTCTATTGCAGAAATCATGACGGGAACTTATTTTGCGCCTCTGGGCTTTACAAAAGGCTTACTTGCCGTTTTGCTTGGTCACATCATTGGATGCGTCATGCTGTTTCTTGCCGGCTTGATGGGCGGAAAAACCCGCAAAAGTGCCATGGATACGGTCAAAGTCAGCTTTGGTTATCGGGGTGCATTATTTTTTGCCGTCCTTAATATCATTCAGTTGTTGGGCTGGACGGCGATTATGATATATGACGGTTCTCTGGCCGCAAACAGTATTTTGTGTATTGGCAGTCCCGGCTGGTGTATCATCATCGGTGCACTCATTTCCCTTTGGCTGCTTATCGGCATCAAACATCTCAGAACAATCAATACCGTTGCCATGCTTTCTCTGCTGGTTCTGTCTGTTGTTCTCTGCTTTGTTATTTTCGGGAAAGAAGCCGTTCAGAATTTTGACAGCAGTACAATAACATTTGGTGCAGCGGTTGAGTTATCTGTTGCGATGCCTCTTTCCTGGCTACCGCTGATCAGCGACTACACGAAAGATGCTGAGAAGCCTAAAAAAGCAACGGTAGCCAGCGCCGTAACCTATGGCATCGTCAGTTGCTTTATGTATACAATCGGCATGGGTGCTGCAATTTTTACCGCAGAAAGTGATATTGCACAAATTATGGTGAAATCCGGTCTTGGTGCGGCAGGTCTTATCATTATTATCTTTTCAACGGTTACAACAACCTTTCTGGATGCCTATTCCGCCGGTGTTTCAGCCGAGAGCATCACCCAAAAGGCAAACAGCAAATGGCTTTCGGTTATTGTGACGGTACTTGGAACAGTAGGCGCCATCTTTTTTCCAATCACAAATATCACCGACTTTTTATACCTGATAGGCTCTGTTTTTGCGCCGATGATCGCCATACAGATTGCTGATTTTTACATTTTAAAAACTAACCAGGAACACCGGAAATTTAATATTAAAAACATCGTGATATGGTTTGCTGGCTTTGTTTTATACAGATTCCTGATGGGTGTCGACATTCTTCTTGGAAGCACCTTGTTGGATGTTGTTATAACTGTCATCCTCTGTGTTGCGGTGGGTGTTGTTGAAAAAAGACGGGAGGAAGCAGAATGAAAGCGTTAGACACAAAACTTTATTTTATAACAGACAGCACGAATTACGGCGAAGAAGAGTTTCTCTTTCGCGTAGAAGAGGCGCTCAGGGGAGGCGTCACGCTCCTGCAGCTGCGGGAAAAAGAAAAAACCACAAGGGATTATATAGAACTTGCCGAAAAAGTTCACGCTCTAACCAAACGGTACGGCGTTCCGCTCATCATCGATGACCGGGTAGATGTGGCACTTGCCGTTGATGCGGAGGGCGTCCATGTGGGACAGAGCGATATGCCCGTCCATCTGGCGAGAAAACTCATGGGCAGGGATAAAATCGTGGGTGCGACAGCCAAAACGGTTCCCTGGGCGAAAGAAGCTTACAGGCAGGGTGCTGACTATCTGGGCGTCGGCGCCATTTACCCTACAACAACCAAAGTTAAAACCGTTTTAACGTCTACGGAGACCTTAAACGATATTTGCCGGAGCGTTCCGATTCCGGCGAATGCTATCGGGGGGCTTAACAAAGAGAATCTGGATATCTTAAAAGGAATCCCCATTGCCGGCATTTGCGTTGTCTCGGCGATTATGAAAGCGCCGGAGCCTTTCAATGCCGCGGTGGAACTGGAAAGCAAAATGCAGGAACTGGGAATAGGAGGCATCAGATGAAAACAGTTTTAACCATTGCAGGCAGCGATTCCTCCGGCGGTGCCGGCATTCAGGCAGATCTTAAGACCATGACCGCGTGCGGGGTTTACGGCATGAGTGCCATCACAGCTTTGACGGCGCAGAACACAACCGGCGTCAGAGCGGTTTTAGAATCAACGCCGGAGTTTTTAAAGGAACAGCTTGATGCTGTTTTTGAGGATATTGTTCCGGATGCCGTGAAAATCGGCATGGTGTCCTCCGCCGGCCTGATCCGGGTCATTGCAGACCGACTCCGGTTTTACAAGCCAAAGCACATTGTGCTGGATCCGGTTATGGTGGCAACAAGCGGGTCTTCGCTACTTGAAAATGAGAGTTTGTCGGCTCTGGTTTCAGAGTTGTTTCCACTGGTAACGGTGATCACGCCCAACATTCCGGAGGCAGAAGTGCTGACACAACAGACAATCACCGACCAGGCGTCTATGGAGCAAGCAGCCCGGGCACTGGGAGAGCAGTGGCAGGTCAGCGTTTTGTTAAAGGGCGGCCACGCGGTGCAGGATGCCAACGACCTTTTATGGGAACAGGGAACGCTGACATGGCTTTTGGGAACGCGGATTGATAACCCCAATACCCACGGAACCGGATGCACCCTTTCCAGTGCCATTGCAGCCAACCTGGCCAAAGGCTATTCGCTGCAGGAAGCCGTCCGGGAGGCCAAAAACTATGTTGCCCGGGCGCTGTCTGCCATGCTGGACCTGGGCGCCGGTTCCGGACCTCTCTGGCACGGGGTATGACAGAGCGCTTTTCGAAAATAGGAATAGACAATAGCGGGAAAATATGGTATACTGTATGAGGAAAAATACCATGATAAAACGGAGGAAGAATTATGTTACCGAGTATTAAACCGGGCCTATCGTTAGCCGTTCCTCATTTTCCTACAAAGTTTCAGGCTGTCATTTTCCGTCTGTGGGAGCATGTTTCGGCAAAACGTCTGGCAGAAGTTTTAAAAACCGATGAAGAAACCGTCAGACAACTGGCGTTTGATATGGGTCTGGGCGAGCAGAAATGGCTGGAGGAATGGATGACAAGGGGATATATCTCCATTTTGCGTCATGTCTGGAATCTGCTGCCTTACAGTCAGCTTTGCCAATTGTTGGACTGGAGCGAGGAACGCCTTGACTATGTTTTAAAAGAAGAGGACTTTCTGGATGTAAAACTGGTAGGCTGGACCCGTGAAGGTCGGACAGATTGTGAAGAGGTTTACTACCGTCCTCTCACGAAGGAAGAAAAAAAGGCAACAGAAAAAATTAAAGCCTCAATGGAAACTTCCATTCTGCCTATTGATACATCGGAGGCAGAGGCGCCCTTTTCCTTCTTTGCGGATCACTATGCGCCCATCGTATCCAGACAATCCCGGGACGTTACGATCGATGGTAGTTGGTCAATTCGGGTTCTTTGCCATGGGGTTTCTGACTTTGTGGAAGATTTTTCAGAGGAAGTCCGCGAAACTTACGGTGTGACCTTTGCTTCTGAATCCGATCGCTTCATTGAAATTCAGATGAACCTTCAGACGGAAGACGAGGAATATCATGAGATTCAGGTCACAGATGACCGGATTTCGGTTAATGCCGGCACTCCGGTTGGCGTTATGCGGGCGCTTTACTATCTTCTGGATTTAGCCAATGGCGCCGGTGCGCTGTCCTTTGACAAAAAAAGTTATAAGAGAAAAACAAAGGTTAAAACCCGATTTATTTATTCTTTCTGCGGGTTATACGGTGATGTTCTGGATAAAGACAGCCGGATTTCTTTCCCGGATGAACTGTTGAAAGGCTATGCCCGTCAGGGAATTAACGGCGTCTGGATTCAGGGCGTTTTCTATAAAATTGCGCCTTACCCCTTTGCACCGGAAAAATGCGCCGGTTGGGAAGAACGTCTTAAGAACCTGAACGAAATGACTCGCCGTTGCGCCCGGTACGGGATTAAGGTATATATGTATATCAACGAGCCCCGTAACATGCCGTTAGACTTTTTTGAAACCTGTCCGGAACTGAAAGGAACAAGATTCGGCGGGCACGCCTGCTTCTGCAGTTCTCATCCGGAAACCCATCGTTATTTAAAAGAGACCATTCAGATGATTTGCCGGCAGGTTCCCTTGTTAGGCGGATTTCTTAATATTACCCAGAGTGAAAACAACGTTCTTTGCTACTCCGGCGGCGTCCGGACGGAAGAAGGCGCCGGTGAAGGTGTTCTGCCTGAAGATTTTTGCCCTGTCTGCGGTAAAAAGATGGGTTCTGTTGTAACGTCAGAAATTCTGACAACTATGGCAGATGCGGTTGCGGAAGTGAATCCGGACATTAAGTTCTTTGTCTATGCCTGGTGCTGGAAGCCCCACTATGAGGAGCAGTTTGAGGATTTAGTCCGTCGGCTACCGAAAAATCTGATTCTTCTCTACGTCAGCGAGACAGGTATCCAATTTAAACGTGGCGGCGTGGAAAATGTTGTCCGTGACTATTCTCTGTCCATTGTGGGTCCCGGGGAAGAAGCCAAAGACCTTTGGTCAATGGCGAGAAAATATGGTCTTGAGGTTGCGGCGAAGATTCAGATCAATAACTCCTGGGAATGCTCAACGGCGCCGTTCCTTCCGGTTTATGATAATGTAACGAAGCATATGAAAAACCTGCTGGAGCAGGGGATTGAGCACGTGATGCTCTCCTGGACGCTGGGCGGCTATATTTCAGACAATATTAAAATTGCTTCTGCTTATTTCTTCGAAGATACGGAAAATCATGAGGATCCTTACGAAACCGTTCTGAAAAATTCTTATGGTGAATATGCCGGAACAGTTAAAAAAGCGGTTCAGCATTTCTGCCGGGGCTTTTCCGAGTATCCTTTTGATATGATGCATATTTATGACGGTCCTTCAAACTCCGGCGTGGCAAATCTTCTCTATCCGGAGCCTTCCGGCATTAAACCGACGATGACCTGCTTCCCCTATGATGACGTGATGGATTGGTGCGCCGATGTGTATACGCCGGAGATTTTAGAGAGTCAGTATGGAAAAGTTTGTGCGGAGTGGGAAAAAGGTCTTGCTATTTTAGAGAAGATGCCCACCTGCGAATTTAAAGATATGGCGCTTTATGGCTATAGCCTCTTTAAGGGCGCCCTGAATCAGATTCGTTACTATATCCTGCGTGACAACGCTCCGGATAAAGCGGCGATGGACGAAATTGTCAAATCGGAGAAAGAACTGGCAATTATGGCCTATGAGATCATGCTCCGTAACAGCGCCGTTGGCTATGAAGCGGCGAATCATTATTACGTAACCCGGACATCCTTTATAGAGAAGGTTATTAACTGCGACTATCTTTTAAGTCGATAAGGAAGGAGAAAGAACATGAATTTTACGTTTATGCACCCCGCGGATCAGTTGGTTTTAATTATGGAACGAATTTATTCCTATGGCATGACCACGACCTCCGGCGGCAATCTGTCTATTTTAGACGATAACGGCGATATCTGGATTACCCCTGCCGGCGTGGATAAAGGCTCCCTAACGCGCGATGATATGATCCGTGTCACGCCTTCCGGTGAAATCATCGGTCGCCATCGCCCTTCCAGCGAGTGGCCGTTCCACAGTATTTTATATAAGCGCCGCCCGGATATTAAAGCGGTTTTACACGCTCATCCACCGGCACTTTTAGGCTTTTCCATTGCCCGGGAAGTGCCCCACACGGCGCTGATTCCCAACATTGACAACATCTGCGGCGAGATTAAATATGCAGATTATGAACTCCCCGGCAGCGAGGCGCTGTCTGAAAATATTGCCAAAGTTTTTGACACCGGCGTTTCTACGGTTATGCTGGAGAACCACGGTGTTGTAGTCGGCGGCGAAAATCTGTTTGAAGCATTTAAATCCTTTGAAACTCTGGATTTCTGTGCTAGACTGGAACTGCAGGCAAGAAAAATCGGCAATCTGGTACCCCTGTCTGACCATGAGATCAGCATTTCCAAAGAAAAGAACCGGGTGGCACTGGACGAGTTCGTTCCCAGAAGTTTTTCCAGCGTTGAAAAAGAAGCCCGCGCTAAAATGTGTAAGTTAATCAGCCGTGCCTATGACCAGCGACTGTTCACCAGTTCCCAGGGCACCTTCTCTGAGCGCCTTCCTGACGGAAGCTTCATTATCACGCCCTACGATAAAGACAGAAAATACCTGTCCCCGGAAGACCTTGTCAAAATCAGCGGCAACGCCCGCGAACTGGGCAAGAATCCCAGTCGCAGCGTTTTGCTTCATCAGCATATTTACGACATGCATCCGGAAGTGAACTCAATCATTTTAGCCCATCCGCCTAACCTGATGGCTTTTGCCGTAACGGATACGGAACTGGATTCCCGCATCATTCCGGAGAGTTATATCATGCTCCGCGAAGTGAAGAAGTTCCCCTTCGGCGCAAGTTTCATGCAGCCGGAACTCATGGCAAAGGAAGTGGGCATCCGCCATCCGGTTACCCTGATTGAAAACGATTGCTGTATTGTAACGGGTACCTCTTTATTGAATGCCTTTGACCGGTTAGAGGTTGCGGAATTCAGCGCAAAAGCGATTGTCAATGCAATTTCCTTGGGTAAAGTTGTCAGCATTGATGACAGCGAGATTGATAAAATTATTGATGCGTTCCGACTGGAAAAATAAAAAAAGAGCGACTGCGGTCGCTCTTTTTTTTCTATAGCCGGGGAGATTTTTTTCAAAAAACGTTGACAAGGCTAAATCGTTTTAGTATAATGAAAATACAGGATAAAATTGAATGATTATCTTCATAAAAATTAGGAGGTTTTTACTATGGCAAGATCTGGCGGACCGGGTTCATTTGTATTCGGTGAAGACGAAAAAAAGGAAGTAATGGAAGTCCTGGAAGGACGTTATTTATTCCGTTACGGTGATGAAAATACTGACGGTTATACTCATAAGGTTGTTGACTTTGAAAATAAGTTAAAAGAAACAATGGGCGCAAAATATGCGGTTGCTACAACCAGCGGTACCTGCTCCCTGCTTGCTTCTTTAGCCGCTTTAGGTATCGGCGCCGGCGACGAAGTCATCGTTCCGGGTTATACCTTTATTGCATCTATCTCCAGCATTATGCTGTCCGGTGCAATCCCTGTGCTGGCTGAAATCGATGAATCCTTAACCATCGATCCCACAAAGATTGAAAGCTTAATTACTGATAAAACAAAGGCAATTATGCCCGTTCATATGTTGGGTAACCCCTGTGATATGGATGCGATTATGGCAATTGCGAAAAAGCACAACTTATTCGTTATCGAAGACTGCTGCCAGGCTGTTGGTGCAAGCTATAAAGGTAAGCGTTGCGGTACCTATGGTGACATCGGTGCATTCTCCCTGAATATTTTCAAGACCATCTCCACCGGTGACGGCGGTGCGGTTATCACCAATAACGAAGAACTCTACGAAAGAGCATTCGGTTACCATGACCAGGGTCATAAACCCAACCGTATGGGCGTTGAAGTTGGTAAGCGTAGTTTCGTTGGTATGAACATGAGAATGAACGAGCTGACCGGTGCTGTTGCTCTGGCTCAGACCCGCAGACTGGACGAAATTCTGACCACTCTGCGTACAAAGAAAGCAATGCTTAAGGACCTGCTTTCCGACCTGCCGCATATCAAGTTCAGAACCATTAACGATGAAGGCGAATGCGCAACTCTGTTAACCATGCTCTTTGATACCAAAGAACTGGCTGAAAAATTCTGCGAAAAGACCGGTGGCAGACCGATTGCTTACTCCGGCTGGCATGTCTATAACAACATGGAGCAGGTTCTCAACAAGCTGCTGCCTGCTAAGACCATGAATGTAAATGACAGGACCTACTCTAAGCATATGCTGCCGCAGACAGACGATATCTTAGACAGAGCTGTTAACATCAGCGTTGGCGTTGTTGACAAGGGTCTGGGTTCCGGTTACGGTATCAACATCCTGTCTACCGAAGAGGAAATCAAGGCTGTTGCAAACAACATCAGAGAGATTATCCTGAGCCTGTAAGTGTCAAAATTTAAATATATTGGAGGTACATAACAATGAGCAGATTTAAGTATTCCGTAGGACCCTGGAACGTACATGAAGGCGCAGACGCTTACGGTCCCGCCGTTCGTGATACCATTCCTTTTGAAGAAAAATTAAAGACCTTTAAAGAAA
>JBGUTC010000113.1:0-4153 GCA_045132895.1 Clostridia bacterium
ACATATTCTTTCTTTTTCCAGAAAAGTGCTTCGTTTTGAATTTTGTTATTCATATGCTTTACCTCTAACATTTCGATGAGGTTATTATAGCATATAAACATAGTAAAGTAAAGAACCAGATTGATTTGCACCGGAAGTTGGGTATCCCATAGTTTATACGGCTAATCGCAACGATTGCAACGGCTGAAGGAGAAGTTGCAGACATACGTATTTGGAACATAATTGAATGTTTTGCAACTTTATGGTATACTTTGTCCCATAATGAAGTCAATTTGTCTATCAAAAAATTGGCGTCCGGATGATACGGTCTTTATATAATATGGGGAGAAATACAGAATGAAAAAATAACTGAAATTTTGTTTAAATGCATTATTGCGGGTGTCGTTTCCGTTATATTTGTCCATGTTTTCGTTGATATATTACAATCCGCCTGTAGCGGTACAACAATCAGATTTGATTACGAATTATAAATTCAAGGAAAGCGCAAGTTGGTCTTATATGCTGGAAGGTTTTGGGCGTGGAGTGACCGATGAACTTGGATACAATAATGCCTATTATACAAATTGTACGGAACCGGACATCGTATTATAGCAGAAGAGGTCTATAAAAGCATTAACGAAATGGAGGAAAACAAATGACATTTAACAGTATTACATTTTTTTGTTTTTTTCAGTTGTAAGTCTTTTGCTGTTATTTACAAACCTTGACCTTAAAATAAGAAAGAATAAAATTTTGCTGGGCCGACATATTATTTTATTACTTTCGAGCTATGTGTTTTATGGCTGGTGGAACTGGAAATGTGCATTTTTGATGTTGGGATTAACTTTTATATCATATTGGTCTTCCCTTAAAGTAGAGAAAACAAAAAGCAAAGTATATTTACTTATGGGAGTTGTTGCTCCGCTGGTTTAAATATTTTAATTTTTTTATTGATTCTTTTTGTTATGTTTTTGGTATGCCCCAAAAATATCATGCCATTTCGATTGTTTTGGCTGTAATCAGTTATTCGGTACAGATTTATTGTGATTTTTGTTTTATTTCTGTCTTTATATGTAGAATTATGTTGGAAAGTCAGAGTATATTTTTTGGGCCGGCTGGAAATAAAAAAATCCGCCTTTTAGGCGGATTTTTTTATTTGCTTTTTTTCTGAATCAGTTTCAGGAAGGCTTGTGCTGCCGGGGACAGGGGATTTTCACGGAGGTAGGCGTAGCCAATACTGCGGGCGGGGAGTGGCGGCGTTAGAGGCATTTCCCGGACGAGGTCTTGCTTTAAGTTTTCTTTGGAAAATTCTTTGACCACGCAGGAGACGCCCAGGTGGATGGAGGCAAACTGAATCAGCAAATCGTGAGCAGCGATTTCAATCTGGGGTTTTAAAGGAATGTTTTTCCGGTTAAATTGCTCATCCAGATACCGGCGGGAAGAAGAATTTGTTTCCAGAAGAATCAGCGGCTCTTCCACAATGTCGTTCCAGGTATAGGTTTCTTTCATAGGGTGGTCTGTACCGCAAACAAAAATATCGTGAACGGTCAGGCAGGGGACAATGCTCAGTTCCTCATCTGTTGCCGGCAGGTTGACAAAGGCAAGTTCAGCCTTTCCCTCTTTCACCAGTTGCAACATATGGTAGGAATAGGAGTTTGCCATTTCAATGCGGATGCCGGGGTAGAGAGCGTGAAATTCCTCTAAAAAGGGAAGTAGGTAGTGGCGGGTAATGGTGTCGCCGGCGGCGATGACCAGGGAGCCACTTTCTAAGTGGTGCAACTGTGCCAGAAGGGTTTCACCTTGCTCGATGGACTGCATGGCGGACTCTACTTTCTGCAGCAGGAGACTTCCTTCTTTTGTTAAGGTTACTCCGCGTCTTGTTCTGACGAAAAGTTGCACATTCAGGTCTTGCTCTAATTGACGGATGCATTGAGAAATGGCAGATTGGGAAATATATAAATGTTTGGCGGCGATGGAGAAAGAGGCGCACCGGGCAGTTTCGTAAAAGATCCGGTAGTAATCCAACTTGGTCTTCATATTAGTTCTCCTTATCACTGTTGTAAGTATTATCTTCTTTACTAATGACTATATTTGTATTATAATAAGCTTTGTAAAGAAAGTCAATAATTTTGGAGGCGTTTTTTATGGAAAGAAAAATCGGTACTGTTTCAAGAGGCGTTCGTTGCCCTATTATCCGTGAGGGAGACGATATTGCCGGTATCGTTGTAGATAGCGTAATTGAAGCGGCTGAGTCTGAAGGCTTTGCGCTTCGTGACCGTGATGTTGTTGCTGTAACAGAGTCTGTTGTTGCCCGTGCGCAGGGTAACTATGCTTCTGTTGAAGCCATTGCGGAAGATATTAAAAATAAACTGGGCGGCGGCACAGTCGGTGTTATTTTCCCGATTTTAAGTCGTAACCGTTTTGCAATCTGTCTGCGCGGTATTGCTATGGGCGCTAAGAAAGTTGTTCTGATGCTGAACTACCCCAGCGATGAAGTGGGAAACGCATTAGTATCTTTAGATCAGCTGGATGAAGCAGGCATTAATCCCTATTCTGATGTTTTAACCGAAGCAAAATACAGAGAACTGTTTGGCGAAAATCTCCATCCCTTTACCGGTGTGGATTATATTAAATACTATGGCGATTTAATCCGTTCCTGCGGTGCTGAAGCAGAAATCATTCTGGCGAATAACCCCTGCGCAATTCTGGATTACGCTGATTGCATTTTAAACTGCGATATTCACACCCGCGCGCGGACCAAGCGCATTCTGCTTGCAAATGGCGCAAAATGCGTCGCAAGTCTGGATGACATTCTGACGGAATCTGTAAACGGTAGTGGCTTTAATTCCAAGTATGGTCTGTTGGGTTCTAATAAGTCCACAGAAAACATGATTAAGTTATTCCCTCAGGAATGCTTTGATTTAGTAGAAAATATTCAGAAGCAGTTTATGGATCGTACCGGAAAGCATATCGAAGTTATGGTTTACGGTGACGGTGCGTTTAAGGATCCCGTGGGCAAAATCTGGGAACTGGCTGACCCCGTTGTTTCTCCGGCTTATACCAAAGGTCTGGAGGGTACACCTAACGAACTGAAACTGAAATATTTGGCGGATAATGACTTTGCTGACTTAAAGGGCGAAGAACTGAAAAAAGCCATTGAAACGGCAATTCAGAAGAAGGATTCTGACCTGGTAGGCAGCATGGCTTCTCAGGGTACAACTCCTCGTCGCCTGACTGACCTGATTGGTTCACTCTGCGATCTGACCAGCGGTTCCGGCGATAAGGGTACACCGATCGTTTTGGTTCAGGGTTACTTTGACAACATGACTGACTAAAGTCGGGTTGGCGGAGCATGCACGCCCCGTAAGGTAACTTGTAACGAACGCAGACAAGGGAATCTGACAAGTTTTAAAGTAGGAATTCGTCACACGGCGAATTCCTTTTTTTGTTATATTCTGCAAGGAGAGGACTGTTTTTTCAACTGCTTCTTGTAGCCCGGTTTGAAAAGGTTTTCTTGACAAAAAGTGACTTAAAGGATATAATAAATAAGATGTAATTAAAAATAACGGAGGAACGTTTATGGCACTTCATGTTGAACTGTTACAATATACCGGGGAACCGGAAAAAATTATTTCTGCAGCCGCAAAACTCTGTTATTCCAGTTCAGGAGTGCAGGATGTTTTAGACGGTCTGGATGCAGAAAAAATTCAAAAGTTTTTAAAGATGCTCATGGATTTAGGACATGAAAGCCCGATTGAACACGTCAGCTTTACTTTTGGTATTGAAGGCGTTAGCCGGGCGTTGCTGGCGCAGATTACCCGTCACAGAATTGCCAGTTTTTCAGTGAAATCCCAGCGCTATGTTAAAGAAGGTCAGTTTGAATTTGTCCTGCCGCCGGCTATTGAGGCAGATGAGCGGGCGAAGACTTTATATCTTGAGGCAATGGCCCAGGATCAGGAGACCTACAATAAACTGGCAGATATTCTTTTCGAAAAATATCTGGCAGAAAATTTAGAAGCGGGAATACCCGAGAAGCAGGCAAAGAATCAGGCGGAGAAGAAAGCCATTGAAGATGCACGGTTTGTTCTGCCGAATGCTTGTGAAACGAAGATGATTCTGACCATGAATGCCCGTAGCCTGATGAACTTCTTCCATCACCGTTGCTGCAGTCGTG
>JBGUTC010000114.1:0-11314 GCA_045132895.1 Clostridia bacterium
TTCATTTTTTCATTTTCCTTTCTTGTAAAGTTTCAAATTTAAAAAGTGGGCCGGGCGTTTAATCCGCCCGGCGCGGCATAATATTTACGCTAAAACAGCAGCTACCTTGTTGATAGCTTTTGCAATCATATCGCAATCTTCTTCTGTCATCTGAGGCGGAATGTCTAAGTGAACAACACGTCCCAGATATTCCAGAGTCTTGGGATTCATGTTGGCATCATATTCAACCGGCTTCGGATTCTTCTTTTCATGATAGGGGCACTCCCAAGGACAGCAAACGTCGGAAGAAGCTTTCTTCTCAATAACGTGGGTCCAGTGAGTGTAGATATGCCAGTCAGGAATACCTGCATTGAATACGCCGGCAGCAGCAACGCCTTCAGCCTGCAGAGCTTCAACGAAGGGACCAACTTTTTCAGCAGAATCCAGGTAGAACATCAGGCAGATAGCGCAATCGCCTGCTTCGTCGTGACGGGGACGAACTTTGATACCCGGTGTATCTTTGATCTGATCGATGATACGCTTCTGGTTGTTACGCATTTTTTCAAGTAAGCCGTCTAAACGACCCAGCTGAGCCAGCATAACTGCACCGTGCAGTTCGCTCATACGGAAGTTAGAACCGCAGAACAGTTCGCCTTCAAAACGCTGACGAGCAAAACGATCCGGTCTCCAGCAAGCAGCTGTATCATGGTAGGAGCAAGCACGGTCATAAACGCGAGCATCCTTACAGAGAACCATACCGCCTTCACCAGCAGTGATGGTCTTATGGTACTGGAAGCTGAAGCAGCCACAGTCACCAATGGTACCAACGTACTGGCCTTTATATGTAGTACCGCAAGCCTGAGCACAGTCTTCGATAACTTTGATGTTGTGTTTCTTAGCAACAGCCATAACTGCATCCATGTCGCAGGGTACGCCACGCATGTGAACAACAACAACAGCTTTGGTAGCCGGTGTGATCTTCTTTTCCAGATCTTCAACGTCAACAGTCAGAGTTTCGTCAACTTCTGCGATAACGGGGATTGCTTTTGCAGCAACGATGGTTGCACAGGAAGCAAAGAAGGTGTAACCGGAAACGATAACTTCATCGCCAGGGCCTACGCCACAAGCAACTAAAGCAGAAGTCAGAGCACCGGTACAGGAACTGGTTGCCAGAGCAAAGGGAGAACCCATCTTTTCTTTGAATGCATTTTCAAATGCACGAACTTTGGATTCTACACCTTCGGGACCGTAATAACGGAACAGATATTTATTGTCCAGAACTTCCATAACCAGTTTCTTTTCTTCATCACCGATTTCCAAACCACCGGGATACATGGGCAGGTTCGGAGTTGTCTTGGCCTTGGGGCCGCCATAAATGGCTAATTTTTCACTCATTTCATTTTCCTCCTCTATGCGACAGAAAACTGTCATTTTTATCTTGATTTTATCATGAACTATGCTATAATAAAAGAGAAATTTGTTTCAAAATTGTAAATTTGTTCGGAAAGGTAGGAAATTTTTCATGCTGCTTGATATTGATATTCATAAGCTGACAAATCTGGTTGAATCTTTTTACAAACTAACGAAAATCAAAGTCGCTGTTTTTGACGATTCTCTGCACGAAATTTTCTCTTACCCCGAAGCAGATTGCAGCTTTTGCAAAATGATGAAAGAGCAGCCCGAAATGCGCCATAACTGCCAGGAAAGCGTCAGAAAACTCTGTGAACGTTGCCGCAATCAGCAACGGCTTGTAACATTCACTTGTCACGCCGGACTCACAGAGGCCGTCGCGCCACTCTATGAAAACAATCTGATTATCGGCTATATCATGTTCGGTCAGATTACCACAACCAAAAACAAGTCGGAGTTCATTGAAAAAGCAAAGGTCTTGTGCTGTGACTATCCGCTGGACACGGAAGAATTTGATAAACAGATTCTGAAGGTGCCTTATAAAAGCAACGAACAGCTCATGGCGGCATCGGAAATCATCAACGCTTTTACGGCTTATATCTATTTAGAGCATATCGTCTCTTTAAAGGAAGAAGAATCACTTGCCTCCATCGTTTCCTACATTGATGAGCATCTGGCAGCCGACCTGTCGACTCATGCCCTGTGCGAACAGTTTTCTGTTTCCAAAACTGTCCTTTATGAGTTGACAAAACCAGCCATGCCCGATGGGATTGCAAAATATATTCGTCAGAAACGAATTGAAAAGGCCAAAGAGCTCATCCGTCATACAGATAAGTCTATTGAAGAAATCTCCGGTCTCGTCGGCTTTTTAGACTCTAACTATTTTCGCCGACTTTTCAAACAGTTGACCGGTTCTTCTGCCAATCACTACAGAAAAAAGCACATGAAATAATCAAATTTATGAACATAACGTAAACCCCCGTCGCCGGTTGCTTGACTACACCCATAAATTGGAGTATAATATTTTTATCAATTTTAGGAGTGAAACCATGAAACAGACAGAGCAAAACGAACAGAAAACATCCTTTCTTGCAAAGGTTGAAAATTTTTGGTATTACTATAAGGTTCCGGTCATCCTCGGCATTGTTTTTCTGGCAGGATTATTGATTTTACTGCCCGGCCCTTCCAGTCGGATCCCGGGCGATTTGAAACTTTGTCTGGTTTCCGAGGGCATTTTAAACGAGGGCACCATTAATTTTAACGAAGCTCTCCCGGGACTTATCCAGGATATTGATGGTGACGGCAGCGCCAATATTACCATTAACCGCATCTTTCTGACAAAGGACCTGACCGAGGAAAACGCAGAAGCTTATATGCGGTCTCTGGAGTCACTACTCTCCACCCGTGGCGCAACACTTTTCATTTTTGATGCGGTAAACTATGAACGAATGATTAAAAAAGATGCTTTTTGTCCTTTGGATGAATTGCTTGACATCAGTCTTTACGGCGATCGCGTGTTCTACCGGAACGAGGTTCCTGTTGCCCTCAGTTTAAAGGGCAGCAAAGTCCTCTCTGACATGGGCTTCATCAATGATGATTTATATGCCATGGTTCTCTTCCGTCGCCCCGGCGAAGAAAATGAACCGGAGCGGGTTAAAGAATATGATAATGCTGTTTTAGTTTTAAAAGCTCTCACCGAATAATCACAAACTCCGGCACAAAATTCTGCGCCGGAGTTTTATCACTCTCAGGAGGAAAAGAGAATGGAATTCTCACCCAAAGAGGAGCAAGACCTCTTCCTGCACTTTCAGGAAACCCATGATAAAGAAATCCTAAACGACATCATGACGCAATACAAGTATATACCGGAAATCCTCGCCCGCCGATTCGCCGGAAAGGGGCTGGAATTCGATGATATTTATCAGTCTGCATGCATCGGCCTCATGAACGCCGTCAAGCGCTTCAACCCGGAAAGAGGAACCCGTTTTTCTACCTTTGCAACCCCAACCGTTTTAGGTGAAATCAAGCGCCTTTTCCGAGATAAAGGAAATTGCATCCGCGTTCCCAGACGGTTATATGAAATTTTTTCCAAGGTTAATAAGCTAAGAAATGAAAAATTGGTACAAAACGGAAAAATGCCCAGTCGTGCAGAAATGTCTCAGGCCTTAGGCATCAGTGAACAGCAGATTGCCCAGGCCATGTTCTGGGGCGATACCCAGGAGGTCCGCTCTCTGGAACAACCGATCGATGACCAGGATGTAATTTTGTCCGACTGCATTGGCGAAGAAGATGATAAGTTTTTGATGATTGAAAACAAGGATTTCGTCGAAAGCTTTTTAAAATCCGTCTCAGAACGGGAACGGCAATTTATCAGATACCGCTACTATGACGAACTGACACAGGCAAAGATTGCCGAACTGATGAACACCTCCCAGATGAACATCTCCAGACTGGAAAAAAAGGTTTTGGATCACCTGCGCCAATTCTACACCCGCAGTGTTACAATTTCCTGATTTTTTCCTTTACAAAACAGGGATTCCGTGGTAAAATATGAAAGAAGAAAAGCGACAGGAGTAAACACCATGAAACAATATCTGGCCGGATTTTTTGACCGGTATGAATATACAGAAGACGCAAAAAATTCTCTGCTTGAGTCCTATGATGCTGTAGCAGATAACGCTGACTTTTCTGAACTGTTAGATGCTTTTTATCAGGGGGACGGTCTCCAAGCCGAAACCATTGAAGCAAAACTGGATGAAATCTCCTCCGCCGTCAATCTTCATCCTTATATCGTTAAAAATCTTTACTATACCTGCTTGACAAAAGCATTAAAAGAGCAGTATAAAAAAGCCGGCATTCCTGAGGAAGTCTATGATGACTCCGTGCTGGATTTAAAATATAAAATGGCAAAATGCAAAAATATTCACGGTATCTGGGGAACGTTCGTTTCTTCCTGGTCTTATTTGTTTTTCCGCATGGAACTCTTCGGCCTCGGAAGAATGCAGTTCCGTCTTTTGCCCTACGAAGGCAAAGAAACCGTTACCGTTGCCGGAAGGACTTTATCTCCCGGCGACCTCATCATTGATAGCCACATCCCCGCTTCCGGCAAACCTTTTGATGTCGCTACCCGGATGGATTCATATGAACGTGCTACCCGATTCTTCCAGAAGAAAACAGGCGACACTCCGATTTTTGCTTGCCATTCCTGGCTGCTCTACCCGCCTCTTCGCGAAGTCTTAAGCGGTAAATCCAATATCGTTTCCTTTATGGATGACTTTAAAATTGCGGAATACGAAGCCTTTACCGATAACGAAGATTTATGGCGCATTTTCGGACCAGATGCTGATAAACCGGCTTCTGAATTGCCCCGGAACACCTCTATGCAACGCGCCATCGCCGACTGGTTGGAAAAAGGAAACCACTTAGGCGCCGGCATGGGCGTTTTCCTCTACGACTCCAAAACAAAAACCATTCTAAAATAAAAAGGTTGCAATGCAACCTTGCTTGTCCCAGTACCTCAGTAGGATAGAGGGTCCGCCTCCTAAGCGGAACGCCACAGGTTCGATTCCTGTCTGGGACGCCAGAAAAAACGACTTGCCGAAACAAGTCGTTTTTTTATCGATATAAATCTCTTGAGAGATTTTCGATATGTCACAAATGACTCGATATGTGCTATGCACTCGATATGTTGTCTTACGACAACGAAAAAAGGATTAAGGAAAGTTTTGTAACATATTGCCTTTAAAAGAAAGATGTGGTATAATATGTATTGTCATCAATGATGTTTACCAAGGGAGACGATGGATATGAAAAGAATCTTTATAATGCTAATGGCTGCCCTTTTATTCACGGTAACGGTTTCGGCGCAGAGTGATGTTAAGGTGTATGTCAATGGTATTAGATTGAATGAAAGAGTTTTATTGGAGAATGATCGAACCTACATACCGCTTCGTGCAGTAGGAGAATCCATGGGTGCATCTGTGAGTTGGGATGCAGGAACGAAAAGTGCATTTATTACATTTACAGAAGATGACGCAATTGCGAAAATAGTGGAGAATGCAAGTCCTGGTGTGGTGACCATTGTAGGAAACTATAACAGTGGCAGCGTGGAAGACAGATACAACAATCTGACAGCCCATGGCAGTGGTGTGGTATACAAGAGCAACGGATATATTGTTACTAATGCACATGTTGTAAAGGAACTGAAAAACCTTACGGTTGTATTTAGCGACGGAACTCTCCTGCCAGGCAAGGTTGTATGTAGTGATGAGTTGGCTGATATTGCCATTGTAAAAGTTGACAAGGTTGGATTAAAACCGATTACGTTTGCTGATAAAAACACCATAGTTTCAGGAAAAACGGCAATTGCAATCGGAACACCGATTTCTCTTTCTATGCGAAACACGGTTACAAAAGGTATTGTTTCTGGAAATGGTGTTTCGTTAAAGGATTCGCATTATAAACTCATTCAGACAGATGCGACGGTCAATCCGGGAAATTCAGGTGGACCGCTTCTCAATACAAAGGGCGAACTAATTGGTATAACGTCATCAAAATATGTGAGTATGAGTATTGATAATGTTGCATTTGCAATTCCTGTGGATACAGTTGAGTATGTCATCAGGCAATATGAGCAATACGGTTTTGTAAAGCAAACGACGTTCAAGTTTGAACTCGAACCTTCATGGGAAGCCAAAATCGGTTTACCAACACAAAAGGGGTTAACAGTTAAAAATTCAAAGGAGCCAATGCTACTTAACGGGGACGTCATTATATCTTTGAACGATATTGCAGTACACAGTATTACAGACTGGAATGAAGCCGTTAAAGAAACGTGCGACAAGCGACCATTTTGCATAAAATATGAAAGAAACAATGCTGTTATGGAAACTGTAATAAATTGATAAAAAGGAGAAGTGTAACATGAAAAAATTTTTATGCTGTTTAGTTGTTTTAACTATGTTGGCGTCTGGATGCCTGCCTGTTATGGCGAGTGAGGGAAAAGTAGAAATTAGTTTTTGTGTGGGCGACGAGACGCTTATTATTAATGGTTCTCCGGTTACGGTAGAAAAACCATACGTTGTTGGCGATGGTGTTACGCTTGTGCCGATTAGAGTTATTACAGAAGCATTTGATGCAAGGGTTGACTGGATTGGCGAAACACAGACAGTAAAACTTACGTATCCTGACGTAAACATTGTTATACAGATCGATAACCCAGTTGCAGAGGTTAACGGAAGAGCAGAAACATTGCTTGCAGCGCCACAACTTACTGAAAGTGGCTATACTATGGTTCCTTTAAGATTCATATCAGAAAACTTCGGAGCTGATGTATCTTATGACAATGATACAAAAAGAATAACTGTTATAAAAGAAAAGTCCGCAGATTCAACTGTTTCCATTGAAGGTTCTGTGAATAGTAAGTATATAGGCGACAGTTTCTTTGGTTGGTCTATGGAAAATCCATCGGATATGGCTATGGAATACAGAGATTTTGACGGAAGGGAAACAAACTTTTCTGACGGGAAAAACGAAATAAGCATTGAAATTTACACATATGATCCTGAAGATTATGATTTTGAAAGTGATTATAACGAAACTAAGATGTCAGCAGCCGGCCTTACACTTGTAAAGTCAGAAAAAAATACAAGTGATAAAAGCTGCAAGAGTTTTCATCTCGGTATAAAGGATAAGCAGTATTACTATGATTTTCAGCAATATGTAACACCAAAGTATATTTATGTTGTTTCTGGAATGTTTTCAAATGAAGATATGAAAGAAAGAGATAAGTATCTTGAACTGTTGGAAACCTTTGTATGCAAGTTTGAAAAAACCGATGCATATGATTTGTCAAATATCAAAGATGGATTCAAGAAGTTTGAGTCGGAAAACATGAAGCTTTCCTTTAACGTTCCTGAAAACTTTTATATGGTGTCTTCAGAGGATTCACAGAACAGATTTGAATTTTATGAATTAGAAAACGGAATTTCATCAGTTAATGCTGTGATTTACTCAAAGAGTGATGTTGTTTCAGCAAGTGCTCTTGCAACGGAAGACTTTAATCACAACAAAGAAGTTTTAAACGAAGAACTGGTAACATTCAGCGATGCACCCGTTGAACGTCAATATAACAATATTTTTGCAACAGAATATTCATACACTGTAAAAACAGAAGATGACAGTTATCATACTAGGGATGTATTTTTTGAAACTGGTGAATATGTATACAATGTCAGCGTGACTGTAGAGTTATCTAACAGCGATTATGACGATTACATCGACAAAATTATTGAAAGCATCAAAGCTGAACCCTTAGACAGTAAAGAAGTTGGTGTCTTTATGAAAAATGTGCCGATTGCTACTGGCACAACCAAGGTAAAATTAGGAAAAGCAAGTATGGAATTACCTAATATTTATGTTAAACTGGAATCGGATGACAGTTCAGTTGCATACGTGGGTTCTGTTAATGGTGTTGTTGTGTCGTGTGTTAAAATTCAGACTTCAGGTGCAACTGTATCTGACTTAAGAAAGATGATGAAAGATTCTGAAAATGCATTGAAGGCAGAAGGTGCAATTGTTTTGGAATCTGTACATGAAAAGATGATTCATAAACAGCAGTATCAGACTTTCCGCGTGAAGACTGAAGACGATGACGAAACGGCATATCTTGAACAGTGTGCTTGTATATATAAAGGCTCTGCGTACGTGTTCACTACGATTTGTTCTGAAATAATGTACTCAAAGAGTGCTCAGGCAGAAATTAGTGACATTATCGAAAGCATAAGATTTGAATCTTAATATCAGCTATATGAAATAGGTTGTCTGAAATATAAGCCTGTTAAAACAAAAAGTATCCTTATGGTTCTGCTTTACCAGAAAAAAAGACAGATTTCGACAAAGAAATCTGTCTTTTGTTCAGCGATATAAATTCCTGCGGAATTTGTGATATACCTTCGGTGTGATATATTTCGGTGTGATATATCTTGACGGATGCGATATGTTGTCTTGCGGCAACGAGAAAAGGAATTTATATCATATCGCAATCGATCGAAGTGAGATTATATCGAATTTGCAAAGCAAATATATCGCACGAGCGAGAGCGAGTATATCTCCAAATCATCTGCATCTATTATGTAGCCGAAAGCCAAAAAAAGACTCCGTACATAAAATTGTACGGAGTCTTTTTTGGGTTTTACACTTCTTTGTATCACGCCCTGATTTAAACGCAACCTATAACGCCTGCAATTTAGGCCCGTGAGCCAGCAGATAATCCTCAGCCTCTTTGCACCACAATCCTGCATGAGCTTTTACAATTTTGTTGAGTTCCGCAAACAACGGGTCTGTCTTACCCCGTTCTTCAAACTCTTCAATTGCAACCATGGGCAAATCAAGATGTGTGTAGCATATCTTTTTAAGCCCTGATGGATGCTCCATGTCAAAAATCGCATCGGCATATGCGTTCAATCCAAGGATGTGAGAAACCATAACCGACGGGTCTATGATATCATTTTCAATCAATTGAACTGTATCAATTGTATCTTCCGGGATAGAGCCCGCCGTGCCGACCACGTGAATTCCATCATAGTGCACCCGATAAAGATTTAACGTTCCTGGAAAGTTATGTGCTCCGGGGCCTGCAAAGAAGTTAATACACCCGTCCTCGCGACAGATTTCTTCAGCCAAAGAGAACAACGACGCCACAGGCACCATAACAAACACATCATCATATCCGCCTTTTGATAATTCCTTGAGCATCTTTTCCGGATGTTCACAATCCATTATGTTAACATAAGAAAGCTCACAATCTAAAGTTTTAGACGGCGGAAAACGCCTTTCAGCATAAGCAAGACGTTCTTCATGTATATCAACAACCGTAACCACCGATGCTTTTGCATAATTTACTGCAAGAACTGTTGTTGCAAGACCCATTGGACCAGCGCCTCCAAGAATGGCAATACGTCCTCCGGCTTTCGCGCCGTCTGTCCGCGTGTAATCCGTATAATCAGTGTGATACAATCCTTTAAACCCACGTAATACACACCCGATTGCCTCAACAAGAGAGCCTTTATAACTTCCCTCTCCTGCATAAGGAATCAAGCAACCACGGTCAAGTACGATTTTCGGAACTATTGCATAAGTAGCTGCTCCACCGATATAGGGGTAGGAATACCCCGGATCATGACCATTTTCAAGTTTCAGTGCCGGCTGTATGATAACTTGCTGACCAACCTTCCAGTCATCAATCAAGTCACTTCCGACTTCCACAATTTCACCGCACATTTCATGGCCGACAATGATAGGACTTTCTCCTATATTTTCCGGCACACGTTTGTGAGCCGACCCTTGCTTAACTGCCTTATAGGTTGATGTGCAAAGGGAGTCCGTTATCACACGGAGTAAAATCTCATCCGATGAGATTTCCGGCAATTGAAATGTGTCAAGCATGAGTACCTCTGCACCATGAAGACGAACCGCATTTGTGTTCATGACCATTCTCCTCCTACATAGTCTTAATGATAAGAGAGAATGCAAGCCCTTCCTTTTGTCGCATTTCCCTTACCGCATATATCCCTGATGAATCCAAGGCATAATGGTATTTTGTACATATTCCAGTTGACGGAGTTTCCAACGCAAACACCGCTCATCGCCCATATATTCCATACTGGGCTCCCAGCCAAGGTAAGAATCAACCCTGACAATAGGAATGGTTTTTTCCACATTATCTTTCTCAGCTAAAAGGATCTGGTCAATTCTCTTTGCACAGGCCTCAACTTCAGCTTTACTGTCCGAAATCGCCATTTTGGTTTCCAGAATATATGCTTCTTTGCAGTGCTTAACAGTGATACAGGTACGATACATAAACTTGCCTAAATTGATTAACTTAAGCAGCTTATCGTTGGGATTCTCGACACTCTCCAGCACAGAAATTCCCTGCTCAAAGTACTCAATCACCTTTTTAATTTCCTTAAGTTCAAGGTTGACACATAAGCCCGGCGCTGAGCGCTCTTCAAAATAACCGCACCCCTGTTTTGGAATGTAAATGTTATTGCCAAACATAGCATTATATTCCGCAGGAATTTTTCCGCTATCATCTCCAATCCACAAAGGATAGCTAGGACCGATTCTCAACGCGCCATACTGATCGTGATATGCCGGCATCAAGTGCGTCACACCCTCGGACCAAAGCACCATCGCCTGATCGACTTTTTCAAGATTTTCCTCACCAAAATCCCGAACCAAAAGGGCTTTTAATATGTCTTCCAGGCTTTCTTCATGAGAAAACGTCGCCCATTTTTCCAAGTCACCGATAAACGACGGCTGGAAACCATAATGAATACATTCCATCAAACCCGACAGGTTATATTCATGCTTTGCATTAACCATATTTTTAAATCGTTTAATCCATTGGTAGGGCACTGGTTCATAAGGAATCACACCAAAATCCCATGTTCTTCCTGCACTATTCGTCAGAGATAAAACACGGATGCCCCGTTGTTTTGCTATAGTTGCCTCGCTTTTAAACCGCGTGCCAGGACCCTCAATACTCATGGTATAATCTGCTGCAAACTCCGTAATTCCATCAATCTGAATCTCATGAGCCATTTCCCAACCAATCGCAAGAATGATATCCGTTGGAAGAGTGCTGACAAGCTTTATACGATCTTTTTCCGGAACTCCACTCCAGTTATATGTATAGAAAATAATCTCTGCATCACTACGATATTTTCGAACGGATTTTTTTATCATATCCACCCATTGCGGATAATCTGTACAAGGCCAGTAGCCGGGAGACCGCTTGCCGGTCGGAATATTATCAACGACATTGGCACTAGCCGGTGCAAGTCCTGCGTTAGGATCGTGGCTTGAAAACTCGTTTGCTTCTCCTAAAAGTTCCACACCCTTAATCAAAGGACAAGCTTCAAAA
>JBGUTC010000115.1:0-6671 GCA_045132895.1 Clostridia bacterium
CAATCTGTTTTCTCTTCATACTGTTTTTAGCAATGATGTCCATAGCAGTCTGAAGGCGATCGTCTTCTGTACCAACCAGCAAAGTGGTATTACCTGCGCGAAGAAAACCGCCGGTAGATGCCATTTTGGTAACAGAGAAGCTGGCCTTATTCAGCTCACGCATTACCAGGTTGCCGTCGTCATTGCTGACAATTGCGAATACAAGTTTCATAAAAAAACCTCCAATCTGCTGTTTTCAGCATTTGCACCATAAAGCGGTGCGAACGTTATTTTGAAAAGATTTTTATTTTTCTTCAGGCAGATTGCCTGCAAGTTCCAACATGAATTTTCCCACGGATGCAGCGGCATAGGGCTTTGCAACGCGTTTCATATTCTCTTTCAGCATCTCTACCTTATAGTCATAGTGCAGCAGCTGATATACGGCTTCTTCCACGGGAAAGGTTGCACTGGCATACATAGCGATGCCGTTATTTAACATGAACTCTTTGTTTCTGTCCTCCTGACCCGGAATCGGGTTGAACGCAATAATCGGCAATTCTTTTGCCAGGGCTTCGGAAGAGGAAAGCCCACCGGGCTTTGTGATGATGCAGTCAGCAGCATCCATCAGGGTTGAAACCTCATTTGTATAGCCGTAATTAATGATGGATTTGTGCTTTGTCATAGCGTCGATGCGTTCTTTTAACTTTTTGTTATTGCCGCAGACGGTAATAAGCTGAAAATCTTCGTTCATGCGGTCAAGGGATCGGATTGTAGACATAGTCTTATGTCCGTAGCCCATAGAACCCATCATGAACAGAATGGTAAACTGATCCTTGATGCCCAGTTTCGCCCGTGCTTCTTCTTTGGGCATTTTTTGGGCAAAATGTGGTTGAATGGGAATTCCCAGAGGCTTAACTCTGTCCGGCGGACAGCCTTTTTTAATTGCCTGGAAATTCAGAAGTTCGGATGCGGTAACGTAATAATCCACTTCAGCATCCTCCCAGAAAGGATGGATAGTGAAGTCTGTTACGATGGCAATGGTTTTTGCACGGTATGAATATTTCCTTTTGAGATAGGTCAGAGCGATGGCCGAAAAGACATGAGTTGAAACGATAATATCCGGATCGTATTGCTTCAAATATGCAAAAAGTTTATGGGTCATAATCGATTGCAGCATTTTCCCCAGAACAGAGTCCTTTGTATAGTCCCGGCGGTCAGCAATATCATAGAAACGACCATAAACATGAGGCGTCATCTTGGTGGACAACAAGTATCCTTTTTGCAGAGACTCTGCCAGGACGGGACTGATATAGTCCATGATGTCCAGAAAACGGCATTCCACATCTTCGTTTCCTTTGAAATACTCTAAAACAGCTTTGGCCGTTTGGTGATGCCCTTGGCCTGTGGGAACCGATAAGAATAAAACTTTCATGTTAAACCCTCCGCTCTACTGAGCTAGAAAAAGGGAAGAAATCAAAACAGACCGGGAATGTTCAATCCGCCGGTGATGCCTGCCATGCCTTCTTCCATCATCTGAGAAGCCTTTGCACCTGCTTCGTTGACAGCAGCAACAATTAAATCTTCTAACATTTCGATGTCGTCCGGGTCAACGATTTCAGGTTTTAAGCTGACGGAAACCAGTTCGTGACTTCCTTTCATGGTTACGGTAACGGCGCCGCCACCGGCAGTTGCCTCAACGGTTTTTTCGCTGATTTCTGCCTGCATGCGTTCCATGTCTTCCTGCATCTGCTGAACGCGCTGCATCATGGCAACTTTATTCTGATTGACACCGCCACCGGTGAATTTGTTTGGTTTTCCCATTGGTAATTCCTCCGTTAGTTCTTTATTTCTGTTATGAAAACAGTCAGATAATTTCAATTTCGCTGTGTTCCTGGCTGAGAGCCAGTAAACGGTCAAATGCATCTGCCTCAGAATCGCCGACGCCGGCTTCCTTTTCAGACAGACACTGAACCTCCATTTGTTCTCCGGTAATGGCAGAAATGGCAATGGAAATCAGTTCTAAATTTCCTGCCCTTGCCACAACGGTTTTATTCATCATGGCCTCCTTCGGGAAGACCAGAGAAAATTTGTTTTGCAGTATCATGGGTTTGGCACGGTTGATATGAGGCACAACCGGTGCACCACCATGGGCTTTAATGTATTCCTTGATTTCATCGAACCGGTCAATAACAGAACCGCTTTTTGCCGGCTGCGCGGGTACTTCTTCCGGTGCAGATGCTTCTGCAGGCGGCTCAGGCACGGGCTGGCTTACAGGTGCCGGCGTTTCTGTTTCCCAGGGGGGAGTTTCTGCCGGCGCTTCCTTTAGCGGACTTTGCGCCACGGGAACGCCGTTTGCTATCCGGGCTTCTAAATCGGCTACCCGGGCAAGGAGCGCATCCAGTGAAGAATCAAAAGACGGCTCACAAAGTTTGACCAGCGCCACTTCGAAAATTGTTCTGCCATAACCGGAATATTTGGCAGAAGCAACAGCCTCGTTTAAGGTCTTTAACGCAAAAATCAGTTTTTCGCGGCTGAGAGTTTGTACCAGTTGTTTCATGCGCTCTAAATATTCCTGAGAGGTATTGACAATCTGGGACGGGTCCCGCGTGACCTTAACAACCAACAGGTCGCGAAGGAAATGCGTCAGACGGTCGATGAAAACTTCCGGCTCTTTGCCGTTTTCGATGACCGTGTCAAACACGGAGAGGGCTTCTCCGGCATCGCAGGCTGAAAAAGCTTCGCAGATTTTAAACAAAGCGCCGTAATCCGTGATGCCCATAATGGACAAAAGTTCATCGTAGCCGATTTCTTCCTCGGTATATCCCAACACCTGCTCTAAAATACTCAGAGAGTCACGCATAGAGCCGTCACCCAGCTCTGCCACCATTCTCAGGGCTTCCGACGTAATCTTTCTGCCAGTTGCAGTCACAATTTCCTGCAGACGTCCGGTAATTGCTTCGACGGTAATCCGCTTGAAGTCAAAACGCTGACAACGGGAGAGAACCGTGGGCGGGATTTTATTCAGTTCTGTCGTCGCTAAAATAAACAAGACGTGGGACGGGGGCTCTTCCAGGGTTTTAAGCAGCGCGTTGAACGCCTGGTCAGTCACCATATGAACCTCGTCTATGATATACACTTTTTTCTTGGCACGGGAGGGAAGAAACGCCACGTCATCAATTAACTCGCGGATGTTTTCTACTTTGTTCCGGGACGCACCGTCCATTTCCACCACGTCTAAGATGCTGTCATCTAAAATTCCTTTGCAGATTTCGCACTCGTTGCAGGGGTTCCCGTCCTGAGGATTCAGGCAGTTGACTGCACGGGCCAGAATTTTTGCCGTAGTGGTTTTTCCGGTTCCGCGGGTGCCGCAAAACAGATAGGCGTGAGCCAGACTGTCTGTCTTGATCTCGTTGCGCAGGGTTTTTGTAATATGCTCCTGGCCGGCAACGTCATCAAAGACAAGGGGCCGCCAGGTTCTGTATAAAGCCTGATATGCCAAAGCCCTGCACCTCCTTCTGTTTCGGATAAAATCATCGTTATACGAAAAAAACCGCACCATAGGCGGATTTTATTTAAAAATTTCACACCGGGTGATCCTGCATCACATCTGAGATTCTGCTTATCGCTGCTTGGTTCCCCATCTGACGAGGTTCACAGGCTCAAATTGCGCAGGACCCGGCCGACAACGCTTGCGCGCTGAACGCTAAAATATATTTTGGACACAGTTCGGATGTGACCTAGGACTATTATAACATATATATAAGGAAGATTCAACAGTTTTTTTTCAACAAAAAATCAAAAAAATGGACAAAAGAGCGAAAATACAATCATACGGACGTAATTTTGCTGTTCGTAAAAAATTTCCTTTACAATTTTTGAGATTTGTAGTAGTGTATTATGAGAAGTCACTTGCGATTGAACTTTTAAAAAAGAGAGGAATGTCAGGCTGTGACGGAGTTGAAATTTTGGCTTTGGATCACGCTGAAAAAGGAACTGTCTTCCCGGAAAATCACGCAGATTTTAGAGTATTTCGAAACACCGGAAGCTGTCTATTATGCTGACAGCGAAGCGATTGCTAAGGTTTCCGGCTTAAAGCCGAAAGAACGGCGGGCGTTAGAGGATAAAAGCCTCAGAAAAGCCCAGGCGGTTATTGAAATATGCAAGAAAAAGAAGATTAAAATTCTGACCTTGGACAGCGCATACTACCCTGAACTGCTGAAAAAGATTTATGATCCGCCTTGCGTATTGTATGCAAGATGTCGGGATAGAATAGACTTAAATGCCCATGCCACGATTGCTATTGTCGGCACAAGAAAAGCAACGGACTACGGTAAGAATGTGGCCCGGACGTTGGCGAAAGCTTTGGCTGAAGGAGGCATGACGCTGATCAGCGGTATGGCAGAAGGAAATGACACAGCAGCCCTTACCGGTGCTTTAGCCGGTGGCGGAACTGTTGTTTCTGTGTTGGGTTGCGGTGTGGATATTTGTTATCCGGCAGAAAACCGTAAACTCATGGAAAAAGTCATTGACCATGGCCTTGTTCTTTCGGAATATCCACCGGGAACGCCGCCGAAGTCTAAAAATTTTCCTGTCAGAAACCGCATTATCAGCGGTCTTTCTTTAGGTACGATTGTAACAGAAGCACCCAAACCCAGCGGGGCATTAATTACAGGCCGTCTAACGCTGGAGCAGGACAGAGAACTGTTCGCTGTTCCGGGTGATGTGAGCAGGTCTGCGTCAAAAGGCTCAAACCGCCTGATGCAGGAAGGAGCCAAACCGGTTCTTTCAGCAGAAGATGTTCTGTCTGAATTCAGAGACCGTTATGAGAATCTTCTGACACCGGATTGCGGGGAAGAGTTTATAATAGAAGAAGTCATTGAAACTCCGGTGCTGACAACAACTCCTGAAGAAAAACCTGCCCAAAAGAAAGAAATTCCGGCAGATGTTGCGTTGACAGAGAGTGAGGCAGCGGTGCTGAAACTGTTGTCATCAGAGCCTGTTTATGTAGACGACCTGATGGAAAGCGGGCTGTCTGCAGGGGAATTGTTTGCAACACTGACAACACTGGAAATGAAAGGTCTCGTCCGGGCTTTGCCCGGCAGGCAATACACCATAGATTTGTAAAACAAGAAGGAGGAGAAGCATGGCGACGAATTTAGTCATCGTGGAATCGCCTGCCAAGGCAAAAACCATTAAACAATATCTTGGAAAATCTTATACTGTCATGGCATCCTTCGGTCATGTCCGCGATTTACCTAAAAGTCAGATGAGCATTGATATTGAAGGTGGTTTTCAGCCTAAATATATTACCATCCGCGGCAAAGGTGATTTGCTCTCAAAACTGAAAAAAGCAGCTAAAGAATCCAAAAAGATTTACCTCGCAACGGACCCTGATCGCGAGGGTGAGGCCATTAGCTGGCATCTGGCAAATCTTTTAAATATTGATGAAACGGAAAAATGCCGTATTACCTTTAACGAGATCACAAAAACGGCAGTTAAGGCGGCGATTACAGAACCGCGGGCAATTGACCGGGATTTGGTTGATGCCCAGCAGGCGCGCCGTGTTTTGGACAGAATCGTGGGGTATTCCATCAGTCCGATTCTGTGGAAGAAAGTGAAAAAGGGTCTGTCTGCCGGACGTGTGCAGTCTGTAACCTGTAAGCTGATTTGTGACCGGGAAAAAGAGATCGAAGCCTTTATTCCGGAAGAATATTGGATTGTGCTCGCATCTTTAAAGGAAGAAAAAACCGGTAAATCTTTTGTTGCAGAACTTTATGGGAAAAAAGGCAAGAAGGTGAAACTGGGGGACAAGGCCAGCGTTGACCGCGTGTTAGCCGATTTGAAGGATGCGGAATTTTCTGTTGCTTCCGTGAAAACCGGTGAGAAAAAAAGAAATCCGGCGCCGCCCTTTATCACCAGTACCCTGCAGCAGGAAGCATCCCGCAAACTGGGCTTTACCGTTAAGAGAACCATGATGGCGGCGCAGAGCCTTTATGAAGGCGTTACCGTTCCGGGACAAGGCACGGTGGGTCTTATTACCTACATGAGAACAGACTCTTTGCGAATTGCCAAAGAAGCCATTGCTGATGCCCGGGAGTATATTAACCAGCAGTACGGTAAAGAATACCTGCCGTCTTCTGCCAGAGTGTATAAGGTAAAAAGTACGGCACAGGATGCTCATGAAGCTATCCGTCCGACGATTTTGTCTTTAACGCCGGCTTCTTTAAAAGGCGTTTTGTCTGCAGATCAGTATAAGCTTTATAAACTGATCTGGGAGCGCTTTGTTGCCTGCCAAATGGAATCTGCTGTTTACAATACGGTCAATGCCGATATAACTGCCGGTGATTATTTGTTTAAAGCCAGCGGCAGACAGATGAAATTCAAAGGTTTTATGACGTTATATGTTGAGGGCAGCGATGAGGGCGAGGAAGAAAAGAATGCAAAGTTGCCACCGATTTCTGATGGTGACCATCTTGTCAGTGAGGGACTGGATTCTTCTCAGCACTTCACCCAGCCTCCACCGCGTTATACAGAAGCGACGCTCATCAAGACTCTGGAAGAGCAGGGCATTGGTCGCCCCAGTACTTATGCGCCTACCATTACCACCATTACGGCCCGCGGCTATGTTAACCGCGAGAAAAAACAGTTTGTTCCGACGGAACTGGGTAAAGTGGTTACGGAGATTATGACAG
>JBGUTC010000116.1:0-4329 GCA_045132895.1 Clostridia bacterium
GAAAAAACCAAATGTCATAAAAAAACCTGTCTGATTCTCCCAAAAGGTCAAATAATGTATGTTTTTTCAAATATTGTTTATTGTGTGGCATTTTTATTTATGCTACAATTCAAGCTAAGGGGTGAATGCCCCAAAACTATATCAAAGGAGAGAAAAAAATGAAAGCAAAAAAACTACTGTCGGTTATTTCCGTTGTATTACTCGTTTGCATGTTTTGCTCCGCTTGCGGAAATTCCGGTGAAACAGCAGTAAACAAAGGGACTTTAGAAGTATCTGGCGAGAATGAGTACCCGATTGTAAAAGAGAAGACCACGTTAAAGATTTTCACACCTAAGCCGATTGATGTTGAAGATATTGAAACCAACCTCTTCACTAAATATTTAGAGGATAAAACAAACGTCCACATTGAGTGGGATTTTGCAGCCGGCGATGTTCGCCAGGCGATCAACATCAAACTTGCTAGCGGCGACTTTTCCGACATCTGGCAGGGCTTTGGTTGCTCTATTGCTGAGCAGGCTTCTTACTATGAGCAGGGCGCATTTATTGATATTACCGACCTGATTGAAAAGCATGGTTATAATATCAAGAAAATGTTTGCGGAAAACCCCACCTATGAAAAGAACCTGCATCACATGGGTGATGTTATGGTAGGTGTGCCCCTTGCTGTAAACGATTTTTCAGAAATGGCACCGTACAAAATGTGGGTCTATGGTCCCTGGATGGAGAAGCTGAATGCTGAAGTGCCCACGACAACAGATGAATTTTATGAACTCTTAAAGAGATTTAAGAACGAAGATCCCAATGGTAACGGTATTGCTGACGAAATTCCTCTGGCAAGCCGCAACATGCTGGGTAATCCCAATACATTTGATACATACATGATGAGCGCATTCACTCCCTGGAGCCAGTTTGGTTTATTTAACGATAATGGCAAAGCCGCTTTTGCACCCATTACCGAAGGTGCTAAAGAGGGTATTCGTTGGATGAGAAAGCTGTATGCAGAAGGTCTGATTCATCCAGATTCCTTTACCATGGATCGTAACCGCATGACTGCGCTCACTGAAAATGATGTACCTATTTTGGGTGCTGCCGCTTCTAAGTGGACGACACAGTTTGGTTTGGCTGGCTCAGAGAGCGGGCGTGTGAATGAATATATTGCGATTCCACCGCTGAAAGGCCCTGACGGCTTCTGCTTTACTCCCGGTCCAGATGAAGCCACTGCCGGATCCAATGGCTGGTATTGTATTACCACTGATTGTAAAGAGCCTGAAGTGGCAATTAAGTGGATTGATTACTTCTATTCTGAAGAACAATATCTGATTAACCGTGGTCCTTTGGGCCTCAGAAAGGCTAATGAAGGCGAAATCGGTTACGACGGAGAGCCTGCACTGTTTGCAATTGATGAACAAGAAGGTGCTTCTGACGTCACCATGCAGAACGATCGCTGGCCTACCGCTCCCGGTGCATACTGGTCACTGGAGGACTCCATCAAAACCCAGAATAACACATCAGATGCAAAGCGTCAGCAGAATTCTTATGATGCATATCTTTTATATAAGCCCTATGCAAAGTCAAATGTTGCCTACACCGATATTCGTGTTAGCTCAGAAGATGCCGATGATTACAATGAACTTCGTACTTTAATGCAGAACGCATGGAACTCCGGTTTTGCAAGCTTCATCATTGGTGAAAAAGATATTGATAAAGATTGGGATGCCTACGTGCAGAATTTCTATGACTTAGGTCTTGAACGCTACTTAGAGATCTGTCAGA
Source organism: Clostridia bacterium (assembly GCA_045132895.1). Classification (GTDB taxonomy): domain Bacteria; phylum Bacillota; class Clostridia; order UBA1381; family UBA9506; genus UMGS755. Next base: position 1,774 of record JBGUTC010000116.1, read on the forward strand.
AGCATATTGACCAGACAAAATAAGCAAGCAAAGCATGTGAGATTTTGTAAAGAAAAAGACAGTAGCATGTATCAGGAATCTTTCCTGATACATGCTTCCCCTTTGAAAGGAAGGAACCTATGTTGCAGAGGAAATTAACAAAAATCAGCAGAATAACAAAAGAAGACAGAAAAACCTGGTGGTTTAGCGATATTAAAGTTAACTGGCAGCTTTATGTCATGTTTCTTCTGCCACTGATCTATATTCTTATTTTTAAGTACGGTCCCATGTATGGTGCCCGTATGGCATTTTTGGATTATTCTCCAAGAAAAGGCTATAGTGGTAGTGAATTTGTGGGCTTTGAGAATTTTATTCGTTTCTTTAAATCGCCTGTGTTTTTCCCTACAATCAAAAATACATTGGCGATCAGCCTCTATTCACTGGCTATTTCCATACCATTTCCCATTATTCTTGCAATCTCTTTGAACTATTTAAAGAACCAAGTATTCAAAAAAACTGTTCAGATGGTAACCTATATGCCCTATTTTCTTTCAACGGTTATCATTGTTGGTATGCTACAGCTGGTTTTCAACATGCAAGCCGGTGTGGTCAATAACATTATTTCTTATTTTGGTGGCTCAAGGATCAATTTCCTAGGCTTTTCTAAATATTTCCGTTCGCTGTACGTCTGGTCAGGTGTCTGGCAGGGAACGGGTTGGGGATCAATTATGTATATTGCGGCACTTGCCGGCGTTGACCCTCAGCTTCATGAGGCGGCTATCATTGACGGCGCTAACAAGGTCAGACGTGTGTGGCATATTGACCTGCCCTGTATTGCTCCTACTGTAGCAATTATGACAATTATGAATATGGGCTCTATTTTACAGGTTGGTTTTGATAAAACCTTCCTGATGCAGAATCCTACGAATCTCGAAATTTCTGAGGTACTGAGTACCTATGAATATAAAATCGGTCTTGGCGGCGGTGTTCCAACATATTCCTATCCGGCGGCCATTGGTCTTTTTACTTCGGTGGTAACCTTTGTGATGGTTATTATATCGAATAAAATTTCCCAAAAATTGTCTGATACAGGCTTGTGGTAAGGTTTTGGAGGCGAAAAAATGAGAAAAAGACATATTATGGAAACCAGAGGCGACCGCGTTTTTGACATTGTAAATAATTGCTTTGCACTTATATTTCTGCTGGTGGTTGCCTACCCGCTGATTGTCATTATATCCTCGTCACTTTCTGACGCAAAGGCTCTGATGGCAGGTAAGGTATGGCTCTGGCCTGTTGATTTTACGCTGGCGGGATATAAAGCGGTTTTACATCATAAAACCATTGGACTTGGTATGTATAACTCTGCGATTTATACCATTGTGGGAACGGTCGTAAACATGTTTGTTACGATTTTGGCGGCGTATCCTTTGTCCCGTAAGGACTTCACCTTGCAAAAGCCTTTATCCTTGCTTTTGGCGTTTACCATGTGGTTTAATGGCGGTTTGATTCCGACCTATATGTTGGTTAAAAATCTGCAGTTATTTAATACGGTATGGGCAATGGTTTTGCCAACGGCGATGAGCGTTTGGAATATGATTATTCTGCGTACTTATTTCCAAAGTAATATTTCAGGTGAATTGCTTGAATCGGCAAAACTTGATGGATGTGATGATTTCAGATATTTGCTGAAAATTGCGATTCCGCTCTCTAAGCCGTCTCTTGCAGTTATTGCTTTATATTACATGGTGGGTAACTGGAATGTGTTCATGAATGCATACTTGTACTTGCAGGATGCAGACATGCATCCTATTCAGGTGGTTATGCGACAGATTCTGTTGCAGAATACGGCAAACGAAGATATCCCACGAGATGCACTATCTGATACCAAGGCGCAAATGATGAGCGAACTGCTGAAATATTCAACGGTTATTATAGGCTCTCTGCCCATGATTATTGTATATCCTTTTGTTCAGAAGTATTTTGTAAAAGGTATCATGATTGGTGCTGTAAAAGGTTAATCAGGTATAAAAAAAAGACTCATCTGATGATGAGTCTTTTTTTATACCTGTTATTTTGCCTGGATGATAAGGTCTCCGAGTAGTCCGGAGGGTGCCTGATACCCTTCTAACGAGTTGGCATTTGTATTATAAACAGTAATGTCCAGAGTGTGTTCACCGCTCATATCTCCAAGGTCAATCCGGTATGGCTCAAAAATACACTTTTTCGGCGTTTTTCCGTCAACGGAAACAAGGAGGATATCCCGGACGCCTTCTGCCTTTAAAACTGCTTTAGAATACTTGTCCGGCAGTTTTGTTTTAAAGCGATAGGTTGCGCCACCGGAGTAGAAGGGGTGGCCGCTCTGGCACCAGTTCTGACCTGCTGCAAGTTCCGTTGTCCGTTTGCTGAGCGTTATGACAGCATCTGCCGGAATATGACGGTTTAAACTGTATTGATAATCAACAATTGCGTAAAACGGATTGGAAATTTTGACATCTGCATTAAAATCACCAACCAGATACATAGGCTCATAGTTGTTGATTGTACCGGTTAGGGTTAATGTGAGATGATATTCTCCCG
>JBGUTC010000117.1:0-15561 GCA_045132895.1 Clostridia bacterium
TATTTATCAATCAGAATCGGATGTTCCTGCTTAATCAACATGATAATATCCATGACCTCTTTCACGTCATTATCATTATAGGCAATTTCCATACCTTGTCCACCCAAAACGTAAGAAGGACGAACCAGAACGGGATATCCCAATTCATTGGCAGCTTCCAATGCTTCTTCATGGGTAAAGACGGTACGGCCTTCAGGACGGCGAATACCGCATTCTTCCAGAATCTCGTCAAAACGCTCTCTGTCTTCTGCCGCATCAATATCTTCAGCCTTAGTACCCAGGATTTTAACGCCCATTTCTTTCAGCGCTTCTGTCAGTTTAATTGCTGTCTGTCCACCAAACTGAACTAAAACGCCATCAGGCTTCTCAATCTCTAAAATGCTGCCTACATCTTCTGCTGTTAAGGGCTCAAAATAGAGTTTGTCAGCCGTATCAAAGTCTGTGGAAACTGTTTCAGGGTTGTTATTGATGATGATTGTTTCGTAACCCGCTTCACGGAGAGCCCATACGGAATGAACAGAACAGTAGTCAAATTCAATACCCTGACCGATTCGGATCGGACCGGAACCGATAACAACAACCTTTTTCTTATCAGAAGATACAGTTTCCGTATACTGATCATAGGTTGAATAATAATAAGGCGTCATAGCCTCAAACTCAGCCGCACAGGTATCAACCATTTTGTAGGACGGGAAGATGCTGTGCAGTTCACGCATAGCACGAACATCAATTTCAGTCATGCCGGTTAAGGAAGCAATCAGTTTATCGGTAAAGCCCATACGCTTTGCTTCTTTTAACAGTTCCGGTGTCAGTTCCTCAGACTGCAAACGGTTTTCCATATCAACCAGGTTCTTTAACTTGTTGAGGAAGAAGAGATCAATGGTGGTAATATCGTGAATTTCCTGAATATCAACCTCGCGGCGGAATGCTTCACAAATTACGAAGAACCGTTCATCATCAACCCTGGCAAGACGCTTAATGACATCTTTTTTGGAAAGAGATTTCAGCTTTTTCAGTTCAAAGGACATGACATTCAATTCAAGACAACGAACAGCTTTCATCAATGCGCCTTCAATGTTGTCAGAAATCGCCATAACCTCACCGGTTGCTTTCATCTGTGTGCCAAGGGTACGTTTTGCCTTAACAAACTTATCAAAGGGCCATTTGGGGAACTTGATAACACAGTAGTCAATGGTGGGTTCAAAGCAGGCATAAGTCTTACCGGTTACTGCATTAATGATTTCGTCAAGACTATAGCCAATCGCAATCTTTGAAGTAACCTTTGCAATCGGATAACCGGTTGCTTTGGATGCCAGCGCGGATGATCTGGATACGCGGGGGTTAACCTCAATAACTGCATATTCCAGGCTATCAGGATGCAATGCAAACTGACAGTTACAACCACCCTCAATACCTAAAGCATGAATGATATTTAAAGATGCTGTACGAAGCATGTCGTATTCTTTTGTGCTTAAGGTCTGCGCCGGCGCAATAACAACAGAGTCACCGGTATGAACACCAACAGGGTCAAGGTTTTCCATGGAACAAACCGTAATGGCGTTACCCTTACCGTCGCGGATAACTTCAAACTCAATTTCTTTCCAACCGGAAATACATTTTTCAATCAGAACCTGATGCACACGGGAAAGTCTCAGACCATTCGGTGCAATTTCATGTAACTCTTCTTCGTTATAGGCAATACCGCCACCGGTACCACCCAAAGTGTATGCCGGACGAACGATAACCGGGAAACCGATCTCTTTTGAAAACTCCAGAGCATCTTCATAGGTATTAACAACCTTAGAAGCGATACAGGGCTCACCGATGGATTCCATGGTGTCTTTAAATGCCTGTCTGTCTTCTGCCATTTTAATTGCTGAAGTTGCCGTTCCAAGAAGTTTTACGTTCATTTTATCCAGATAGCCCTCTTCAGCCAGTTCCATTGCCAGATTCAGACCGGTCTGACCACCTAGTGTCGGAAGAATGCTGTCCGGTTTTTCAATTTCAATAACTTTCTTAACTGAGTCAGCTACTAAGGGCTCAACATAAATCTTATCTGCCATCATTTTGTCTGTCATGATGGTCGCAGGATTTGAGTTGATCAGAACAACTTCGATTCCTTCTTCAGAAAGCGCACGACACGCCTGTGTGCCCGCATAGTCAAACTCTGCTGCCTGACCGATGACAATCGGGCCGGAGCCAATTACAAGAACTTTTTTTACATCATCACGTTTAGGCATTGCTTTTTCCTCCCATCATAGCAACGAAATCTTCCAACAGATACGGCGTTGTCTTAGCACCCGGTTTGCATTCCGGATCGTACTGTACAGATAAGGCAGGAATATTTTTATAGCGAATACCCTCTACACTACCATCATTGATGTTACAATGTGTCACAGTCGCAACATCTTCAGCGAGACTATCTTTTACAACAGCATAACCATGATTCTGCAGACTCACAAATGCCTGACCGGTTGACAGGTCTTTAACAGGCTGGCTGGCACCGCGGTGACCGAATTTCAGTTTCTCTGTTTTACCTCCCATAGCCAATGCTGCTAACTGATGGCCGAGGCCAACACCCAAAACCGGAGTTTTAGAATCCATCATTTTACGAATTTCAGCAATTTCGCTCTGGCAATCTGCCGGGTCTCCGGGGCCTCCGGAAAGAACAATACCATCAGGCTTGTCTGCCAGAACAGTTTCAGCCTTTGTATCTGCCGGATACACAGTTACAGAAAGACCTCGCTTCGTTAAAGATTCAAGCAGGGTTCTCTTAACGCCATAATTCATCAGAGCAACCTTCAGACTACCCTCACCAACGGAATAGCTTTCTTTACAAGTAACATGAGAAACACCGGAGGGAACTTTATAAGCTTTAATTTCGGCTTCATATTTGTCAAAGCTAAAATCCTCATCCGTTGTAATCATCGCGTTCATAGCACCATTATCACGAATCATCTTGGTCAGTGCACGGGTATCAATACCGGTAATGGCAATGACATTTTCGCTCACCAAATATTCTTCAATAGTTTCTTTAGAACGGAAATTGTTTGGATATGTTGCCGCTTCTTTCATGATAACACCCTTAACCTGGGCAGAAGAAGACTGACAATCTTCACGGTTCACACCGTAGTTTCCGATAATCGGATATGTCATAGCAACAATCTGACCGGAAAAAGACGGATCTGTAATTGCTTCTAAGTAGCCGGTCATACCGGTTGTGAAAACAATTTCACCAATGGTTGTTCCGGTGGCACCAAGGCTCACACCTTCAAAAACGGTACCATCAGCCAATGCAAGATATGCTTTTCTCATGGCTTTACTCCCTTTCTTATATATAAAGTTACAATAAATCTCTTAGATGTACTGCATAATATCGTCCCGCATGCGAATTGCTTCATCACGGGCAGCCTTTGCAAATTCCTCCGGCTTATAGTCACCTTTCTGCCAAGCACACATAATGCCACGGGAAGAATTAATAATTGCGCCAAGACCATTTTCATCAAAGGCACCGGCCACATCCTGAGCACCGCCACCCTGTGCACCGTAACCGGGCACAAGAATATAGGATTTCGGCATCAGGAGACGGAGCTCCTTGAGCTGCTTGGGATAGGTTGCGCCAACAACGGCACCGACCGGCGTATATCCATACGCGCCTTCAAGACCTTCGCCCCACTGATTGACCATGCCTGCCATTTTCTCGCAGATCATTTCTCCGTCAACCACCAGATCCTGCAGTTCGCCGGAAGAGGGGTTAGATGTTTTAACAAGAACAAAGATAATCTTGCCAAAGTCTTTACAAGCGGTTACAAAAGGCTTAATGCCATCTGTTCCGAGATATCCGTTTACGGTCAGACCTTCGCTTTCCAATTCATTGCAAACTGAAATGTCGCCGGCATCTACATGACCAAGATACGCGCCTGCATAAGCTTCAGCAGTTTTGCCAATATCATTACGCTTACCATCTAAAATAACATACATACCTTTTTCTCTCGCATACGCGATGGTATCAGCCAGAGCCTTAAGACCGGAAAGACCATACATTTCATAGTAAGCAGACTGAGGTTTAACAGCCGGAACAATGTCGCACAGACCATCAATCAGACCTTTGTTAAAAGCAGTCAGTGCTGCGCCAACAGCCTGATTGGTTTTACCGTAAGTTGCAATTGCCTCTTCCTGAATAAACTGGGGAATATATTCCCAGCGGGGATCAAGACCGGCAACGGTGGGGTTTTTCTTTTCTTTAATTTTATCAATTAAAATATCAATAGACATAGAACACACCTTACCCTTCATATACAACGTTTCCGCCAACAATGGTATAAGCCACTTTACCGTAAACACTATAGCCACCATAGGGGGAATTTTTAGATTTGGAAGCAAACTTTGTTACATCGATTTCATAACATTCATCATCGGAGAAAATAACCAGATCAGCATCAGCACCCTCAGCAAGTCTTCCTTTCGGAATGCTCAGGATATCTGCCGGATTAGCCGTGAACTTCTTTAAAAGTTCCGGCATTGTCAGATGATTTTCTTTAACCAAATAGGTCACGCTTAAACACAAAGCAGTTTCAAGACCAACGATTCCGTTAGCAGCCACAGCAAATTCCACGTCTTTTTCGTCAACATGATGAGGTGCGTGGTCCGTTGCAATAGCATCCAGAGTCCCGTCTTTTAATCCTTCGATAACCGCATCAACATCTGCCTGGGTTCTAAGAGGCGGGTTCATCTTTGCATTTGTATTAAAGCCTTCAACCGATTCTTCTGTCAATGTAAAGTAATGGGGGCAAGTTTCTGCCGTAACGCGGATGCCCTGCTTCTTTGCCTGACGGATAATTTCAACACCGCCGGCTGTGCTGACATGTGCAATGTGCAGGCGTTTACCGGTTTCTTTCGCCAAGATTATATCACGGGCAATTTGCACTTCTTCAGCTGCATTGGGGATACCCTTTAAGCCCAGGCGTGTGGAAACAACGCCTTCATTCATAGAACCGCCGGCAACCAAAGACAAATCTTCACAATGTGAAATCACAAGCATGTCAAACATATCGGCATATTCCATTGCATGGCGCATTAAAACCGGGTTAGATACCGGACGGCCGTCATCAGAAACAGCTACAGCACCGGCTTCTTTCATGTCGCCGATTTCTGCCATTTCCTCGCCTTTCTGACCTTTGCTAACAGCACCGATGGGATATACATTGACAACACCAACAGCTTTTGCTTTATTTTTTACATATTCAATCAGGGGCGCGTTGTCTAAAACAGGAGAGGTATTCGGCATGCAGGCAACGGAGGTAAATCCACCGTGAGCCGCTGCGCGGGTACCGCTTGCAATATCCTCTTTATACTCCTGACCGGGTTCACGCAGATGCGTGTGCATATCAATCAAACCGGGAGCAACAATTTTTCCTTCTGCGTCAATCACTTTGTCAGCATCATTACCGACGCCGGATTTCAGATTTTCGCCAATGGCTTTAATGCTTCCGTTTTCAACATAAACATCACAGACGGCGTCAAGACCGCTGGACGGATCAATCACTCTACCTTTTTCAATTAAAATTTTCATGTCACTCAGCTCCTTTTCGCCAGAATATTCAGAACAGCCATTCGAACAGCAACACCGTTTGTTACCTGCTCATCAACAACCGCACGGTCAAGGTTCATAACTTCAGTACAAAGTTCAATACCACGATTAACCGGACCGGGATGCATAATAATGGCATCTTCTTTTGCCAATTTCAGGCGTTCTGCATTCAAACCAAAGAATTTTGAATATTCACGCATGCTGGGCAGCAGGCCACTCTGCTGACGCTCTTTCTGCAGGCGCAGACACATGACAACATCAGCACCCTTAATCGCTTTTTCTACATCTTCATAAGCCTCAACACCCAGTGCTGTAATATCACGTGGCATCAAAGTTGCCGGACCGCCTAAAACAACTTCTGCACCCAATTTATTCAGTGCATAAATGTCGGAACGCGCCACACGGCTATGAGCGACATCACCGATGATAGCAACTTTTAAATCCTCAATATTGCCCTTTCTCTCTTTCATAGTTAAAAGATCCAGAAGAGCCTGTGTCGGATGCTCATTCATACCATCGCCGGCATTAACAACTGCCGCATTGGTGTGCTTTGCAATCAAATGAGGTGCGCCGGACATCTGATGACGGATAACAATAACATCTGTTCCCATAACATCCAGTGTGCGCGCAGTATCAATCAGGCTTTCACCTTTCTGTACACTGGAGCCGGACGCTGTCATATTAGCAGCATTGGCACTCATATACTTAGAGGCAAGTTCAAAGGACATACGAGTTCTGGTACTGTTTTCGTAAAACAGAGTGACCACAGTTTTTCCCTGAAGATGCGGGGTTTTCTTGGCATTCTGCTTCAAAATGTGTTTCATGATTTCCGCCTGATACAGAAGATAACGAATCTCTTCTGCAGACAGTTCTTTCATTCCTAGTAAGTCTTTACTGGCAAGCTTCATTTTATCCTCCGTTAATTCTGAACCGATTGCTCGGTGAGTTTTTCTAAAGAAACTTCATTGCATCCGTCTAATTCATCAAAGCATACATGAACTACTTCGCTACGGGATGTAGGAATATTTTTGCCCACATAGTCTGCTCTGATAGGCAGTTCACGGTGACCTCTGTCAACCATAACTGCAAGTTCAATTTTCCGCGCTCTGCCCAACTCCATAACTGCTTCCATAGCAGCACGGGCAGTTCTGCCGGTAAATAAAACATCATCAACAAGAACGATTTTCTTGTCAATAATCATAAAATCAATGCTGGTGCCGTTAATAACAGGCATGTCAGAGCGAAGGCTTAAATCATCGCGATAGAACGTAATATCCAAAATCCCCATGGGAACCTCTTTACCTTCCAGTTCCTCTAACTTTTGCTTCAGCATATTGGCCATAATGACACCGCGGCGCTGAATACCGATGAGAGCTAAATCGTCAATCCCCTTATTCTTTTCAATAATTTCAAAAGCAATTCGGGTAATTGCACGCTGCATAGCAGCTTCATCCATGATGAATGAACGGTTTTGTTCCATTAGAAATGCCTCCTTTTTCTTTTTACAAATAAAAAAACTCTTACTGCGAGACGCAATAAGAGCATACAGGTAGACTGATAGACAATTCCCGTTATCTTTTGTAAGCACCTTATCAGCATCTCAGTACCGATTTAAAGGTTCAATACGATATTTTATTTACATGATTTATTGTACCACATTTTTTTCGTTCTGTCTACATTTTTTTAATATTTTTATAAATTATTTTTTTCATCTAGCAAAAGATGTTTTCCGTCAAAACGATACACCTTGTCACAGAAAGAAAGCGGCGCTTTTTTATGAGAGACTAAGATGCAGGTTTTATCTGCTCTTGCCTTGAGAGACGAAAGAATGGCAACCTCCGTAGCATCATCAAGAGCTGATGTCGCCTCATCTAACAGCATGACCGGAGCATCGTTTAAAATAGCACGTGCAACAGAAAGGCGCTGAATCTGACCCTCTGAAAGGCCTAAGCCACCCTCACCCAGTTCTGTATCAAGTCCATCAGGTAAGGTTTCAATATACTCCCAGATCTGAGCATCCTGCGCTGCACGGATAATTTCTTCATCCGAAACATCTGTATTAAAAAATGCAATATTATCACGGATTGTTCCGGAAACAATCATATTACCCTGAGGCACATAGGAAAAGAGTCTCTTATGTTCTGCAAAAAGATCCCTGACGCTTCCATCGCACAAAGAAATAAAGCCTCGGCCCTGCTCCGGCGTTAGAATGCCCAGCATAATTTTGAGCAAGGTGCTTTTTCCGGTACCGGACGTTCCGGCAATGACAACAAATTCTCCTGCCTTTACAGAAAAGTTTGCCTGTTCCAAAACAGGCTCTTCGCCATATGAAAAAAGAATGTCTTCTAAACGGATTTCAGACCAAGTCTCCTGATTCCATACCTCTTTTATTTCAAAAGAATCAGAGGGCAAGTCCTCAATTTCTGCCAAACGCTCAGCTGATGCGGACATGGCATAATACTGAGGAAGCAGGGATGACAAAGCCTGAAACGGCGTCTGAATCTGGCCAACGAGCTGCAAAAGAGCTGTCAGAGTACCAAAGGTCATAACGCCACTGGCAATTTTAAATGCACCCCACGCCAATGCAAAATAGTAACCTGCCGTTAACCCTACATAGAAAAAAATATTCGCCAAAATACTCAGCTGATTGCGCTTAATCGTCAAACGGAACAGGTTTTCCTGCAACTCCTGACTCCGGCCGGCCGCCGCACGACCACATCCAAAAGACTTAACGACAAGCATGTTGCCAAGGGTTTCCTGCATAAAAGACTTTACCTTGCCGTCTGCAGCCTGACAACTTTTATGAAGACTTTTCATTTTTCTGCGGTAAAAATATGCTGTCAGAAAAATCATGGGGCCCAGGGCCAGGCAAAGAAAGGCAAAATGGGGGTCTAAGGCATAAATCGCCAAAAAACAAGCAATAATCTTCGCCATATAAAACAGAAACTGGGGTAACATCTGAGTAAAACCGTTGGAAATCACACCAATATCGCTATTAATACGGTTTAACAGTTCTCCGGTATGATACTCCGTGATTTTCATATAATCTTTCTGCAGAATGGTACGGAATAACTCCGTTTTAAACCGAATATTAAATCGACCTACAACACGAATACTGATTACAGACTGCAGAATCTCAAGAACAAGTTGCAAAAGCAAAAAAACGAGAAGAACCACACCTTCACGGATTAAATCTCCTTCTGCTTGTCCCGTTGCAATATCTAATACTTGTTTTGAAAGCAACGCAAACAAGACGCCAACCAATGATGTTAAAACACCCGTCAGCGACAAAAGGGCTATGCCCGGCCATATAAACTTCGATCTTTTTATAATCCGCTTCATCCGGCTACTCCATTCGTTCCAGCCTTTTAATCAATTTCCCGCCCATACGCACGAGAGGAAAAATCGCATTCCGAACAGGACGACCATATCCCCAAAACCATGCATAAAGACGCACCCACCATTTTTTACACGAAAAATAGCGTCCGTTTCTGTTGAATCCCGTTACAGTCGCAACAATTCGATCCGGCGAAATCGGTCCGTCCAGTTCCAGCTGATTGTCGCCGACAATCATATAGCCGGAAGGACCGCACTTGACAATCCGGTGCAGAATGACTTTATCTTCCAAATCGATATAAAGAACAATGTCAAAACGTTTGATTTTTTCCGGTTTCACTAAAACAACGCTATCACGTCGATCCCTTAAAAGAGGCATCATGCTGTTGCCTGTAACCGTCATATTAACAGATTTTCCTGCTGCAATCATTTCTTTTAAAAAAGGCAAAAGCAGTTCTACCGGAACCTGTTCCTGCATTACTTTAGGCTTCATCTAAAATATGATTCTCCTTTAGAATTTTCAGAAATTCCTGGACATCTCCGCGAGCGGTCTCCTCATCTACCTGATACTCCCCTGTCATAGCAGTTACAAGGCTGTCTTCAGTGCAGTTATTTTTCAGGCAGTTCCACAAAAAAGCACCGCTTTCATTGAGAGTCAGCATCAACTGTAAATTAACAAGATTTTCTCCTACAGGAACAGCAACTGTGCTGCCTGCAATCGTTTTTAAAATAAATCCGTCTTTTATTTTCATAGAATAAACGCTCCTTTATATTCCTATAAATATCATTTTACTATAATTGTCCCGAAATTACAAGTGCAATTTATAAATAATCCACGATTCTATCTTGCGTAAGTGCAAAAAATATGGTATAATGTCATCAATTATTTTTTTAACCGTTTAAGGAGGTTATCAAATGAAAAAGTTTTTGGTTTTAACTCTGGTTATGGCCCTTGTTCTTTCGGTCATCCCCTTTAATGCATCCGCATTGTCCTTTACTGATCTGGATGAATCTCACTGGGCATATACAAATGTTCAGACCTTGGTCAGCGACGGTACCGTATCCGGTTACGAAGACGGTAGTTTCCGCCCGGGCGGTTCTGTAACCCGTGCTGAATTTGTTAAAATGCTTGGTATGGGTTCCGTCACCCGCGTTGCGGCATATAGCGATGTTGCTACTACTCACTGGGCATATTCTTATGTTATGAATTCCAGTTTCCCTGAAGACGGAACAAACCTGTTCCAGCCTGATATTCCGATCACCCGTGGTCTTGTTGCAGAGCTTCTCTGGAATCGCGGCGGCAATCCGGAACCTTCTGTTTTTGTTCCTTCCCTTATTACTTCTCAGTATGCAAGAAGCCCCAAAGCTGTTGCATGGGTTTATACCACCGGGCTAATTCGTGGCGATGGCGATGGTATCAATCTTCGTCTCTCTGACTCTTTAAGCCGTGCTGAAGCTGCAACGCTGATTGTCCGGGCACGTTCCGCTGTTCAAGGTTCTGAAAGTTTTAACGACATCGTTAATGATGATATCGTCTTAAACGTATATAATGCATTGAACCTGTTTGACGGAAAAGCTTATGATGCTTCTGCTACAATTACTAACGGTGAAATGGCTCGCGCCGCTTTACGAATCGGTAACGAACAGACAAACCTGTCATACTACGGCCAGACGGTTCCCGCTGCTTTTGAGCATCCTTACGGCAGAGATATTTCCATCGTTTGGTCTCAGCTGAAAAAAGGCACACCGACTGTAAAAGATGCTGACGCAGCTGCAAACTTCGGTGACACCATTGCTGCACTCAGTTATCAGTTTATTTACAAATCCCACGATGGTCAGGAATACGGCAACGTAACTGACTCTCTGAAAGCAAATTACTCTGACATGATGAACATCTGTCTGACCTTTGCTAAAGATCAGGGCATCATTTCATTAAATGAAAATCTTGAAGCACCTGTAACCATGCGCGATTTTACTACACTTTGTCTGCTGTTTGACCAGCTCGTAGGTTCTCAGACCACATATTGCACTCAGACAAACAGTGCAGGCGCAAATATTAAATCCGACAGCAAGTTGCTGATGATTCCGGAAAGCTACGGTATTTATAGAGCTATGATCGCCGATGCGCCGATTGCTTTATATACCACACCGTTTGTAAACAGTGACAAAAATCCCGCAGATTCTTATAATTTTGCACGGGAATTCAGTTCCACTTTCATCAGCATTCTGCAATATGCTAAAAATGCTATTAAAGCAAATACCGGTGCAAAAGTTGACTTTACTTACTATCCCTCTTTGGTTTGCGAAAACGGAAACGGATATACCCTGCGCGTTGCTTGCGACATCATTTCTATGGACGCACCCAAAACAGTTAAAGAGTTGTTTAACACAAAAGAAGGCATCGAAAATGCTGATTTAACGGTTACACAAAATACCAGAATATACTTTGACTTAGCAACAGGCGAAGCAATTAAATCCATTAGCATGACTGGCGAAAAGGCATACATTGAACAAATTCTGTATGCAGAATTGGCCAACTAAAACGCATTGTCTCATAAAAGAGGGTTGCAGCATTTCTTTGCTGTAGCCCTTTTTTAAAAGACTTGCACTATTGTTTGTAATGTTGTATAATACAAGCAGGTGATGAATATGACAAAAAAAGAAAAAATATTAGTGATTAAAGAATATTTCACAAAAGAGTATGCTGATGCAGACTGCTCTCTCTGCTACAAAGATCCTTTTCAGCTTTTGGTAGCAACACAACTTGCCGCCCAGTGTACAGATGCCAGAGTGAATCTGGTAACGCCGTCTTTATTTGCTAAATTTCCTGATGTTAAAGCGTTTGCCGAAGCAGATCTTCCGGAAATGGAAGAAGCCATTAAGTCCACCGGTTTTTATCATAATAAAGCAAAAAATTTAATCGCTTGCGCTCAGAAATTATTAGCCGACTTTAATGGCATCGTTCCCCAGACTATGGAGGAACTTTTATCTCTGCCCGGTGTCGGAAGAAAAACCGCAAATCTGCTTCTGGGCGATATCTTCGGAAAACCGTCTATCGTTGTTGATACCCACGCAAAACGCATCACCGGCAGATTAGGACTCACAAAGAACACAGACCCAACCAAAATCGAGATGGATCTTTGGAAAATTGTTCCCGAAGACTACGGAACAACGTTTTGCCATCAACTGGTTTATCACGGCCGTAAACTTTGCAACGCCAGGGGCCCAAAATGCGGTCAATGTGGCTTGCAGGAAGTTTGTGACTACTATAAAAAGAGTGTAAAATAGAAGCGAGGGAACAGGATTGAAAACCAGACTGGATATTCTTTTAACAGAAAAAAACCTGGCAGAAAGCCGGGAAAAAGCAAAAGCAATTATCATGACCGGTATTGTCTATGTGGATAATCAAAAATGCGACAAACCGGGTACCATGGTAGACTCTGAGCAAACCGTTGAAGTTCGCGGCAAAACGCTTCCTTATGTAAGCCGCGGCGGACTGAAACTGGAAAAAGCAAAAGAAGTCTTTCAGCTTGATTTCACTGATTTTATCTGCATGGATACCGGTGCTTCTACAGGTGGCTTTACGGATGTTATGCTGCAAAACGGAGCTAAGAAAGTCTATGCTGTCGATGTCGGTTACGGACAACTGGCTTGGAAACTGAGAAATGATGAGCGCGTAATCAATCTGGAACGGACAAACATCCGTCACGTGTCTTCCGAACTGGTGCCGGAGCCTCTGGATTTTGCTTCAGCTGACGTATCCTTTATCTCGCTGTACCACGTCATGCCGGTTGTACACCAATTACTAAAAGACGGTGCAGCTGCTGTTTTTCTGATTAAGCCACAGTTCGAGGCTGGTCGGGAAAAAGTAGGAAAAAAAGGTGTGGTACGTGATCCGGCGGTACATGTTGAAGTCATTGAAAAAATTTTCTTTTTAGCAGAAGAAAACGGCTTTGGCGTTTTTGCACTTGACCACTCGCCCATCAAAGGGCCGGAGGGAAATATTGAATACTTAATTTATTTAAAAAAGAATCTCCCATCTGTCATCACTTCAGCCGTCGCCGCTGAAGTCGTTGAAAAAGCTCATGAAAATCTTGTATAAAAAAACTGTGGTAAAATCTTACCACAGTTTTTTTATGTATTAAACACTGTAAATCAAATCATCATACGTAGGAATCGGCCAATATGCCTTGCCAACAATCATTTCCAACTGGTCGGTATACTTTCTGATTTCCTGCATCAGGCTTACCAGAGAATCCCGCGAGAACTTAGCATGAGACACATAGTCATCTCCAAAGCGTTCTGCTTTTTCAACGGCTTTTTCCAGTTTCTTCATCGCCTTATTCAGTGCAGCAACGCCACTGGTTACTTTGCGCAAAACTTCTTCTGCAGGCAATGTATCGCATCCTACACCTGCCGCTTTAATGTTTACCACGGTTTGAGCCGTATCATTTGCAAATTTAAGGCATGCCGGAAGAATCTGACGATTCAACATCTGCAGAAGTGTATGAGCTTCGATGCCAACGATTTTGCTGTATTTCTCCAATTTAATCTCGTATCGGGAACGAAGTTCTGTTTCCGAATAGACGTGGTGCTTTCCAAAAACTGCAATTGATGCAGGATCAATAAAGGCTGCATAGGAATCAACTGAGTTATTGATGTTAGGCAGACCTCTGCGCTTTGCCTCTTCCACCCATTCTTCACCGTAGCCGTTACCATTGAAAATAACGCGCTTATGTTTTTTCACGATCTCAGATAGCAGCATGTTTAATTCCTGCTCAAAATCTTTCGTATGCTCCAGACGGTCACAAATTCCACACAGCGCATCCGCAACAATCGTGTTAAGCACAGTGTTAGGACCGGCGATAGATGCGGAAGAAGGCACCATTCTGAACTCAAATTTATTGCCGCTGAATGCGAAGGGGGATGTTCTGTTTCTGTCTGTCGTATCCAAAGAAAGATTAGGCAGGCTGGAAACGCCGGTATCCAGAACGCCGCCCACTTTATTTGAACGGTGTTCGCCTTTTTCAATCTGTTCTAACAATTCTGTCAATTCATCACCAAGATAAATGGAGATAATAGCCGGCGGTGCCTCCTGAGCACCCAGACGGTAATCGTTGCCCGCATTAGCAGCTGATGCACGAACCAGAGCCGCATGATCGTCAATCGCACTGATAATCGCACACAGAATCAAAAGGAACTGAGCGTTTTCTCCCGGAGTTTTGCCGGGATTTAATAAGTTCACACCGTCTTCCGTTGTTATAGACCAGTTATTATGCTTGCCGGAACCATTAATACCTGCAAATGGTTTTTCGTGCAAAAGACATACCATGCCGTGATGGTCGGCAATTTTCTTCATCATCTCCATGGTAATCTGATTATGATCGCAGGCGATATTCACGGTTTCAAAAATCGGAGCCAACTCGTGTTGCGCGGGCGCTGCTTCGTTATGCTTGGTTTTAGAGGGAACCCCAACCTTCCAAAGAGCTTCATCCAGTTCCTTCATAAACGCAGAAACGCGTTCTTTTAAGGTACCAAAATAGTGGTCGTCCATTTCTTGTGTTTTCGGCGGTTTCGCACCCAAAAGGGTTCTGCCGGTAAACACGAGGTCAAGTCTTTGTTTCCAGATTTTTTTGTCCACTAAGAAATACTCTTGTTCTGCACCGCAGTTTACCAGAACGCGCTCGGATTTTGTATCACCAAACAGCCGCAACACGCGGACAACTTGCTTAGATAACGCTTCCACAGAGCGCAAAAGCGGTGTCTTTTTATCAAGTGCCTCTCCGTTATAAGAACAGAATGCCGTAGGAATACAAAGAGTCAGGCCGCTGGAATCTTCTTTTAAAAAGGCAGGCGATGTGCAATCCCAAGCTGTGTAGCCTCTGGCCTCAAAGGTTGCACGAAGACCACCGGAGGGAAAGCTGGAGGCATCCGGTTCGCCTTTAATCAACGCCTTGCCGGAAAATGCCGTTAGCATATTGCTGTCTGAACCCAATTCTAAAAAGGAGTCATGTTTCTCAGCCGTAAAACCATTTAAAGGCTGGAACCAATGCGTATAGTGAGTTGCCCCGTGTTCAATCGCCCAATCCTTCATAGCATTGGCGACAACTTCCGCCACATGAATGCTCAAAGGCGTTCCTTTCTCAATCGTGTTTTTCAGTTCCCGGAATGTTTCCTTGGGAAGCCGTTCACGCATCACTGATTCATTAAATACGTAACGACCGTATATCTCGTGTAAATTACATGTAGACATAATTCTCTCCGCCTATTCTAAAATTTCTGTACTATTGTACCATACCAGTTTATCATTGTGCAAGTTTTTTCTTTTTTCTGAAATAGATAATTAATGCCAGACCCGCAACAACACAAATCGCTGCCAGAACCTGAGAAACGCGGAATGAACCCAGCCACAGACTGTCTTCACGCATTCCTTCAATAAAGAAACGACCCAAACCGTATCCGGTCAGATACAACAGAAAAATCTCACCGTCAAACTTCTGGCGTTTCTCATACCAATTTAAAAATATAAACAAAAGGAAATTCCAACAGGACTCATACAAAAAAGTTGGATGAACCGTCAGACTCTGATCCACAAGGGTCATTCTGAAAAGAGAGGAATCCGTGCCGCCACCAAA
>JBGUTC010000118.1:0-19112 GCA_045132895.1 Clostridia bacterium
CTGACACCAAAACGGGAGAGGTAAGCAATCGTATCGTTGATTTTCTCCACCCGGACGCTGCCGACCACCATGTCGTCGATGTATGCCACATACACGATTTTATGCTGAATGTCATGCATGACGTGTTCTTTGGTCTCGTGAAGTGCTGCGGTGTCGGAAATGCCCGCAACCTAAATATATTTTTTAAAGGCCTGCTGTGTAATCTTAACGATGCTGTCCGTATCGTCAAGGGTTGCCTTACGTACTGAGAACATGGGAATTCACCTCTGGAAATTAGTTGTCCCCCATCAGCATAACCATAACGGCTTTCTGAGCATGCAAACGGTTTTCTGCTTCATCAAATACAGCAGAATTTGGCCCGTCAATGACCTCATCGGTAACTTCCATGCCGCGGTATGCCGGCAGACAGTGCAGGAAAATAGCATTGTCTTTTGCCAGACTCATGAGTTCACTATTTACCTGATAGGGAGAGAAGGATTTGATTTTCTCGGCTTTCTGGTCTTCCTGACCCATGCTGACCCAGGTATCGGTATAAACAGCGTCAGCATCTTTAACGGCTTCTTTGGCATCTGTGGTAATGATAATCTTGGCACCGGTCAGTTTTGCATCTTCCATAGCCTGCTTAACAACGGTTTCGTCGCAAGCGTAGTTAGGCGGTGTCGCAACGGCGATTTCCATACCGGTTTTTGCGCAACCGTAGAGGAGAGAATGGGCAATGTTATTGCCGTCGCCCACGTAAGCAACTTTTTTACCGGCAAGGCTGCCGTGATATTCCTGAATGGTTAAAAGGTCAGCTAAAATCTGGCAGGGGTGCAAAAGGTCAGTTAAACCATTGATAATGGGGATGCTGCCGTATTTTGCCAGGTCTTCTACGTCTTCCTGCTTAAAGGTACGGATCATAATACCGTCTAAGAAACGGGAGAGAACTTTGGCGGTATCATAGATAGTTTCGCCTCTGCCCAACTGAATATCATTAGAACTTAAAAACAGGGCATTACCCCCCAACTGATACATACCAACCTCAAAGGAAACACGGGTTCTAGTAGAAGATTTTGTAAAAATCATACCCAGGGTTTTTCCTTTCAAAAGAGGATGGGGGATTCCTTCTTTTTGTTCTTTCTTCAATTTAGCGGCCAGTGTCAGCGCTTTTTCGATATCTTCAGGTGTCCAGTCGTGTAATGATAATAAATGCTTCATATTCATTCTCCTTTTAATCTATGCATTTATAATTATACAATATCATGCATAAGCATGCAAGTATTATTTTGAAAAAAATTAAAAAAAGTGTGTTTTCATCCAGTTTTGACAGAATTTTTCAGTGAAAAAGAAGAAAATGATTGCATATTCACAAAACATTCGCGCAAAATAGAACCGAGGCAAGCGCCTCAGAAAATTTTAAAGGAGCGTATTTTTACTATGAATAGCAATAAAAAAGTTGTTCCCGAAGCAAAGAGTGCTTTAGACCGTTTCAAGATGGAAGTTGCAAACGAGGTAGGCGTTAACTTAAAGGACGGCTATAATGGCGATATTACTGCAAGAGAAGCCGGTTCCATTGGCGGTCAGATGGTTAAAAAGATGGTTGAAGCTTACGAAAACAGCATTAAATAAGTAAAGTTTCTGTATCAGGCCTGGTAAAAGCCTGAAAAAAGGCAGAGCTTCTCATTCCTTTCAGGTTCGAAAAGCTCTGCCTTTTTGCTTTGCAGTAGGTTTAGCCTGCGGTATTTTCAATCCATTCCCGCATCAGCGTGCATTCGGCAGAAAAGTTTTCCTTGCTGCTGTTTTTAAATAACAACGCGCTACATTCGCTGCCTGTTAAAACCTTCAGATATTGCTGCCATTCATCCTTGCCCTCAATAATATGGGTACATTCCTCGCTGGCTTCAGCATAGAGTACATAAACCAGGTGGATAAACGGAACCAGCATTTTCAGTTCGTAGATATTATAAATTAAGGAAGAAGTTCTGTTGGGTTGCCAGTTGATAAAGATGTTTTTCCGGTCAACGATTTCCATGAAGTGCGTGATGTGGATGTAGGTATCCAGCATAGTCCCACCGGCACAAGAGAAACAAAGCCGGATATTTTCAGCGCTGGCAATGTCAGCCAGCTTGCTGGCCTCTTGCGCAAAGGAGAGAAGTGAATCCGGGTCTTCCCCTTCGGTCATCCGGGGTGCGGCGTCCAGCGTGACGGTATCAGTCCCTAAGTTTTTTGCAGTTTCCAAGATGTCTGTGAATTTATCCGGAGGATCTGCATGGGGGCAAAATGAAGCATGGTACGAAACCGTTTTTGCATTTACTTCTTTTAAAAAGGAATCAATGCGCTTTGCTTCCGCAAAATCTCCCGGAAGCACATGCTTTTCGCTCCATTCTATAGCCGTCAACTGATTTTGTTTTACCACACTCAAAATCTCGTCGACAGACATTTTTTCAAATGCGATGGATGTGATACCTAGCTGCATGGCATAACCTCCCTGCGAAAAAACTTCTTTCTTATTATTGTACATGATTCCGGAGCAACATACAAGACGGATATTTAACCAATCTTTTTTTAAATTATTTGTATAATCTCCTCAAAAGTCTGTTTTTTATGCATTCTATATACAAAAAAATAGAGCATAATGCTCTATTTCTTCACATATAAGAAGGTTACACCCCTTGATTATGCTCTTGGATGGGCTTTTGCATAGACATCCTTTAACTTGCTGCCTGCCAGGCGAAGATACATCTGAGTAGAGGAAATGTCCGCATGCCCCAGCATGGACTGAATTGAACGGAGGTCTGCTCCGTTTTCCAGCAAATGCGCTGCAAAAGAATGTCGCAGGGTATGAGGCGTGATAGTGGCATCAATACCGGCGGAGGCAACATATTGCTTTAACAGTTTCCAGAATCCCTGCCGGGTCATTCTGTGCCCCTGAAGATTGATAAAGAGCGCCGGCTCGGCGTTCGACTTAATCAGCAGAGGGCGTGCGCTGGATAAATAGCCGGATAAAGCGTCAGAACAAAGTTTTCCAATGGGGATCACCCGTTCGTGACCGTCCTGATTGCAGTGAATAAAGCCCATATCCAGGTTGACGTCTGCTACATCTAAGTCTATCATTTCCGTTACGCGGAGACCGGTTGCATATAAAAGTTCCAGCATGGCTTTGTCGCGAAAACCTTTAGGGTCAGAAGGCACCGGTTGTTCCAACAGGGTTTCAATTTCACCGGGTGTCAGAACGTGGGGAAGTTTTTTCTGCACTTTAGGCGGTTTAATCTCTGCCGTGGGATTTGTGGTCATGGCACCGCTACTGATGAGATACAAATACAGATTTTTAATAGATGCCAGTTCCCGGGAAATCGTGGTATTGGCTCTGCCCTCGTTTTTTAGCATCTTTAAGTATTTTTTTATGTGAGATGCGTCTGCTGTTTCCGGTGTTAAGGATTGATTTTTTAAATACGCCAGATAGAGAGCAATGTCGTGCTCATAGGATGCGAGGGTGTTGTCCGACAATTTTTTATTCTTTTCCAGATACCGAATGACGTTTTTTACCAGATCAGTCATGTTTTTTTCCTTTCGTTTAGGGATTATACGGAAAGGTACAATCCTGAAATCAGCCGAATGAGTAAGGGTTCAATATATGCCTGCAACAGACAGGCCATGGTCGCCGGCAGGAACAATAAGCAAAGCGTTACCAGAAAAGGAGGCAGGCATCGTTTTAATTCCTGTTTTTCGCGGAGCAATCCAACGGAAAACTTCAAGCACAAAACACAAAGAAATAAGTAGCAGGGAATCAGGAGTAAGCCGTGGGGCAGCATGCCCGACAAGACGAACAGAACCGTTCTGATTCCATAGAGACGGAACATGAAAAACAGGGTAAAGCCATGCATGAAGCCTTTTATGGCAGAAAAGCCGGCAATAAAGGGTGCGCTGATGACAGTGACAGAGCAAACAAACAAGAAACCGAAATTTTTCAGATTTTCAAGAAGACTGGCAGAAAACAGAGCGCCGGAATCAGCGCCGCTTTGGTTAATATTCTGAAAAAAATCGTTTAAATAAAGAAGCAGTTCCTTGCAACTAAGCTCCGGCAGCGTAAAGGCAGCAACCGCAGCGACAGACAGGCCGATAATAAAGGCGGCTACAATACAGACATAGAATTTTGCATCCTGTCTGATAGCATTCCATAGAGATTTTGACAAGCGGCTCGTTTTTTTCAATCCCTTTTCCTTCTTTCGTAGCAGAAATACATAGTTCACTATATGTATGAAAGAGAGAAAAAATGACCTCTTGTCCTGAAAAAAGTGTCGCTTAACTATTATAACGAAAAATTTGAAAAAAAGCAAGTTATTTAAAAAAGAAAAAAACTGTGACCGCTTGTCACAGCTAAAGCGATATTTCTTAACCAAAATCGTGGCGGATACCGGCATCAAGACCATATTTTTCAAATGTACATACAATGTCCTCAATGGCACCGAAGTCAGATAACCGCTCGTTTTTAAGGATTTCCTGAATTTCTGAAAGACAGCGCACAGCTTTTGACTGTATAAGCTCTGTTACGTTTACTTTTGAAAGAAAATCGTCAATTGGTGATGAGTTTTCGAACTCATCTAGTAAAAGTTCTTTTACAATACTCATGTTTAATCTCCGCCTTTTTTATTATGATGAACTTATTATAACATTTACAATAGAAAAATACAATAGAAAATTCTAATATATTATAAAATTGAATTTTACATTATAATAATTATATCATAATAAAAAAGGATGATTTAGATGTCGTTTAATCCAAAGCCGACAAAGCAAAAAGTAAAAGCAGGATATAAGACATTATATATTGCGGATGAGTTGACGGAAAAGTTAAATCAGCTTGCAGAAACATATAATACAAGTTTTAATAATGTGGTAATCAGCATTATTGAAGATTTTTTTAACAGAGAAGAGGAACGGTAGAAAAGTCAGTATTTCTAAACTTTGATATACAAGGGATAAAAAAGCCTCCCCTGTGTAAGGGGAGGTGGGTTTGCGTAGCAAACTCGGAGGGGTTGTAAATGAGGAAGGCAACAATCCCTCAGTCAGCTACGCTGACAGCTCCCTTTACACAAGGGAGCCTTTGGTTACTGGCATCTAGATTATACAGTCCTTATAATTAGAGTATATGAAAAAGAATTCATGCGTGCATGAATTCTTTTTTTCTCTCTTCTTGACAAAAGACGGTGTTTCCAGTACAATGAGAGAGAAAAAAGGAGAGAGATACATGTTTTATTTATTTGATATGGATGGCGTTTTAGTGCGGTCAGCGCCGGCGACTATGCGGGCGGCCATGGAAGTGCTTTCCGAATATGGCATCCGTGCTAAAAAAGAGGACTTTGCTCCCTTCATCGGCGCCGGGGAGGCACGATTTGTGGGCGGTGTAGCTGAACAGTATGGTGTGGCTTATGAACCTGTTATGAAAGACAAGGTTTATGAAAAATATCTGCAGTATGTGGAGACGGATTTAGAAAAAATTCCCTTTGCACCGGAGATTATCTGCGCATTAAAAGAGCGGGGAGAGAAAGTTGCCCTATCTTCCAGCGCCGATATGGTGAAAATCCGGGCAAATATGAAAGCAGCCGGGATTTCCCTTGACTGGTTTGATGTGATTACCTGCGGCGAGGACGCTGAGCGGAAGAAACCCTTTCCTGATATTTTTCTGGCAACGGCAGAAAAACTGGGTGCTGACCCGGCGGACTGTCTGGTTATCGAAGATGCCCTGACGGGGATTCAGGCGGCAAAGGCTGCCGGTATGCGCTGCGTTGCCATTACCACCTTTTTCAGCCGGGATCAACTGATCGAGGGCGGAGCAGACCGCGTGATTGACAGTCTGAAAGAATTATCTGAGATATAAAAAAACTCCTCAGCTTAAGCTGAGGAGTTTTTATTATGCATTAATATTTGGGTCTTTCCTGATAGTGGGTATGGAGCAGTTTGTGGGACTTATGACCACAGGGCTCACCCAGATATTCTTCGTACAGTTTCTTGATGTACGGATTGTCGTGAGACTTTCTGTAGGTAGAAGCCTTATCTTCAGCATACAGAGCCTTCGCACGTTCAGCCTTTAAGTCAATTGCAGAAGCAACCTTGATAGGCTGGATCGGCTGACCGCCACCGGTTACACAACCGCCGGGACAAGCCATGATTTCGATGAAGTGATAATCAGCTTTGCCTTCACGGATGTTGTTCAGTAACTGTCTTGCATTACCCAGACCGTGAGCAATTGCAACCTTAACATCCATATCGCCAATCTTAACAGATGCTTCCTTGATACCCTCGGTACCTCTGACAGCTGTATATTCAATGTCTTCTAAGGACTGACCGGTTAAAACGTCAGCAACGGTACGCAGAGCTGCTTCCATAACACCGCCGGTTGCACCGAAGATAACGCCTGCGCCTGTTGCTTCATCACCGAAGGGAGAATCAAAGACAGCGTCTTCCAGTTCGGTGAACTTAATGCCGGCTTCTTTAATCATCTTAGCCAGCTCACGGGTTGTGATAACGGCGTCGATGTCAGGATAACCGGTACCAGCCAGTTCGTCGCGCTGTGCTTCGAATTTCTTAGCGGTACAAGGCATAACAGAAACAACGTAAATATCTTTCGGGTCGATACCTGCTTTTTCAGCATAGTAGGACTTTAAGATTGCACCATACATCTCGTGAGGAGATTTTGCGGTAGAAAGATTATCTAAGAAGTCGGGGAAGTTATGTTCACAGAACTTAACCCAACCCGGGCTACAAGAAGTAATCAGAGGCAGTTTGCCGCCTTCTTTGATGCGGTTTAACAGCTCGGTGCCTTCTTCCATGATGGTCAAGTCAGCAGCGAAATCAGTATCAAATACTTTGTCGAAGCCTAAGAGCTTTAATGCAGCAGCCATCTTGCCGGTAACCGGTGTGCCGATGGGTAAGCCGAATTCTTCGCCCAGTGCTGCACGAACAGCGGGAGCTGTCTGAACAACAACGTGCTTTGTTTCGTCAGCTAAAGCCTTCCAAACGGGAGATAAGCCGTCTTTTTCAGTCAGAGCGCCAACCGGGCAGATTGCGATACACTGACCGCAGTTAACACACTCGGTTTCGCCTAAAGCTTTGTCGAAAGAGCAACCAATCTTGGTGTTAAAGCCTCTTTCAGTTGCGTCAATAACGCTGACAGTCTGTACTTTCTTACAAACAGCTACGCAACGACGGCAGAGAATACATTTGCTGTTATCGCGAACGATAGAAGCGGAGAAATCGTCAATTGTTGACGGTGTCATATCGCCTTCGTAGGGAAGTTCTGTTACGTTCAGCTCTTCAGCCAGAGTCTGCAGTTCACAGTTTCTGTTTCTTGAACAGGTCAGACACTTTTTGTTGTGGTTAGAAAGCATCAGTTCTAAAACTGCCTTTCTAGCCTTTCTGACACGTTCGGTATTGGTGAATACCTCCATGCCTTCGTTAACGGGGTATACGCAAGCGGTAACCAGAGCTCTGGCACCTTTTACTTCAACCAGACACATTCTACATGCGCCGATTTCGTTAATATCTTTTAAATAGCAAAGGGTAGGGATCTCGATACCGGCCTGGCGAGCAGCCTGCAGGATAGTGTAATCCTTCGGTACGGATAAACTTTTGCCATTGATAGAAATTGTAACCATTTCCATTTTAAAACCTTCCTCCTTCCGTTATTCAACAATGATTGCGCCGAATTTACATTTTTCAACACAAGCGCCACACTTGATACATTTGTCAGTATCAATGGTGAAGGGGCTCTTGATTTCGCCGGAGATTGCGCCGACAGGACACTGTCTAGCACAGAGGCTACAGCCTTTACACTTATCAGCAACGATTTTGTAGCTGACCAGAGCTTTACATACGCCGGCAGGACACTTCTTGTCAATAACGTGAGCTTCGTATTCATCTCTGAAGTAACGCAGAGTGGAAAGAACGGGGTTGGGAGCTGTCTGACCCAGACCGCAAAGAGCGGATTCTTTAATGTTGTAAGCCAGCTGTTCCAGCTTATCCAGGTCTTCCAATGTACCTTTACCCTTGGTGATTTTCTCCAGGATTTCCAGCATACGTTTGGTACCGATACGGCAGGGAGTACACTTACCGCAGGATTCGTCAACGGTGAACTCTAAGAAGAACTTAGCGATATCAACCATACAGTTGTCTTCGTCCATAACGATCAGACCACCGGAACCCATCATGGAACCAATCTGAATCAGGGAGTCATAGTCAATCGCAACATCCATCAAAGAAGCGGGGATACAACCGCCGGAAGGACCACCGGTCTGAGCTGCTTTGAATTTCTTGCCGTTGGGGATGCCGCCACCGATTTCTTCAATGATTTCGCGAAGGGTTGTTCCCATGGGAACTTCAACCAGACCGGTATTGTTGATTTTACCGCCCAGAGCAAATACTTTCGTACCCTTGCTCTTTTCGGTACCAATACCCTGGAACCATTCAGCGCCATTTAAGATAATCTGGGGAATATTTGCATAGGTTTCAACGTTGTTTAACAGGGTCGGTTTCTCCCAAAGACCTTTAACAGCCGGGAACGGCGGACGGGGTCTGGGTTCACCACGCATGCCTTCGATAGAAGTCATCAGTGCGGTTTCCTCACCACAAACGAATGCACCGGCACCTAAGCGGATTTCCAGGTCGAAGTTAAAGTCTGTGCCAAAAATGCCGTTACCTAACAGTCCGTATTCACGAGCCTGGTCGATAGCGATCTGCAGACGTTTAACAGCGATGGGGTACTCAGCACGAATATAGATATAACCCTGTTCAGCATTGATAGCATAAGCTGCGATAGCCATTGCTTCGATAACTGCATGGGGGTCACCTTCCAGAACGGAACGGTCCATGAATGCACCCGGGTCACCTTCGTCTGCGTTACAGCAAACGTACTTACCGATGACGTTGGGAGATTTAGCGGCCAGCATCCATTTGATACCGGTGGGGAAGCCACCGCCGCCACGGCCACGGAGACCAGACTCTTTAATGGTTTCAATAACCTGTTCGGGAGTCATTTCAGTCAGAGCTTTACCTAAAGCTCTGTAACCGTCTAATGCGATGTACTCGTCGATGTTCTCAGGATTGATAACACCGCAGTTACGCAGAGCGATTCTCATCTGTTTTTTATAGAAATTGGTTTCGTTTAAGGACTTAACGGTATCTTCCTGAACGGTTTCATCATAGAGAAGACGGGTAACGATACGACCCTTGAGCAGGTGCTCAGAAACGATTTCTTCAACGTCTTCAGCCTGAACCATGCTGTAGAAAGAACCTTCAGGGTAAACGATAACGACGGGACCCAAAGCACAAAGACCAAAGCAACCTGTCTGGATCACGTTAACTTCTTTTTCAAGACCTTTTGCTGCAAGCTGGGTCTCAAATTCTTTCATAACCTTCTGGCAACCGGAAGAGGTACAACCTGTACCACCACAGACCAGAACGGTTGATCTTGCAAAATCCATGATCTGTTTCCTCCTTCTTATTCTTCGACTGCGCCGATGGTATATTCAGTGCAAACGCGACCGTTTACAATGTGTTCGCTGACAACCTTAACAGCTTTTTCAGCGTCCATTTTTACATAAGTAACTTTGTCCTGGCCGGGAACTAAAACTTCCACGATGGGCTCGAGTTTGCACATACCGATGCAACCGGTCTGTGCGACGGTAACGTGAGAAAGACCACGTTTGCCGATTTCCTCAACCAGAGCGGAAAGAACGGGACGAGCACCGGCTGCGATACCGCAGGTAGCCATACCGACTACGATACGGGTTGCATGAGCATCGTCTTCTTTACGCATACCAACTTGATTTTTCATCTTATTTTTGATTGCTTCAAGCTCAGCTAAGCTTTTCATAATGACAACTCCAATCTCACTGCAAAATGCAAGTGTAATAATTTGTTGCACGTAGCGTGCTGTCTGCAGAGACTACTCTGCGTCGGGTGAGGCGGTAATGTCTGCAATGCCTTCGTGAATGTACTCTGTGAGCCAGAGAACAATCTCGGGGCTTTCCAGTTCTACCTCTCCCAGAATTTGTCTGACCTGTCGGGTGTCCAGCAGAAATTCCCGGCCGTCAACTGTGTGGCGGTAGAGAAAATCGATGCTCGGGTTGCCCGAAAGAACGGTGACAATCGTTTGCGCCATATCTCCCAATGGCTGACGGTCAATGTGGTTATAAACAAAGGTTGCGGTTACCTCCGTTCCTTTCCCTTTTTCAGAGGTAATAGAAAAACTACCGTCTGTTGCTTCGGCTGCTGCCTTGAAAAGAGAGAGCCCCATGCCAACCTTGCGGGTGGTTCTGGTGGTTCTGAAAGGATTGGTAACATCTTTTAGAAATTCTTCATCCATACCGCAACCGTCATCTTGGATGGTAACGGACAACAGGTTGTCCTTTTTATCCTCATTTACGGTGACACCGATTAAGGAGGCACCGGCTTTGACGGAATTATTGATTACATCTAAAATATGGAGAGATATTTCAAGCATAACTCACACTCAATCGCAGTACTTTGACAGGATTCTGTCAACGTCGTCAACCGTCAGTTTGCCATAAACTTCATCGTTTACAGTCAGGACAGGTGCCAGACCGCAAGCACCGATGCAACGGGTTGCCTCAATAGAGAACTTACCGTCAGCCGTACAGTTGCTGTCGCCTGCAATGCCCAATTTTTCTTTGATTTTGTTAAAGATATCACCGGAACCCTTAACGTAGCATGCCGTACCGAGGCAAACGCCGATGTGGTATTTACCCTTGGGTTCTGTGGTGAACTGGGTGTAAAAAGTGACAACGCCGTAGATCTCTGCCATGGGAACGTCCAGATTCTTGGAAATCATGGTCTGAACTTCCACGGGGAGATAGCCGTAAATGCCCTGTGCTTCATGGAGAACAGGAATCAAGGCGCCGTCTGTTCCTTTGTAGCGATTGATGACTTCCATCAGTTTCGCTTCTTGTTCCTTGGTGCCGTTAAAAGCGACCGTTTGTTGTTTACTCAACAAAAATTACCCCCTTGTCGTTATTAGTGCAATGAAAAAACATTGCGAAATTTATGGATTTTACTGGTTTACGGACTTAATTGTTAAGGCTTTAACAATTAAATACTCAAAACCTTAATAATTATATCATTTATTAAGTAAAAAGTCCATAGTTATTTGTAATAATATTTTGATTTTTACAGATTTTTGGCGGTTTTTCATAAAAAAACTTACCGTCTCTGCTTGATAATAAATAAAATTTTAAAGTTGCACAAAATAGGCTTTTCTTTCAAGGGAAAATGTGGTATAATATACACAAAGGAAAGACATTTCCTTTTTGAACACTATATGCAACGGTTTTTAGATTATGATGGACAGGGGTGAGATTTTGCTCGGAATTATCAATCTCAACAAACCGACGGGCAAAACATCTCATGACATGGTTTCTTTTGTGCGGCGCACTCTGGGATTAAAACGGGTGGGCCACGCAGGAACCCTGGATCCTCTTGCCTCCGGTGTGTTGCCGATTCTGGTGGGAAAGGCCACCGGGCTTTCGGATTTGCTGACGGAAAAGACAAAGACTTATGTTGCCGGGGTTCGTCTGGGAATTGAAACAGACTCATATGATGTGACCGGAACGGTGACAGGAACCTGTGACATAAGGCCGGAGGAAAACGCCATTCATCAGACAGCGCAAGGCTTTCTGGGTGATATTTCTCAGTTGCCGCCTATGTATTCTGCCGTTAAAATGGGTGGAAAAAAACTCTATGAATTAGCCCGTCAGGGGGTTACGGTTGAGCGAAAACCAAGACCTGTCACAATTCACAGTCTTTCCTGCTTTGATTTTACGGAAGCCGGATTTTCTATGGAAGTGCAGTGTTCTAAGGGGACGTATATCCGTTCTTTGTGTCATGATTTGGGAAAAGCGGCAGGAACCTGTGCGGCTATGAGTTCCCTGGTGCGGACGCAGAGCGGGCCGTTTCTTTTAGAAAATTCTGTAACGCCGGAAGAAGTTGCGGCAGCAGTAGAAGCAGGGGAAACAGACAGAATTTTATTGCCCGTTGAGACGGTTCTGTCTCAATATCCTGCAGTAAAGCTTTCTGAAAGCGTTGTTCCGAAAATTAAAAACGGTTTGCGGATGCGTCCCGGACAACTGAACATTGAGGGCGTTGCCACAGGGGACCGCTTCCGGCTCTATGACGGGGACGCATTACTCTGTCTTTCGGAAGTGATAGAGGAAAACGGTACGTTGGTTCTTTCTATTCTGAAAACTTTCTTTGATTAAATTGTTAAATTTCTCCGGCGATGTTTTACATCGGACGGAGGTATCATATTCATGCTATAAAGGGAGGTAATTCAAATGAACACGGTTTGGTATGATTACGGCAAAATTGAGGCACGGAACGGAACTGCTATTGCAATGGGCAATTTCGACGGTCTTCACAAAGGTCACATGAAGCTTTTATCCATGTTGATGGACGTTTCTCAGGATAATGGCTTGCATTCAGTGGCTTACACTTTTGATGTGCATCCGGTGAATGCGATTAAAGGTGAAAATACCTTAAAATTGATTGCAGATAACGAGTATAAACAGGAACTGTTATCAAACTGCAATCTGGACACGTTGTTTTTTGAAAAATTTGATGCGGTACGCGACCTTTCTCCCGAGGAGTTTGTGCGGGATATTCTGGTGGGAAAACTGAATATGAAAGTTGCTGTTGTCGGTCTTCATAACCACTACGGCAAAAATTCTGAAGGCGATGTGAAATTACTCAGAGAACTGGGTCAGAAATATGGTTTTCTGGTGTATATGATCAAGCCTTTATATTTTGGCGATTTTCTCTGCTCCAGCACGAAAATCCGTGCTTTGATTGAGAACGGCGACGTTGAAATGGCAGCAGAACTTCTGGGTCGTCCCTTTAAAATTAAAAAGCCTGTGGTACAGGATAAAATGCTTGGCAGAACCCTGGGCTACCCCACAGCCAACATGATTCCCGAGGCCGGTCAGTTAATTCCGAAGTTTGGCGTATATGCCACCAATACTTATGTTGACGGCGTTTGCTATAAATCCATTACCAATGTTGGTGACAGTCCGACAATCGGCGACGGCGCTGTCCGGATTGAAACCAATATCATTGATTTTGACGGTGATGTTTACAACGAAAAACTGGAAGTTGAATTTTTGTATAAAATCAGAGACCAGAGAGCTTTCCAGAATTTAGATGAGTTAAAAGCACAACTGGAAGCAGATAAAGCAGTTCGTTTATCCAAATAAAAATCAAAAGGGCTGCAGCGTTTCGCTGCAGCTCTTTTTTTTGCGCATTTTGCCTCACCTCCCGTTTCAAAAGGAATTGACAAAAATATAAAAAAGTGATAAAATTAAATATGATTTTTGCAGACGTGACAGCTCAGTTTTTGTTTATATTCTGTTCATGTTTTTGTGCTACTTACTAAAGCGAAAGGGTTCTTGCTATGAATGTTAAGAAATTTTTTATATCAATGTTTGTAACGGTTCTCGTGGTTTTCACGATTTTTGGCGGCTTGAAAACGGCGGAGTTTATGTTTGGAACCAACTTATCTGATGAAATTGCCAAACTGTTGGATACAACAAGCGGAGAAAAAATCAATATTCTGCTTTTAGGTCTTGATGAAGATAAAATCCGTTCCGACGTGATAATGGTCGCTTCTGTTGACCCGGAGCTCAATCAGGTGAATCTTCTGTCTATTCCCAGAGATACCCGTGTGCAGTATTCTGAAACAAAGTATGATAAAATTAATCACTCCATGGGCTATAAGAACCCGGAGGAAACTGTTATCCGCCTGGTTAAGCAGGTGACCGGCATGCCGATTCATTATTACTGTGAAATTGACTTTATGGGTTTCCGGGATGTTATTGACATTTTAGGCGGCGTTGAGTTTGATGTGCCGGTGAACATGCACTATGAGGACCCGGCGCAGAATCTGAGCATTCATGTTAACAAGGGTTTGCAGGTGCTGGACGGAAAGAATGCAGAAGGCGTTGTCCGTTTCAGAAACACCTATGCAAACGGCGATCATGACAGAATTCCCGTTCAGCAGAATTTCCTGCGTGCGTTGTTCGAGCAGAAACTTCAGCCGCAGTATATCGCTAAGGCGCCGGCTTTGATTGATGAAATCTACGACCACGTCAAGACAAATTTCGCAGTTAAAGATGCCTTGAGTTATCTGAAAATGCTGAAGAAGATGACGCCAGAATCTCTGCAGACATATGTCCTGCCCGGCGAAGCAAAATATATCAGCGGTGTATCTTATTTTGTCTATGATGCTGAGGAAACAAAACAGCTTATTTTAGAAAAATTCGGCTACCCTGAAGAAGAAGCTAAAGCGTTGCGTGAACAGCAGGCGAAAGAGAAGAAAAATCAGGGCAATATGCCGGAAGAATATATTGGTTAATGCGTATGAAAAAAGAAATGGATTTTTCCTCAAAAGATGCCGTTCGTCGCCAACTGGCGGGTGAAGGTTTAAAGCCTAAAAAAGGTTTGGGGCAGAACTTTTTAACGGATGAATCTGTCTTGTTTGACATTGTTGATGCCGCAGAAATTGACAGGGAGACCTGCGTTCTGGAAATCGGCCCGGGCATGGGTGTTTTAACCCGTGAACTTGCCAAACGGGCAGGGAAGGTGGTTTCGGTTGAGATTGATACCACAATTCTGCCGGTTCTTGAAAAGAATCTGTCTGAATTTGATAACGTAACCGTTGTGAATCAAGATATTTTGCAGGTGGATCTGGATGCTTTGTTTGATGAACATTTTGGAGCAAAGCAAGTGAAAGTCATTGCCAATCTGCCCTATTATATTACGACGCCTATCGTTATGAAACTGCTGGAAAACAGCCGGATTTCGACGATTGTGATCATGATTCAGCGAGAGGTTGCCCGTCGCTTGGGCGCTAAAGCCGGAACCAAGGATTATGGTGCTATAACGCTTCCGGTGCAGTATCTGGCAGAAGTGGAGCCGGTTCGGGATGTGCCGCCGGAGGCCTTTCATCCGGCGCCGAAGGTCTGGTCTTCCGTCATTCGTTTAGTCAGACGGGAAAAACCGCCGGTCCGGGTTATTGATGAGGCTCATTTCTTCGGCCTGATTAAAGCAGCTTTCGGGCAGAGACGGAAAACGTTTTTAAACAGCGTTGGAAATGCATCTTCCGTGGGCGCAGGAAAGGACGAATTAAAAAAGCTGTTAACCCGGTTGGGAATCAGCGAAACGGTTCGGGGCGAAGCGCTTGATATGGAAGCGTTTGCAACGATTTCAAATGAATTAGTCAAAAATCAATAAGGACTTGAGCAAATGGCTCAAGTCCTTTTTTTATATTTCTTCTGTATATGTGAACTGTTTCCAGGGAATATTGACGGAAACTTTTTTGGTGATAATATCGTTCACGTGCATCAAGAGAGGGAAATCCTCAGGATTCAAAATACCGCGCTGGGCGTTGTATTGCACAACTTTGGCAACGCGCTCGGCGACCACTAAGGATTCCAGTGTTACGCCGTTTAATTCCTTTCTGGCTTCGTCGATGGGGAGCCCTCTGCCCAGCAAAATCCCAATCAGGCGGGTTCTGCCGCCGTAGACGGTCACATATAAATCCCCGATGCCAACCTTTAGGTTGTTTAAACTCAGAGCATTCTGAAACTCTAACAGTTTATACATTTCTGTCAGAGCCTGACCAAAAATAGCGGCTTGAGAATTATAGTGCAACTCGCTTTTAATGCCGAATTTCTTCTGGTTTAAGCCGATGGTCAGTGCAACGCCTAACGCATAGCCGTTTTTCAGAGCAACGGCACTTTCAATGCCGGTGACGTCTGTTGTGATGCTGATATGATAATAGTCAGTTTCCATGATTTCCTTCAGCTTTTTCAGGATGGTTATATCCGGGCCGCAAAAGGAGATTTCCGTGTGGTCGTGGGCTACCAGTTCATAGCTTGTGCAGGGGCCGCCCACGGCGTTAAAGGACATGTGCTTCCCCAGGGACTCCGCCATCTCGTTCCAGATCTGCGGATAGGTCAGAAGTTTTCCGTCAGGCGTATCCATGAGACCTTTTGTAACGGTCAGGATGGGGGTTTCATCAGGAATCAGGGGCAGAATCTCTTTGCCGAACCAATCAACGCCGAAACTGCTGATGCCACCGATAATCATGTCAGAACCGGCAATGGCCGTTTCCACCTCTTCAACCTGAAAAAACTGAATCCCTTCCGGGAAATCTTTATTGAATTTCGGATGGCAGTTGCAGATTTTGCAATTGTCAATAATATCTCTGTCCAAATGAGTACCGACCAGACGGACTTCGTGGCCGTTTTCTCTTGCAGGAAACGCCAGAGCAGAGCCCATCATGCCGGCACCGATAATTGTTACAGTTGCCATGTTTTTCCTCCGTTGTTATATTGTGTATAAGTATATTATATATACACCGGTTTCTAAAGTCAATTATGGAGAAAAGAAAAATATTTTATACTCCATGGGAAACAAAAGAGTGATAATTCACGAAAAAAATTCATATACTAGTAGTAATTACTGCATGAGCATTTTGTCCTGCGGTTTATTTTTGAAAATGAGGAGGAATTTAGCATGAAAAACAAACTGTTGTTAGGCGCCCTTTCTTTGATGGTGGTTGCCGGCGGTTTGGTTGGTTGCAGCGCTGTGGATGAGGCAAAGGATATGATGTCCCCCAGTCCGTCAGCACCGGCAACCAATGCTTCTGAGAAACCAAGCCCGGCAGCGTCTGCAGCAGCAGGTATTATGGATGATGCGGCAACGACTTCTCCGGAAGCTTCCGCTTCCCCTGCGGCGACAGCCAAAGCTGAATAAAAAAAGAGACTGTAAAAACTCTGTTTTTACAGTCTCTTTTTTTAGTTGTCAACCTTCATTAAAACCTTCACGATTTCGCCGATGTAAACAGCATGATAATCTTTTCCCGGGTAGATGCTGGCATCAATTTCCGGTAGCAGAATGCTATCCGGTTCAATTTTTCCGGCATAGAGTTTTTTGCAGACAAGCACCAGATTTCCTTCGCTGAAGTAAGGCGCGCCTTCGGCATGCTCAACAGTTAAACCTGTTTTGTTGATTTTGTCTTCATCTCTGCCGCTGACCTTGCCGAAATAGCGCAAGGTTTCCCGATAACTTTCGTCAAAGAATGTGCAGGAAAAACGGTCACTGGCATCAATGAACTCTTTTGTATACCGCTGGGGACGGACAAAGGCAAAAACAACGTTTTTATGCCAGAGAACACCAACGCCGCCCCAAGAGGCTGTCATGGCGTTTGTTTTTCCGTCTTTTTCAGCACCGATGAGCATCCATTCTTTATCAATCATGGTAAAGGGATTTTTTTCAATCTGCTCCGGTGTGATTTCGTAAAATTGACTCATGTTTTAAACACTCCTTCAGGTTTTTATGTAGAAAAAAATAAATAACAAATCCAGCTGCCGGCCAAAAGACCGGTAATGTCTGCCAGTATGGCGGCAGGTACTGTATGTCTTGTGGAATGAATTCGCACGGATCCGTAGTAAACTGCCAGGGCGTAGAACGTGGTTTCTGAAGAACCCATGATGACAGATGCTGCCCGTCCCGGTAAGGAATCAGGCCCGGATGCGGTCAGAATATCCTCTACAATGGCAAGTGATCCGCTGCCGGAAATAGGACGTAGCAGGGCGAGGGGGAGAATCTCCCGGGGGATTTTTAACAGTCTGAGCAGAGGCGCAAAGACCATTGTCAAAAAGTCCAGAGCGCCGGAAGCACGGAACATGGAAATCGCAGTTATGAGCCCCACCAGTGCCGGCAGAATGCGAAACAGACTTTTGAGCCCCTCGCCGGCGCCGGCTAAAAAGGCATCAAACAGATCGACCCGCCGGATATAAGCGCAGACGATGATTAAAACAATGACAGCAGGCAGAACGCCTGCGGAAATGGCATGGAGCATCACCTTCGCCCCTTTCTGCGGAAAGAGGCCATAAGTTTTGCGGCAATAATCCCGACGATAAGAGCCGATAATGAGCAAATCCAGACGGGCAGAACAATGCCGAAAGGATCAACAGAATCTGCATGTTGCCGCAGGGTGATCACCGTAGTGGGTATCAGAGTCAGCGAGGCGGTGTTAATCACCACGAACATGCACATTTCGTCAGAAGCAACCCCTTTTTCCGGGTTGATTTTCTCCAGTTCAGACATAGCAGCAAGTCCCAGAGGTGTTGCGGCGTTGGAAAGCCCCAGAAAATTGGCGGTTATGTTGGCGACGATAGCCCGCACGGCCGGAGAGTCTGGCGAAAGCCGGGGAAACAGCAGTTTCATGAAAGGCTTTAAAAGGGCAGACAGTTTTTCGGTCAGCCCGGCACGTTTTGCCACTTCTAACAATCCGGACCAGAAGCACATCATGCCTAAAAGTCCGAACGCAAGGGTCACGGCATTTTCAGCACCGGATAAGGCGGCTTGACCGACCGCATCTAAACGACCGCCCAGAACACCGAAGAAAAAAGCGGCAATGATCATGAAGCCCCAGATATAGCTCATCATACGAATCACCTCTATATTAGCCTATGAAGTAAGAGGTGAGTATATGAACGTTATTTCGATGATAAAAGAGGCAAAATCGCTTTTTTAACGATCTCAACCGTAAGGGAAATTTTGGGGAGCGCCTCTACACGAAGATCAGCATAGCGTTCATACAAGGCGTGCCTTTGGCGGTCGAGTTCGAAGAGATAATCGCGGTTTTCTGCCAACATAGGCCGGTTCCGCAAATTAATTTTTTTCAGAATGGCTTCCGGACTGCGATCCAGAAAGAGAATGATGCCGTTTTGTTTTAGATAGGCGATGTTCTCCGGGTTTAAAATGATTCCGCCGCCGGTGGCAATTACTGTGCCGCCGGTCTGAGACAACTGCTGGGCGGCAAGGGTTTCGGCCTGACGGAAATAGGCCTCGCCATGCTGAGCGAAAATTTCGCTGACGGTTTTTCCTTCTTTTTCTTCAATATAGAGGTCCATGTCGATAAAACGCTTACCAAGGTCTTTGGCAAGAATTTTGCCGATGGTTGATTTTCCGCAACCGGTCAGACCAATGAAAACAATATTTTTTTCCATGTTTCTTACTCCTGTGCTGCCGGATAATTCCCAAGAATCTGTAACGAT
>JBGUTC010000119.1:0-6941 GCA_045132895.1 Clostridia bacterium
TATCCGGAGAATATGAGGATGTTTTAGGTGCCGGCAAACCTTCTGCTATTTTCTCTGAAGGCTGGGGACGTCAGTGCACACTTTATGACGTGAAGAACGGTCATGTCGGTGCTGTTGTTGTACATGATAAAGTTTCTATTACCTATGATTCTGCGGATATGGGCTTTGAATCAATTATTGATTATGGTAGTTCCGCGATTTTCTACATGACAGATGCTTCGGAAAGAGTTGGGGAAGACGGCAATGTTTATTTAAGCATTGACGGTAATCAGAACGGCGAAGAACTTTCATTGAATCTTTCTGACGCGTTGCGTTCTGACAGTTATGTTCTGCAACAACTGACACCGGGTAGCGTGCTTCAGTATGAGACAAACGGCGCTCTGAAATCCTGGGCGAAGACTTCCGGTGAAGCAGAGCAGCTTGTTGTACTTGAAAAGATCTTTGATTTTGAAGAAGACTATGGCTCAGGTATTCGCTGGAACCATGACCTTGGTTATAAAACTTCTCCCGACATTGTAACTCTCTGGGGCACATTAAAGACCGTTGATACAGGTTATTGCAGCGTTGAAGTAGAGAATAGTGGTCAACTGATTACATATCCCATGCGATTCCTTCACAATACAGTATTCCTTGAATATGATGAGACAAAACATGAAATCAAGCCTATCAGGCAGGAACAACTGACTCCCGGACAGAGAGTTTATATTTTCAAACAATCTTCCTGTATGAATGTTGTTGTATATTGATTGTGTAAAGGAGTTAGATCGAAATGAAACGTTTGTTATCAGTTATTTTAATTTTAACATTTATGCTGGCGGTTACGCCGGTTATGGCTACTGATGTTCTTCCGGCTCTGACCTTTGACAGCATTAGTATTGAAACAGAAAGCGCAGTTACCAGAAACCTGGCTCTGCGCACAACGTATGACGCTTCGGTTAACTTAACCTGGTCATCAAATAAACCTGAAGTTATCTCCACAAGCGGCGTGGTAACACGTCCGCTTCCCGGAGAATCTGAAGTAACGGTTGTTTTAACAGCAACAGCATCAACCGGAGAAACTAAACAGTTTACAGTAACGGTTCTTCCGTTTTCTGATGCATCTGAAGTTCTGAAAAAAGCAGCCAGCGATTTGTCTTTTGCTTCTGTTTCAGCGGAGAATATCAATGGGGTTACTCAGAACCTTTCTCTGCCGACAGACTGGAATTACGGCACCTATATTGTCTGGCACTCAAACAATGAAAACATCATTCGTGTTGAAGGAGAAACAGGTGTTGTTTGTCAGCCCACTTATGGCGAAGGTCTTTCCTGCGTCGGCTTAACAGCTTATATCGGTTATGATAATCAGTCTGTTTCCAAAACGTTCTTAGTGAAAGTTAAGGAAGAATCGATTGGCCGAGAAGACAGCGCCCCGTTGATTGCGGTTCGCGATGATTTTGATCAGAAATTCCTCAGTTCTCAGAATATTTTAGGAATCCGTAACAACCTGGTTTTACCGGAATCTACCAATAGCCTGGTTACGATTTCCTTTGTTAGCCAGTCACCGGACGTAATCTCTAATAGCGGTGAAGTATTCCGTTCTGAAGAACGAGATCAGGTTGTTGAGTTTGCGGTCAATTTTGCATATGGCTATGAAGTTTCCTGCCTGAGTTATACAATGGTTGTTAAGGCTATCAGTGCTGATGAATTCGAGAACAGAATTTCTGAGGATTTAGACTGGTTGATTACAAGTCTTGAAAGTAATCATAATTTATCCCGCTTAAGCGAAGATTTATCCTTGCCTCTGGCCGGACCGAATCTTTCCGCATTTTCTTACTCAAGTTCCAATACAAATGTTCTGAAAAATGACGGTAAGATTTATCGTTCCGATGTAGCCAGAAGTGTTACGCTGACTGTTGTGGCAAGCTTAAACGGTCTTGAAGAAACCCGTACGATTGATATTACCGTTATGCCCGGCAACAGTTATGAGCAGTCTGGTGGCAACTCCGGCAGCTCCGGTGGCTCCGGCGGTGGCGGCGGTGGATTAGGCGGAACCGTTGTTGAACACGGTAGCGGCAACGTTACGGTTGAAATGGACTTTGATGTTACATCAAAACTCTTCAGCGATCTGCCGAATAACCATTGGGCATATAAAGCCATCAAGTCCTTAAAGGACAAGGGTATTGTCAGCGGTGATGCTGCAGGCACCTTCCGTCCGGATGACCGTTTAACCCGTGAAGAACTGGTTAAGATGGTTGTTTTAGCAGCAAACGTTCCGATGAATGGTGCAGCAGCGAACTTCACGGATGTTTCCACGGCTCATTGGAGCTATGCCTACGTTGCAGCAGGTTATACAAACGGTGTAATCAGCGGCAGGGATGACGGAAGTTTTGGTCTTGGTGCATCTGTAATCCGTCAGGATGCAGCAGTAATTATTTATAATACCATGAAACTCATGGGCGTTCAGTTTGGCGGCGGAAATGCTGACTTTAACGATTTTGATGTTGTTTCAGATTATGCAAAAACAGCAGTTGCAGAAATGTACACAAAGGGTTTAATTAACGGTAAGGGCAACAATATGTTCATGCCTCTTGATTATTTGACTCGTGCAGAAGCTGCAACGATGATTTGGCGTATGCTTTCCTAACGGATATTTTTGATTAGCGATAGAGAGGGGAATTCTGTTGAAATTATATTTTAAAGGCGCAGAACAATTTGCAGAAGGTATCGGTGAACTGGCTGAAGAACTGGGCTATATTGTAGCAAGTGAACACGAAGCCGACATTTCGGTTTCAGTTTGTCAGGTAGAAACAGACGATGTAGAAGTGACACTGGAAAATAGCCGGGCAATCATTTCTTATGGGAATATGCCCATTCGCTTTTTTCGTGGCTTAGGACTTTTATGCGAAGCACTGCATGAAGGCAAAACAAGTTTTTCAAAAAAAGAATCCCCTCGCTTCATCAGTAATGGTTCCATGTTTGATATGGCGCGTAATATGGTTATGCGACCTGAAATTGTTAAGTCCATTATGCGTAAGCAGGCCATGATGGGTCTCGGTTTCTTCATGTTGTATCTTGAGGATATTATCGAAGTTCCGGAGTATCCGTACTTTGGTCATATGCGTGGTCGTTATTCAAAAGACGAAATCCGCGACATGGATGCTTATGCAAAATTGTTTGGTATTGACCTCGTGCCTGCGATCCAGTGCTTGGGTCATTTGGCGCCCGGCATTCAGTGGGAAGAAATGGCGGATCTCAGGGATGCCATTGATGTTTTGATGGTTGATTATGAGGGAACCTATCGGTTTATTGACCGGCTTATGGCATCTGTTAAGGATTGTTTCTCGTCCAAACGACTGCATCTGGGCCTTGACGAAACAGATAATATGGGTGGTGGTCGTTATAAAGAAAAACATGAACTGAAACCCATGTTTGAGCTATTCTGTCATCATCTGGAGAAAGTTCAGGAACTTGCCAGAAAATATGAGTTTGAAACCATGATCTGGAGCGATATGTTCTTTTATATGGCTGCCGGCGAGCGCTATTGTGACAATGCTGTTTTCCAGGAAGAAATGATTAAACTTGTTCCGCGTGATACCAATCTGGTTTACTGGAGCTATACAATTTATAATCCGGAAGAAAATGAGAAGATTTTAAAACTTCATTACCAGCTTTGCGACAATGTGATTTTTGCCGGTGCTTTCCAGACCTGGGCAGGCCCTATGCCCATTTGTGATACATCAATTAAGTCCTCTCGTCATGCATTAGAGGCATGTATCAGAAATGGCGTGAAAGAAGTTATGATCACCTCCTGGGGTGATGGTTGTGATGGCTGTTTGATTACAACGCTTTACGGTTTAATGCTCTATGCGGAAATGGACTATAACGGCGTTTATGATGAAGCAACCATTAAAAAGCGGTTTGAATTCATTTGCGGTTTTCCGGCTGATGACCTTCTTGATTTTGAGATGATGAATCATCCGGAAGGAATGAAGGGAACAACCGATGTTGCCATTCCGGCTGATACGATCAATACTTCTAAGTATTTACTGTATAACGATCCCTTGCTTGGCCTTCTGGATAAGCATGTGGAAGGAATTGATGTTCATTCCTTCTATGAAAATCTTTACGAAGAATTAAAGGATCGCGGTCCAAAGACAGGTCTTTTTGCTCCGGTATTTTCCTATCTGAAAGCAATTATGTATGTCCTGATCCTGAAAGGGGATTACGGTATCCGTTTAAAAGCCGCGTATGATCAGCGTGATATGGATGCACTTTCTGTGTTATACGAGGAGTCGAAAGAGTTAGAAACACGTTTTGAAGCGTTGCGTGCAACGTCCCGTGAGTTCTACCATTTCTACAACAAGCCTTTCGGCTATGAAGTGCAGGATATGCGCTTGGGCACCATGCGTACCCGTTTTGAAACGGTGCGGTATCATATCGATAAACTCCGTGCTGACAGTTCCTATCGGATTTATGAGTTGGAGGAGGAGCGTCGGTATTTAATTCCGCAGGATCGTCCTACCAGAATGACCTTGCTTGAGTATGATTTCGGAAGATTTTATTCGCCGGGTCTTGTTTATAAAGTTTTTGTTGATATTTTACTTGGTTAAAGAGGAGGAAATCATCGTGCTAAGAATTGCCTATATTGGTGACAGAGGCTATCATTCCGCCATTATGCATACATCAACCGTTGGGGATGAGCGTTTCTGTGCCTGTGCTGTTGCACCCGGTACACCGGATGAAGATATTACGGAATATTTTGAATATATTAAAAACGACTATCCGGAAACGGAATACTATGCAGATTATATTGAACTGCTTGATAAAGAAAAACCGGATGTTGCGGTTGTTTCTCCTCAGTTTGACCTGACGGCAACCATTTGCATGGAGTGCGCCAAACGTGGCATTCATATCTACGCAGAAAAGGCTATCGCTCTTTCAAGAGAAGAGCTGGCGGAGTTAAAGAAATGCGTAGAGGAAAATGATGTTCATTTAATGGCGATGCATAACCTGCATTTTATCGGTCCTTTTTATGAAGCGATGTGTATGGCTCGCCGTGGTGAAATCGGTGAAGTTCGCATGGTTAATGCACAGAAAAGTTACAAATTAGGGCAGCGTGCAGAATTTTTCAAGAAAAGAGAGACCTATGGTGGCACGATCCCTTGGGTTGGTATTCACGGTCTTGACTGGATTTATGCTTTTGTACACAGACCCTGCGTTAAAGTTTCAGCCACCCAGAGTAATTATGCGAATAATAATCACGGTGACCTGGAAACCACCTGTCTCTGCCAGTTTACCTTTGAGGATGACGTGATTGCATCTTTGCAGATAGATTTTCTCCGTCCTCTGGCTGCATCAGTTTATGGTGATGACAGAGTTCGCGTTGTAGGAACGAAGGGCGTTTTGGAGGTTCGTGGCGGAAAACTTTATTCCATTACGGAAGAAGGAGAGAAGGTCTGCGAGCCGGAGACGAGAATTGATCAGGTTATGGAATTTTTAGAGGAGGTTTTGACCGGAAAGCCCGGCGAACTGACTCAGGAAGATATTTTCTATGTTACAGACCTTGCATTAGCTGCGCGCGATGCGGCTGAAAGCGGCGAAATTGTTTATTTATAAGAAAGGCGGACGTTATGAGCGTTAAAGTTGTTTTGATTGGTGCCAGAGGATATGCAACATCTCACCTGCATCCTCTGCTGGAAGATATGCATACAGGAAAGTACACCCTTGCCGGTGTCATCGCCCGTGATATTACGAAATCTGAATACTGTGAATGGGTTCAGCGGGA
Organism: Clostridia bacterium; assembly: GCA_045132895.1. Classification (GTDB taxonomy): domain Bacteria; phylum Bacillota; class Clostridia; order UBA1381; family UBA9506; genus UMGS755. Next base: position 5,765 of record JBGUTC010000119.1, read on the forward strand.
GAACATTACCGTTTGTAAGAGCCTGAAAGAATATTTTGAATCCGGCTACGAAGCAGACCTGGTTGTCATCAGTACGCCGCCTTACCTGCATAAAGCAGATACCCTGCTTGCTATTGAAAATGGTGCAGACGTTTTATGCGAAAAGCCTGTCGCTTCTTCTTATGAGGATGCAAAGGCAATGCTGGAAGCATCTGAGAAATCCGGCAAGTTTGTGGGCATTTGTTATCAGTGGTCTTATTCTGCGGCAAATCGCGCATTTAAAGCCGATATTTTGGCAGGAAAACTCGGAAAAGCAAAGGATTTCAAAGTTATCGTTTCCTGGCCCCGCGGTTGGGATTATTATGATGGCTGGAAGGGTCGTATTAAGGATGATAACGGTAATCTGATTCTGGATTCTGTTGTTTGTAACGCGGCGGCTCATTATTTGCATAACATGTACTATGTTTTGGGCGATGCCATGGACACCAGCGATGCTCCTGAAACCATCCGGGCAGAACTGTTAAGAGCTAATGATATTGAAAACTTTGATACCTGCTTCCTGGATATTAAAACAAAATCCGGAGCGAAACTCACCTATATTGCCAGCCATGCTGCAGAGCAATTAGACGGTCCCCGTTTTGTATTTAACTTTGAAAATGCGGTAGTTACCTTTAACATGGGCGGCGAACCGAATCATATGATTGCAACATTTTCTGATGGTACAGTCAAAGATTATGGTGACCCGGGTGAGGTTTACAATCAGCGCCTTTGGGATGCCATTGATTCTGTTACCACTCGTGAGCCTTTGGTATGCACGGTAAAAACTGCCATTGCTCATACCTATACCATTAATCAGCTCTATAAACATGCAACAGTGACAGATGTGCCCAAAGAATTGCTTTGCGCCGATGAAGAAGCCCGGAAGACATATGTTAAAGGGCTACATGAGTGGATGGTAGAAGCCTTTGACAAAGGCTGCCTGCTCACAGATTTGGGCCTTGATTGGGCAAATGCGCAAACCTTTACTGTAGATAGTGAATAAAATGAGAAAACAGTCCTGAACAGGGCTGTTTTTTTATTCAAAAACAAAATACCTTGTCAGGATATGGCAAATGTGATAGAATAGATTTAACAAAGTTAAATCTATTCAGCTAAATTCGCCTGACGGCGAGCTAAATGTGCTAAAGCACGCTAAATT
>JBGUTC010000120.1:0-3024 GCA_045132895.1 Clostridia bacterium
CCGCTGACAAAGGACAACCGCCTGTGTGCAAAGGAGATTATCGGCAACCGGGCAAACCTGACGAAGTGGCAGGACGATTTTCACGCCTATATGGTGGAGAAATATCCTGACTTGGAGCGTGGGGAGAGCGCCAGCAGGACAGGCCGGAAGCATATCCCCACCCGGCTTTTCAAACAGGCGGTTTCCCTCTCCCGGCAGGCAAGAGCCATTGAAGCCACACTGGACGGCATTAACCCGCTGAACGCCGGAAAGAAAAAAGAGGAAGCCCTCTCCATGCTGAAAAAGTGGTTCCCGCAGATGGAGAATTTCTCCGGGCAGTTGAAAAAGTACAAGGTCACAATCAATGACCTGCTGGCGGAGAATGAGAAGTTGGAAGCAAGGGCAAAGGCCAGCGAAAAAGGAAAGATGAAAGATACGATGGAACGGGCAAAGCTGAAAAGCGAACTGGACAATTTACAGCGGCTGGTTGACCGTATCCCGCCGGATATACTGGCGGAACTGAAACGGCAGCAGCGGCACACGGTAAAGGAAAGGTGATAGATATAAGCAGAAAATTTCGCCGCCCTTGTGCGGCATTGTACCTTGAAAACTGAATATGGAGGACACTGGATGGCAAAAAGTGAAAGCGATATTTTTACACCCCGAACAGGGCAGGTTATACAAGCAGAGAACGGCACGCAGTATTTTGTATGTGGGAACAACCGTATAAAAATCTCCGAACACTTCGCCGCAGGCGGGAAGCCCCTCGGTGATCTGATTGTAGATGTGGTGCGGCATACCGCAGAAAAAGCCGCTTCAACCTGATAGCCCATCATTGATAACACGCCCACGCTTATGATATAATTGCCATAGAGCAAAAGTATTGTAAGCGTGGGTTGTTTCTTTAGAAGGAGGATTTTTAACGGTGAAACAACCTTACAATACTACGATTTACAACACGGCGCTTTATATGAGATTGAGCCGGGACGATGAACTGCAAGGAGAAAGCGGGAGTATTCAGACACAACGCATGATGCTCCGGCAATATGCCGCCGAGCATGGCCTGAATGTCATAGATGAATATATCGACGATGGATGGTCTGGAACGAACTTTGACAGGCCGGATTTTCAGAGAATGATTGATGACATTGAGGACGGGAAAATCAACTGCGTTGTTACGAAGGATTTATCCCGCTTAGGCAGAAACTACATTCTGACCGGCCAGTACACGGAAATCTACTTTCCCAGCAAAGGCGTCCGCTATATCGCTGTCAATGACAATGTGGACACCATCAACGGAGAGAATGAGCTTGCCCCATTCCTCAACATTCTGAATGAAATGCACGCCCGCCAGACCAGCAAAAAGGTAAAGGCGGCCATGCGGACACGGTTCGCAAATGGCGCACACTATGGAGCCTATGCCCCACTGGGCTATGTCAAAGACCCAGATAAGAAAGGCCATCTTCTGATTGACCCGGAAACAAGGTGGATTATCGAAAAGATTTTTGACCTTGCCGTTCATGGCCGGGGAGCCGCCAGCATTACACGGATTTTGGTCGAAGAAAAAGTACCTACTCCCGGCTGGCTGAATTTCCAGAGATACGGCACTTTCGCAAATATCTATGCCGGAGCGCCGGAGGAAAAAGCCTATGCGTGGACGATAGCGCAGGTGAAAAGTATTCTGAAAGAGGAAACCTATATCGGACACAGCGTCCACAATAAGCAGACCAATATTTCATTCAAAAACAAGAAGAAAGTACGCAAGCCAAAAGAGGAATGGTATCGTGTGGAGAACACCCACGAAGCGATTATTTCCGAAGATGTGTTCCGTCAAGTACAGGAGCAGATTTGCAACAGGCGCAGACGGCAGAAGAACGGCACAACACAGATATTTTCCGGGCTGGTAAAATGTGCGGACTGCGGCTGGTCGCTGGCCTATGGTATGAACAGCCAGAACAAAAATCCCTATGCCCACTACCATTGTAGCAAGTACGGGCAAGGATTGCACCAGTGTTCCATGCACTATATCCGCTATGATGTGCTTTACGCCTATGTCCTTTCCCGTCTGCAATACTGGTCTGTGCTGGCACAGCAGGATGGGGACAAACTTCTGAAACGGCTACTTAACGCCAGCGACAAGGAACGCAATACTGCAAGGAAGCGGCAGACAGCCGAACTGAAAAAGGCGGAAAAGCGCAAAGCAGAAGTAGACACCCTGTTTGCAAAAATGTATGAGGACTGGTCTGCCGGACGCATTACAGAATACAATTTCAATATGCTGTCCGAAAAGTATCAGGGCGAACAGCGAGAATTGGACGTAAAAATTGAACGGCTTCACGAAGCGATGGAGACCGCCGCCCAGACAGCGGTTGACGCTGAAAAGTGGATAGGTCTGATGAAACAGTATGTCAATCCCACAGAATTGACGGCTGAACTTCTGAATACGCTGATTGAAAAAATCCTTGTCCATGAAGCGGTCAAAAGTGAGGACGGAAGCCGGGAACAGGAAGTGGAAATCTTCTACCGCTTTATCGGCAAAATCGAATGACACATCTTGAGATACCCAACAATATCTTTAACTAAGGGAAACGGGTTTATCGGTGCCGGACTCCGAGATGCTACTAACAATTTCAGAAGTACTTGAAACACCAGTTAGCACATTGCTTGGCGAAACTGTTTCCGAGGCACAGGCTGATGATTTGAAAGTAATCGCAGAAAAATTGGAAGTTATCAACCTACAGCTTGCTCAAAGAAATACTTCACGTAGGAAAATCCTCAACTGGATATGCATTTCAATTTGTGTTTTTACTGTCATTACACTCTTTATCCTTTTTCTGTTAGGTAGTCCTTATCTCAAATGGGACTACAGTAATGTGGAATGGGCTGTTGTGGGAACAATTTTCCACGGTTTTGAATATTTGTCGGAATTGGTGGGCATACTATTAAGTTTAGGCATAAGCAAAGGCACCGCCGAAGCGATGCCTTTCTAATAATCAAAACGGTTTTTATTGTTTCTTTCGTGTTAATATTGCTCCTACGAGAGAG
>JBGUTC010000121.1:0-3600 GCA_045132895.1 Clostridia bacterium
CAAAAGCGAAGTTCTGCTTTGGTGTAACTCTCTCCAAAGCGAATCAGGTCAGAATCCTGATTCGTCCGGAAGGACTTCCCCATACTGAATAAGTATAACGCTTCCAGGAGATTGGTTTTGCCCTGAGCGTTGTTACCGCAAAAAACATTGGTTGTCTCATCAAAGGAAAGAGTTTCCGTCTGATAATTCCGGAAATTTTTCAGAGTCAAGCTCTTAATATACATAGACTATTCCACCGTAATTTCGATAAATTCGTCTCCCAGTTCCAGAAAAACCACATCACCGGGACGAATTTTCTTGCCACGCATTTCGCACACTTCTTCGTTGACGGAAACCGCACCGGACCAGATGAGTTCCTTGGCATCGCTACCGGAATAGGCAATACCGGCATACTTTAACAACTGATCCAGTTTAATATATTCCGTATCAATCTGAACTTTCATGGTGCCACCTCAATTATTGCCGATTTTCTAAATTCGTAATTAATTCCTCAACGATTTTCTTTGTGTCCTCATTCTTTTCCATGCTGCTTTTGATATTATTAATACCGTTTAAAATCGTTGCATGGTTTCTGCCTCCTAATTCTTTACCGATTTTCGGCAAAGACAGACCGGTAAACTCGCGCATCAGATACATGGCGATATGTCTGGCATAGGAAATCTCCTGGGTACGTTTGGAAGACAGAATTTCATCAGATGTCAGGTTAAAGTAGTTGGATACAATGGAAAGAATGTACTCCGTGTTAATATGGGGGTCATCTGATTTATTTAAAAATTCTTTAATGGCTTCATCAGCAAGCTGCATGGTAATGGTTTTTCCCATCAGAACGTTATATGCCATCAAGCGCTTTAAAACGCCCTCTAAGTTTCGGATATTCGCTTTTAAATTTTCCGCTATGTAGAACAGAATGTCATCAGAAACTTCAAAACTTTCCTCACTGGCCTTTTTCTTTAAAATTGCCACGCGGGTTTCAAGATCCGGCGGCTTGATGTCAACAATCAGGCCCCATTCGAAACGACTCCGCATCCGTTCTTCCAGTTCTTTAATTTCTCTTGGCGGACGGTCAGAAGTAATAATAATCTGCTTGTTGGATTCGTGCAATGTATTAAACGTATTAAAAAACTCAACCTGCGTCTGATCTTTATTGGAAATAAACTGAATATCGTCAATAATTAAAACATCACAGGTTCTGTACTTATTCCGGAAATCAACCGTCTTCTTATCTATCAAGGTATTGATAAAATCATTGGTGAATTTTTCGCTGGTGATATACAGAATATTTGCTGCAGGATTCTTCTCTTTAATCTGGTTACCAATGGCCTGAACCAAATGGGTTTTGCCCAACCCTGGACCGCCATAGATAAACAGCGGGTTAAAGGCTTCTGCCGGACGTTCAGAAACAGCCTGAGACGCTGCATGAGCCAACTTATTGGAATCACCCACAACGAAAGAACCAAAGGTATAACGCGGGTTTAAGGTAATGGCATCATCAGAACGGTTCGAAAAGGAAACCGTTGTTTCCAATTCCGGCGGTAACGGCTCATCATAATTCAGCAGTTCAATCTGATAAAACCGGTCAGAACTTTGATTGATTGCTTCTTTGATATGGTCCAGGTACATAGGGCGCACAATTTCCATATGTAACTCCGTTGGCATTTTCAGGTAAATAGCCTCTTCGGTCATTCCAACAGGTAAAAGAGGTTCAATCCAATGATCATACGCCGACGGACTTATCTCGGATTTGTCTTTTAAAAGTTTTAACGCCTGGTACCAAATGGATGATAACTGGGCTTTCATCTTCTGTTCCCCCATATTGAAAATAATCATATTCGAAAAATCTCTGGACTATATATTATAACACAACAACCTCAAAGAATCAAGGATAATTATTTTGGAAACTTGCACAAAAAAGTGCAGAAAAAGAAAAAAAGCCCGACGGCACAGGCTTTTCTCCCATTAAAAATTTTTACAAATACTGTCGGATTCCCTTTGCCAGATTTTCTTCCAGATGAATCAGACTCTTTGCCATGTTTTTTGACGTTTCATCTGCCGCCTGATACTGATTTAAATAACGGTTCAAGGATTTAACGCCCATGTTACAGCCATCCGTCATCAAGTCAGCAATGGTGTTGTCTGAGTGATCCATCATTAATTTGGCATTGGTTTTAATCCATGACATGCTCTTGGCCATGGGATTTGGCTCTTTTCCCTCATCATGATAATCACGCAAAAGCCCCTGCAACTCTGACCTGAGTTTTTCATGGTCTGACTTGCTTTCGGAAAGTACCTGTTTAAAGTGCTCATTCTGTACATCAGACAGTACGTCATCAATACTTGTCACGCCCATTTTCACCCCGGCATCACATTCCCTGAGCAAATTAATGGTATCTTGTTCCACCATAGCAAAACCTCCTTTTACAGAAAGTTTTCCCTGGTTTTCAGGAATTATGTAAAGAAACAGGCGATTTGTTATTTTTTCGCAATTCGCCTATATATAATTTCTGACAAAACAAGAGCCAGGATACCGCTGAGCAATTTCCCCACCACCATGGGAAAAGCAAAGGCCCGGTCAAAAGAAAGGACAAAAGCGAGATGGTCACCAAAGACATACCCTGCCGAAACACCAAATGCCATATTCATAATCCTGCCCTTTTGATCCATTTTTTCAACCATAGAAAAAACGGGGACGGAATTGGCAAGGGTTGTCAAAAGACCGACAACGGAAATATGATTAATCTGTAAACACTTCCCCAATGTTAAAAACAGTTTGTGAAAGATGCGCGATATAACTGCAATCATTGGAAAAACACCTGAAAGAAGAATCGCAATATTACCAATAATCAAAAATGCATCATCCATCGGTGCCAGACCTTCTATCAGATTTTTTCCGGTCAGTTTCTGGATAATCCCCAGGCAAAGCCCCACCGTTACGAATCCCATCAGGATTTTTCCCAAAGCGGATAACACCTTTTGGCTTAAACCCGGACATTTCCACAAGCCAACGCATAACAACATAGATAAAATCACTATGAGGAAGGTATTTGCCGCAAGTTCTGCAAGACTACATCCCATCATAAGCCCTGCTGCCATACAGCCAAAAGGAATTGTTGCGATACCACACAAAAGACCGATTAAAACTTCACCATGGTATTCCTTTTTGACCATCTGGAGCGAAAGCGGAATAACCGGACAAATGGTTGCACCAAACATAGAGGAAACAACGATACCGTTATACGCTCTGACAGAGCGGTTTTCTGATAGTTCATAAGCCAGGGACGCGCCTCCGGCATCAACAGGAAACAGGGAACCAAGAATGGAAAGATCCACATGTAAAAAACCGAGAATCGGTTCAAATACCATGAAGAGTCCCTTGGCAAGAAGAGGAGAAAGCACAATCATCCCCGACATGGAAATAATCAGTGCGCCCGCAGTCATAATCCCTTTATCAAATTCCTCTCCTAGTTTAAATCGATTGCCCAATATTTTGTCCGCGGCAGCAAGGATTGCAAAAACTACAAAAATCAGTTCAACTTTCATAATGTGCAAAACCTTTCTACAACAATACCTTAATCCTCATCAAAGCAATGCTTTAAGAACTGA
>JBGUTC010000122.1:0-6181 GCA_045132895.1 Clostridia bacterium
CATGCTTCTCTCTCCTCTACTGTCTGTTTTTCCTGAGGCAAAATAACAGATAAAACCGTTCTCTTTGTGTCAAAATAAGAACGCAGTCTCCGGTTGATATCATCAAGTGTGACCTCTTCCATCACATCAGGAAAATCAAAAAGTCCGATACCGTTAAAAACTTGCGCTATATACTGATGAGCAACAGAATTCAGGTTATTGAACTGTTTGATATAACGCCCCGTCATAGCACGACGCACCCGCTCAACATCAGCAGCCTGAAGTCCCTCTTCCTGCGCCTTTTTAAGACCTTCAAAAACAATCTCCCGAACAGTCTCCGGTTCACGACTTTCGCCGGACAAGGCCACATAGCCATAGGCCGTTTCACAGGCGGTTTCTGCATCCATGCCACCCAGAATATAGCCACCGTCATATAACCGGGTATAAATCGGGCTGGTTTTTCCAAATAAAATCTCGCAGATGATGGATAGTTCTATATCCTTTTTCAAGAGTTCTTTTCCACCATAACCACAGTCAGGATCTTTAAAACCAAGCATAAACATAGGAACGCTGACATCCAAAGACTGATACACCTCAGACTTTGCCACTTCTGACGGCTCATCCCCATAAAAACGCTGAATTCCACCTTCCGCTTTTTCCTTTTTAAGCAGGTGTTCTTCAATGCAGGAACCCAGCTCATCCGGATCTACGTCACCAATCAGGAAAAGACACATGTTGGAAAGATGATAAAACGTATTATAACAGTCGTAAAGTGTTTCTTTTGTGATATTTGCAATGGTATCAACAGAGCCGGCAATATCAATTCTGACAGGATGTTGGCTGAACATGCCTCCCAAGAATCCCATCATCAGTTGCCAATCCGCGTCATCATCATACATGCCGATTTCTTGCCCGATAATGCCCTGCTCTTTTTCCACATTTTCATCTGTAAAATAAGGCTTCTGCACAAAATCAAGCAGAATCTCCAGATTTTCTTTCACATCCTGAGTGCTTTCAAATAAATATGCCGTCACATGAAAACTGGTATATGCATTAGCATTGGCACCATGGAGTGCATAACTTTCAAACACATTGGAACCATCCGGCTGCTCAAACAGTTTATGTTCCAGAAAATGGGCAATACCATCAGGCAGGACTGTTTCCGTCTGCACTCCCGGCGCCATAAAACGGTTATCTACCGAGCCGAAATGAGTGCCAAAAATCGCGTATGTCTTACTGTATCCTTTCTTAGGCAGAATGGCAATCCTTAACCCGCTTTCATGTTCTGCTGTATATAAGCATTCCTGCAACATTGCGTTTTCGTGTTTTGTAAACTGTATCATTCCTGACCCTCCTGTCCGTGACCTTTCATGACATAAACCATTTCAGGCTTGATTCCCTGAGCTACAGCAATCACTTCTTCCTTTGTAACCTGAGAGATTAAGCGACACTGTTCTTCAAGAACAATGTTAGTACCGCTGACCGCCTGACCGAGATAATAGTCTGCCAGGTACCCGTTACTGTCTCCTAATGAGCGCAAAGAATTAATGATGCTCTTAACAGAAACATCAAACTCATAGTCACTAATATCACCCTGACGCATTACTTCCACCTGAGCAAATATCTCTGTTTCTGCTTTTTCTTTATTCCGGTACTCAATGCCGGAACTGACAACCATCAGACCTTTATAACGTTCCAATCTGGATGACGCATAGTAGCAAAGGCTCAGTTTTTCGCGAACGTTGTTAAATAACTTGGAGTGTGCTCCACTGCCGAAAATACTGTTATAGACCATCAGTGCATAATAACGGGGATCCTGAGGCCCGATACCCGTATAAAAACCAATGGAGAGTTTTGCCTGAGAAACATCATAGGTCTCTGTCAGATTGCGAACAGATGCAGACGGAACAAACATAGTTGTCTCCGGATAGTGACACAAAACCGGAGTTATAGAAGAAAAACTATCCTTTACCATAGACAGAATTTGTTCAATGTCTGCTTGACCGGTTACAAAAATATCAATAGGACTTTCGTGCAAAACCTTTACATACTGCTCGTAAAGACTCTCCGGCGTTATCCCTTTCACATCTTCTACCGTACCCAGTTCATAAACCCCATAGGGATCATTTTCACACATGGATTCAATCAAACGCCAGACGGCATAGGAACGTTTATCATTTATCTGCGCCTCAATATCGTTTATCAGATTGACCTTTTCCTGGTCAACATATTCCTTTAAAAATCCACCGTTTTGCACCTGAGGGCACAGAACCATATCAAACAAGAAAGACACTGTCTTTAAAACGCATGCTTCATGTTCCGGAAGATACTGATCTGAAACCGTGCTCGCAACAAAAGAAAGAATCTGGTCCTCACCTTTCCGGCGAACATCCGCATCAAAATAGGCGCCATAGAGCGATTGAAGATATCGGCTGACGGCAGCAGAATCTTTTAGTTTACTGTTTCCCCGGCGCATAACATCGGTTAACAGCGCATTAAGAGATGCTTCTTTTCTCGACAATTGCCGATGGAAATGCAACCCGATGGAAACTGTTTTGAATTTATCTGTATCAATATGGTGCAGCCGAATACCCGGCTTGATTTCATAGGTTATCAATTCACTCATTTTGTCAATCCTTTCCCGCTTTCACTCTGCATTCTGCTCAGCTTTCAGTTTCAGAAGTTCTGCATAAATTTCCCGTTTGGAAACACCACGGTCTGCTGCTACGGCCTTTTGAGCTTCTTTTTGATCAAGACCAAGCATCATATAGTGATTAATATGTTCTAAAATCGTCAAATTATTTAAGTCATCTGCCGCTGGCGGCACTTCCTGTGCACCTTCAACAATCAGGACATATTCCCCCTTCGGCTCCCGCTCATCATAGAGATGAACCGCTTCTGAAAGGGTTGTTCTGATAAATTCTTCATAGCGCTTGGTCAATTCCCGTGCCAGAACAATTCTGCGGTCACCAAATAATTCATAAAAATCCTTTAAAGTACGTCTTAGTTTATGGGGCGCCTCATAAAAAATCATGGTATGAGGCTCATGTTGGATGGAAAGTAAATGATCGCGGCGACTCTTTTTGTTAACGCTTACAAAGCCTTCAAAAGAAAAACGACCTGTATCCAGACCGGAACAAATCAAAGCAGAAACAGCTGCTGTTGCACCAGGAACCGGGACAACCGGTATATTATTATCCGCGCAAAGACGCACCAATTCTTCTCCCGGATCGGAGATGGCCGGTGTTCCGGCGTCCGACACCAAGGCAATAGCCAATCCCTCCTGCAGTTTTTGCAAAAGGTACTCCCCTTTACTGCGCTCGTTATGCTGAAAATAACTGGTCAGAGGTGTTTTAATACCCAAATGGTTTAACAACGCCGCCGTTCGCCTGGTATCTTCCGCCGCAATCAAGTCAGCCTCTGTCAAGGTTCTGATTGCGCGAAGAGTTATATCCTCCAGGTTGCCGATGGGCGTTGCCACCAGATACAGCGTCCCGGGCTGCAACTGATTTTTTTCTTGTTTTTCATTCTGTTCCATCATACTGTTTCCTCTGTTATCAAGCGGACAATCAGACCGCTGTTTCTGTTTTTCTGTCCTTCAACAACTAAAAGTCTCGGCACTTTGCCACTCCCCGATGCAAACAAATCCAGCCGCTTAGGCTCCAGATTTTTCGCGCGCATTAAAGACAAAATATCCGTTAGACGCTCAGGGCGATGCACCATATAAAACTTCCCTCCGCTTGGCAAAAGGTAACTGGCGGCATCAATACAATCTTCTAAATTACAGCAAAGTTCATGGCGGGCAATGGTAACACTTTCCCGCTCATTCTGCTTACCTGTATGGTTTTTCATATAGGGCGGGTTACAAGTTACAACCTGAAAGCTTTCCGCCGGAAACAAAGCTCTGATACATCGCAAATCGCCGTGAATCATCCGGATTTTTTCTGTTAAGACATTCAACTTAACAGACCGAGTTGCCATCTGAACCATCTGCTCCTGAATCTCCAGCCCAAAAACGGATACGCCGGGCACTTTTTTATATAACAAAATAGGAACTATTCCGGTTCCCGTACATAAATCCATTACATGGTCACTGGGTTTTACATTAGCAAAATCCGCCAACTTGACGGCATCTGTTCCAAAACGAAATTCGTCTTTTCCCTGAATAATCTGAAAGCCGTCACCCAAATCTTCAATGGTCTCTCCCACCAAAATCTGCTTTAAATCAGTTGATTTCATGGCGACCCTCCAGGGCTCTTGTCAGCGTGACCTCATCTGCATATTCAAGGTCACCACCAACAGGAATGCCATGCGCCAGACGGGTTACCTTAACATCAAAAGGTTTTAAAAGCTTTGCAATATACATTGCCGTCGCTTCACCTTCTAAATTGGGATTGGTCGCCATAATAACCTCCCGGACAGGACCTTCTGTAATCCGCGCCAGTAGTTCTTTAATCCGGATATCATCAGGGCCAACGCCATCCATAGGAGAAATAACACCGTGGAGTACATGGTATGTGCCACTATACTCTCTTGTTTTCTCTATTTTCATAACATCTTTTGGCTTTTCGACCACACAAATAACACCCTGATCCCGTCGCACATCAGAACAAATCTCGCAGGGAACCTTATCTGTTAAGGATTGACAAGTCGGACAAAAGATAATTTTTTCTTTTGCGTTAAGCAGTGCATCAGCGAACGCCGAAACCTCATCTTTAGGAAGTTTTAAAACGTAATAAGCCAGTCGTTCTGCCGTCCGTTTTCCAATACCGGGCAGTTTCGCAAATTCTTCTATCAATTTTGCAATTGGGGTTGCATACATAGCCTCTTCGCTCCTTTTAGGATTTTAAAATAATAGCACCCAGTTCTTTTGCTGTTATTTCACCGTACTCATCAGATTTCACCGCCGGACGTCCGGCATAATGAGTGATCGCATACTCCAAAAGGTCAAGATCCCGAATATTGAAACAAACAGGAGCCGCACCGGAACGATTAAATAAAACAAGGGCTTGCTGAAGTTCCTCTTCTTTTTCTGTTTTGATTTCCAGAAGTTGCTTATGCTGCCCCACAACTTTCCCTTTAAAATCAAGAAACATAACTTCGTCACAGGAACAAACTGCATTTAAAATGGGAAAGTCAGGGCGAAGAGGTGATAACTGCCAAACGCCTTTGCTTGCAGCAGCCGTAAAAGAAGAACTGCCGGACGAAAGACCTAAGATTGCGCATTTCTGATTGGCAAAAGAAGAGATATAATCACCGTAATCTTCCGGTTCAAGGTAACGTCCCGGCTCGTTGATAGCAAAAAGCGGAACCGTTGTAAAGGCCTGGAGTTCGGCCAAGACTGCCAGCGAATCGTCAATGTACATTCCCGTACATCCCACCGCACAAACACCTAACGCTTGCACGGTAATCAGCATCGAAACTGCCTCTTTCACAGCACCATCCACATCATCAATGCACATACCGACGCAAACCGGCAAATCCGTTGCCTCAGAAAGGGCATATAGCGCACACTTTGTTGTTCTTGTGTCGCGGCAACCGGTAAGAAAAATCATGGAGACTTCCATCTTATCCAGCCATTCCGCCTGCTGCAAAACGCTATGGTAGCATGCATCATAGGAAGCATCATCTGTTACCGAAGTTTCGTCAATTGCAATCTGACCTGCCACAAAAGCATACTCCCCAACACTTTCTAACACAGCCTCTAAAATTGGGTGATGTTCATCATCCATCTGCGCACAAACAGGCGCTAAAACTAAATTAGCGCCTGCCTGAATATGGTCATCCAGCCCCGGGATATCTGAAGCATCCGCCGAAGCCATAACCAGAATATTTGATTTTAAAATTTCCTTTAACTGTGATGTTGTCATACTGCACCGCCTGTTTTTTGATTAAGAAAGTGTTGATTCCAAAGCCTGAATCATGTTGTCTACCTGTTTTTTACGAATCAGGAAATTGCCCTTGCCATTGACGAGAACCAGATAGTTCCGATCATCATACTCATTACAGGAAACAACAGTCTCCGTGCCATCTTTCTTTTGATAACATACAGTAAAGGCAGTCGTACCAGAAGTCTGTTCCTGAACAAAATCTGTCAGAACCAGGCTTAAAACAGACTGATAAGCCTTTTTAAATTTCGCCTCTTCGATATTTTTGCCGTTAATTGTATAGGTTGCATTGTCATCAGTACCGGAAATCGCCA
>JBGUTC010000123.1:0-14148 GCA_045132895.1 Clostridia bacterium
ATTCGAACTCACGGTGCTCTCGCATCACTGGTTTTCAAGACCAGCTCCTTAAACCGCTCGGACACCTCTCCGTGTCTTGCAACGTATAATAGTATAACAAGTTTTTAAGGATTTGTCAAGTGTTTTTTTCCTGTTCAAAATATTTTTTTATCCGTATCTCCTCTGAACTTTTTTGGTACTGGCAAACAAAAACAAATTCTGCATATAATAAACTATCAAAACGCGGAGGTGTATTACAATGTTCTCATCTTTTTGGCTCATGATTCTGTCTTTTATCCGGCTGGGACCTTTTCTGCTGTCCTATGTTTCCAACAACGCCAATACCTTCCCTCGCCCACTCTCTGCTAAAGAAGAACGCGAATGTCTGATGCGGTTAAAAGAAAAGGATCCCTCGGCAAAAGACACATTAATCGAACATAATCTGCGCCTGGTTGCCCACATTGCCAAAAAATATACGCAGACTCCCGGCGCCGATGCGGATGACATCATTTCCATAGGCACCATCGGGCTCATCAAGGCTATTCAGTCCTTTGATCCGGATAAAAATGCCAGACTGGCCACCTATGCGGCACGGTGTATTGAAAACGAAGTACTTATGTATCTTAGACAGACCAAGAAAATTCAGCAGGAAGTCTCCATGAACGAATGTTTAGGGCACGATAGCGAGGGCAACGAAATCACTTTTATGGACGTTTTAACCGCCGAAGAAGACGATGTTGCAAGCCGTGCCGATCTGAATATAGACATCCGAAAACTCTACCAAAGCCTAGATGCATGCCTGACTGAAAGAGAGAAAGAAATTATCGTCCTGCGATACGGCTTAAAAGGAAAGGCTATCACCCAACGTGAAATTGCCAAAAGACTGAACATCTCCCGCTCTTATGTGTCCCGAATTGAAAAAAAGGCACTTTCAAAACTCTCAAAACCCTTTGAATCGCAAGCATAAAAAGAGGCTGCAACCTCCAGGTTGCAGCCCACTTATTTTATTTATATCTGCGTTTAAAGAACACAACGATACCAGCCGCTAAAATCACTATAGGAGCGACAACAACTAAAATCACAAACCAAGTCCAGAACTGGCTGGAACTCAGGCTCATCTGTCCGCCGGGAATTGCCTTGGCGCGAACGGTAATAGAAGCATCGCCGCCCTTCATCCAACTGATTGAATTCAGAAGAATATCTTCATTGGCAAAACGGGTATCTTTAACCAGCGTATCAAAAATCAGAACAGAACCACCAACCAGTAAGCGACCGGTTACATTCTTGTTTTCCGTGCTGGTTGTCTCTCTGGTTGCAGCCACCAAAACATCAAAAGGACCGGAAGCATCTTCTGCCGTTTTCTGCATGGTACCCTGCTCCATCAGAGATTGCACACTTGCTTTAGCATAAGACGTTTTAGAACTGGAAAGAAGCGACGTAACCAAAATGGAAGCCGGCTTATCCGCTGCCAGAGAAAAACTGTTTGCAGGGCCGTATCCCGCACGCTTCTGGCTGGTCTTCACCGGTGTTGTAATTTCATGTTCGCCTAAATCTGCAATCATGAACGTACTGTTTTCAACAGAGTTGGAAGAATCCAATACCACATGATTGTGATGAACAATCCCCCAATCAGCTGCTAAATAACTTTGCAGAACCGGCAGATCAACATTGCCATAAATAGGATCAAAATAAATCTGAACATTACCGCCACGATCTAAATATTGATCCAGTTTATTAATTTCATCTGCAGAGAAATCGGATTGCGGTGAACTGATGATAACAACAGACTGACTGTCGGCAGGGAACTCCTGAGACAAACTGTCAAACTGCTCGATCTGATAACCCGCCATTTCCAGAACCGACGTTGTGTTGGGAGAAATCTGTTCTCCGTGACCTGTCGTAAACAAAATGGTTGAAAGAGTCATGCCGTCCACAAAATTTGCAAGTTTTGTGGTAACAACGCGTTCAATATAACTATAGCCGTTCTGGCTGAAAAAGTCTTTTGAATTCACCATTTCATGCCGGTCACCCTGACGAATAATCAAAGAACCAATGGACATATTGGCAATTTCATTCATGTATGCCTGAATTTCAGCAGGATTCTTCTGAACATCAATTTCACGAACAGAAATCTTGGAATTCTGCTGGCTATATTTGTTCAGAACATTTGAAACCATTGAAAGCATTTCACTTTCTGTACCTGTTGATAAAATCAGAATTTCCGTTTTTTCGTCGATTTGATCAACAATTTCTTTAGACTCATCTGTTAAAGCAAAAATCTGATCTTCTGTAAAATCAAACTCCAGAGGAATTTTGCTATCTAAGGAAATCAAAATTGCATTCAAAAGCAATACAATCACCACAGCCGCAATAATGAATGCTTTTGAATTCAGTGAATATCTGAATTTCTTGTTTTTCATTCTTTCTCCATCCTTTCATGAGCCCCCAAGGGCATTTTTTATTTCCAGCGTCTTCTTTCAACCACCTGGATGGTCAAAAAAATGAACAAGCCTGTCAGACTGACAAAATAGAAAACCGGAACGAGGTTCAGGGTTCCCAATGTAAAGTCATACAAACGCTGGTTAATGGAGATAAAGGCCAGGAGTTTATCCAAAGCAATACCGACATAGCGCAGCACGCCTGAGAAAACTTCTGAGAACTGCAGACTCAGACCACTTAAAAACCAAAGGAAGAAAATAATCGCTAACGTTGAAACAGCTGCAATGACTTGACTCTCTGTAACAGAAGACATGAACATGCCCAGCGCCACAAAGAAAAGACCCATTAACAATAGTCCCAGATAACCAACTACAGTCTCAGCAATCACCGGCGTTCCGTATAATTCCATAATCGGAACAAAAAGCATGGACGCCAGAACACCAATTAACAAAACGGTTCCGGCAGCCAAAAACTTACCGAAAACAATGTCCGTCACGCGGACAGGTGCCGTTAAAAGCAACTGGTCTGTTTTACTTTTTCTCTCTTCCGAGAAAAGACGCATCGTCAGAACCGGAATAACAAACACAAAGACCAGGCTGATGTTAGAGAAAAATCCGCTCATAGATGTCTGCATGGATGCCATGTTAATAAACATGAACATGAGGGACGCAAAAAAGATAAAGGCACTCAGAAAGATATATCCAACCGGCGTTTTAAAGTACGCCTTCAACTCTCTTTTATAAATCGCTGTCATTTTCTCCGGCTCCTTCCTCTGCTACAGTTTCTTCCGCAGGATTGACAAACTCAATCTCCTCTTCACTGACCTCAGAAAAACTGCTGACACCCTGATTCTTCGTCACTTCAAGGAAGATTTCCTCCAAGGACAAATCCATAGTCTGCATAGACAGAATCGGCAGACCGGCGCCGGCCAGCGCATTAAAAATCGAAGTTCTGACATCAATATCGGGCTCAGCCTCTACAATGAAATCAATAGAACCCGCTTCCTTCCGACCGAGAGACTTAATATATTTAATGCCGGAAATGTTTTCCAGTGCATCCAGAATTGCCCGTTCTTCACCAGCAACACGAATCTGAAATTTGTTTTCATTGGAAATAGACTTACCCAGATTTTCCGGTGTGTCGCTGGCAACCAAACGACCCTTATTGATAATAATCACGCGCTCACAAATTGCGTTAACTTCCTGCAGAATATGAGAAGACAGAATAACCGTATGTTCTCTTCCCAACTGCTTGATAACAGAACGAATTTCAATAATCTGCTTGGGGTCAAGACCAACAGTAGGCTCGTCCAGAATCAGAACTTCCGGGTTGCCGACCATAGCCTGCGCCAGACCCACGCGCTGCTTATAACCTTTTGATAAGTTGGAAATCAAGCGATTCTGAACATCAGAAATCCGAACGGTTTCACAAATTTTTGACAAATGTTCTTCTCTATCCTCTGTGACTTTTTTCAGATCATAAACAAAATCCAGATATTCCCGGACCGTCATGTCCATGTAAAGTGGCGGATGCTCCGGCAAATAACCGATTCTTTTTTTCGCTTCAACAGGATTATCCAAAACATCATAACCGTCAATTTTCACTTCACCGCTTGTTGCGGAAAGATAACCGGTTAAAATGTTCATGGTTGTAGACTTACCGGCACCGTTAGGACCAAGAAAGCCCAGAATTTCGCCCTGTTTAACCGTAAACGAAATATTGTCAACAGCAAGTTGATTTCCGTATTTCTTGGAAAGATTTTTTATTTCAACCATTCTTTTCCTCCCTGTTATGTAATTCCTTTATTTTAGGCATCAGTAGCGTCTGCTGACTGATGCCCAAATAAAATTGTACCATACGGTTGTGTATAAAATGTGAACAAACCGTTAATATTATTCAGTTATATCCTTCAGAGAAAGGTAGAGTTCCTCTAACTGTTTCGGAGAAACCGTACCCGGTGTTTCCGTCATCAATTCAGAAGCATCTTTCACTTTCGGGAATGCAATAACGTCACGAATAGAATCGCGGCCGGCAAGAAGCATAACCAATCTGTCAAGACCATATGCCATGCCACCGTGAGGCGGTGTTCCATAACGAAATGCATTCATTAAGAAACCAAACTGCTCCCAAGCTTCTTCCTTGGTAAAGCCCAAGGCTTCAAACATCTGCTGCTGAAGTTCTGTGTTGAAAATACGCAGACTACCGCCGCCGACTTCGTTGCCGTTAAATACCATATCATATGCCTTTGCACGGGCCTTCTGCGGATTTTCCTTAAGAAGGGGAATATCTTCATCCATAGGCATCGTGAAGGGATGATGCTTTGCAACATAGCGATCCTCTTCTTCGCTGTACTCAAACAACGGAAAATCTGTTACCCACAGAAGATCATATTCATCCTTTTTTAATAAATCAAAGCGACGGGCAAGTTCTAAACGAAGAGCACCCAGCGCATCGTAAACAACTTCATTTCTGTCTGCAACAAACATGAGAATGTCGCCGGGTTCAGCGCCCATTTTAGACAGAATAGCGTCAATTTCTTCCTGAGACAAGAACTTGGTAATGGAGGATTTCAGTTCATTTTCCTCAACCGTGATCCAAGCCATGCCCTTTGCTTTATAAATCTTAACAAAATCAACCAAAGAGTCAAGATCGCGACGGGACAGTTTGCCGGCGCCGCCCTTGCAGTTAATAGCGCGAACACTGCCGCCATTTTTAATGGTATCCGTAAAGACCTTAAAGCCACAATTTCCAACAATTTCTGACAGGTCAACCAGTTCTAAGCCGAAACGGGTGTCCGGTTTATCAGAACCATAACGATCCATTGCTTCCTGATAGCTGATGCGACGGAACGGCGTCTTTAAGTCAATACCCAGAATTTCTTTGAAGATTTTCTTCATAAAGCCTTCGTTAATTTCCAGAACATCATCCAGATTAACGAAAGACATTTCAAGGTCGATCTGAGTAAACTCCGGCTGACGGTCAGCACGCAGATCCTCGTCACGGAAACACTTAACAATCTGCATATAACGGTCCATACCGGACAACATCAGCAACTGCTTATAAAGCTGGGGTGACTGCGGCAGAGCATAAAAATGACCGGGATGAACACGGCTGGGAACCAGATAGTCTCTGGCGCCTTCCGGCGTTGACTTAGTCAGCATAGGGGTTTCAATTTCCAGAAAACCCTGAGAATCATAATAGTCACGGGCAATTTTACAAACTCTGTGGCGCAATTCCATCAGACGCTGCATATCCGGACGGCGAAGGTCTAAGTAACGATATTTCAAACGAACTTCTTCACGGACGTTGCTGTCTTCTTCGATATAAATCGGCGGGGTTTCAGCCTTAGACAGAATACGGAGCTCTGTAGCGCGGATTTCAACGGTTCCGGTCGAAATCTTATCATTAACCGCAGCCTGGTCACGAAGCACAACCTCACCTACAACGGCCAAAACAAATTCATTACGAATGGTTTCTGCCTTTTCGAAAATTTCCTTGTCCTGCTCTGCGTTGAAGACAACCTGTACCATACCGGAACGGTCACGCAGATACGCGAAAATAACGCCCCCTAAGTTACGGTAAGACTGAGTCCAACCCATAACAGTTACTTGACTGCCAACATGTTCTTCTCTGATTTCGCCACATTTATGGCTTCTTTTCAATCCTGTAATTGTTTCCATTTATTCTAAACCTCCAAGTTGCTTACAGAAATCTGCCAGAGACTCCATGCGGACTTCTGTTGTTTCTCCAGTTTCCATATTCTTCACTTTCGCACAGCCGGCTGTAATTTCATCCTCACCTAACACCATGGTAAACCGCGCACCAATTTTATCAGCATACTTCATCTGAGCCTTTACGCTACGTCCCATATAATCCCGGCTGACGGATACACCCTCTTTTCTTAAATCAAGAACCAACTTCTGCACGAAAAGATCAGCCTTTTCACCGATATGCCCAACAAACAGGTCAACCGTTTCGTGACCGCCCAGATCAATCTCAAGGTTATCCAAAAGAAGCAGCAACCTCTCAAGACCCAAGCCAAAACCAACGGCCGGCAAATCAGGACCTCCCAACTCAGCAACCAGACCGTTGTAACGTCCGCCACCGCAAACCGTTCCCTGAGCACCGATGTTCTTGGAAACGATTTCAAAAACAGTGCGTGTATAATAATCAAGGCCACGAACAATGGTACCGTCTACGGTATAGGAAATACCCATTGTATCTAGGCACTCTTTCAAACGCTCAAAGTGCGCCTCGCAGTCGGGGCAGATATTATCCAGCAGAATGGGCGCAGAATTATAAATATCTTTACAGCTTTGCTGTTTACAGTCTAAAATACGCAGGGGATTTTTCTCGTAACGCTGACGACAGGTTTCGCAAAGGTCATCCAAATGCGGTTTAAAGAACTCACGCAACTTCTGGTTATATGCCTTGCGGCACTCAGGGCAACCAATGCTGTTAATTTCCAGTTCAACACCCGTTACATTCAGGCGGCGGAACAATTCCAGTGCCAGTGAGATAACCTCAGCATCCAGCGCCGCATCTTCTGCACCAAAAACCTCAACACCAAACTGATGAAAGGCTCTCAATCGTCCTGCCTGGGGTTTTTCATACCGGAAACACGGGGTTACATAATAAAGTTTGGCCGGCAACGGCTGGGCATAAATGGAATGCTCAACCAGACTGCGGACAACAGAGGCTGTTCCCTCAGGGCGCAGAGTAATACTGCGATCACCCTTGTCCTGAAAGGTATACATTTCTTTCTGGACAACATCCGTTGTCTCACCAACGCCACGTTCAAATAATTCTGTATGTTCAAAAACCGGCGTCCGGATTTCTTTATAATCAAAATCCTGACACAGACCCTTTATCGTATCTTCGATTTTGTGCCATTTATATGACTCGTGTGGAAGCACATCATGTGTGCCTCTCGGTGCCTTAATTTGCATTAGCAATGACTCCTATCTTATAGTTGTCCGAACAAGACAACAAAAATTCATTTTTTCAGATAGCAAGCATGATACAGCTTTTCTATCATACAATAGAAACATTATACCATATCGCAGCAAAAAATGCAATTATTTCTTTCTTCTTTCCATGAAAAAATACCCAAAGTCTGCAAACCTTGGGTATTGTATTTCACGGTTGTTTTCTTTTACCAAAGCATCGCAAAGTAAGCAGCATAAGCCAAAAGCATGACAACACCGGACCATCTCTTTAACTGTTTGTTTTTCCAAACACAACCCAAGAGAATTAAAGCCGCAGCGGCAGCTACAATCGTATCAAAGCGGAAACTGCTTACAAACGGAACCGGCACAATCACAGCAGAAAGGCCAACGATAAACAGAATATTAAAGATGTTGCTGCCAACGATATTACCAATGGCAATATCCGCATTACCCTTTCTCGCTGCCGAAACCGACGTAAACAACTCCGGAAGAGATGTTCCCAGAGCTACAATTGTCAGGCCGATAAAGCGCTCACTAAGGCCTAACATATGGGCAATCTTTGTCGCTGCATCCACGGTAACATTGCTACCGAAAACAATGAGAAACAGACCAATAACAGTCCAGAACAAAGCCTTGATAATGGAAATTTCTTGAACTTCCTCTTCTGCCCGATTCCGGTCCTTCTTTGCCATAACGAACAAATATGCCAGATATCCTACAAATACAACCAGAAAAATAATGCCTTCCAAAAATCCGATTGTTCCATTATATCCCAGTCCCAAAAGCAGGAACGTAATGGCAATCATGAACGGAATATCAATTTTAACGGTCGACTTTGCAACAGAAATAGGTATAATCAGTGCCGACAGACCTAAAATAATCAGAACATTCAAGATATTACTTCCAACGATATTCCCCACAGTAATATCTGCATTCCCTTTTAACGCCGCCGTAATGCTGACAGCTGCCTCCGGCGCACTGGTCCCCATTGCCACAATGGTCAGGCCAATAACAAGTTGCGGAATTTTGAATTTTGTTGCAATGCCCGAGGACCCGTCAACAAACCAATCGGCCCCTTTGACCAGCATGGCAAAACCCACACAAAGTAAAATAACCTGCAGACAAATTTCCATTTCAATTGACTTCCTTTCAAATACTTTTTAATTCTTATGCCGACAACGGCTTTGCTATTGCATATTTTTCAGTGTAAAAAGCAAATTTCGAATTAAATTCCTTATTGTCCTTCAAGTCGCGGATGGACTGATGAACATTCATATTGTTCTCTGACGCATCTATCACACAAGCCGCAATGTTAGAACAATGGTCTGACGTTCTTTCCAGATTCGTGATCAGATCTGCCCATACAAAGCCTGCTTCAATAGAGCAAGAACCGCCTTTAAGACGCATGATGTGTCCATTTCTGAGCACAGTTTTCAACCCGTCAATCACCTGTTCTAAAGGCTCTACGTCATAAGCCTTCTCTAAATCATTATTAATAAACGCCAGATAGGAAAGGGTCAGAATTTCGGATACAGCGCTGCACAAGACATCAAGTTCCCGTTTGGCATCCGGTGTAAAATCCATATCTTTTCCTCTGAGTTCCTCCGCAGATTCCAAAATATTAATACTGTGATCCGAAATTCTTTCAAAATCACCGATAACTTTCAACAATTTGGAAACCTCTGCAGAGTCACTGTCGCTGATTTTATTTCGACTCAGTTTTACCAGATAGGTTCCCAGAATATCTTCATAATGGTCGGCTTTTTCCTCTGCATTGCGAATGGCTTCCGCAACACCTGTGTCATACCGATTGAGCATGTTGAGTCCGTTTTTAAGTGCCGTCACAGAAAATTCTGCCATCTCACGAACCAACTCATTGCAACGTTCCAGCGCAATAGGCGGCGTTACGAGAAGTCGATCGTCCAGTTCTGCAATTTCTTCTTTCTTGTTTGTGTCAGGCACAAGTTTGATTGCCAGCTTCTCAAGAAGTGAAGACATAGGAAGAAGCAGGAACGTACAAGCGATATTAAACAAGGAATGCGCCACCGCAATACCAAGATAAGACGCTGCTGCATCTAATAGCGCAGGTTTTAAAACAGCAGAAATGATGCTGAACACAGAAAGCCAGATTACCGTACCGATTATGTTAAAAGATAAATGCACAATTGCCGCACGCTTTGCATTTTTATTGGTACCAAATGATGATAAAAGTGCCGTTACACAAGTCCCGATATTCTGACCCATAATAATAGGAACCGCAGCGCCATATGAAACCTGACCTGTAACAGAAAGCGCCTGCAGAATACCGACAGAAGCAGAACTGGACTGAATAATTGCCGTCAGAACCGCACCTGCCAGAACGCCTAAAACGGGGTTCTTGAACATAATAAAGAGATTCTGAAAAGCAGGCACATCCGCCAGACCCGACACCGCAGAAGACATCGTATCCATACCGAACATCAGGGTTGCAAAGCCTAACAAAATCGTTCCCGTGTCCTTTTTCTTGCTGGTTTTTGCAAGCATCAGCATTGCCGTTCCAATCAGTGCAAGAACAGGTGTAAACGAAGTAGGCTTTAAAAGTTGAACAAACAGATTGTCACTGGAAATACCGCCAAGGCTTAAAATCCATGCAGT
Organism: Clostridia bacterium; assembly: GCA_045132895.1. Lineage (GTDB taxonomy): Bacteria > Bacillota > Clostridia > UBA1381 > UBA9506 > UMGS755. Next base: position 10,002 of record JBGUTC010000123.1, read on the forward strand.
TACCGTTGTGCCGATATTGGCGCCCATAATAACACCGATAGACTGCTTCAGGGACATAATCCCCGAGTTGACAAAACCAACCACCATAACCGTCGTCGCAGAAGAACTCTGGATGACCGCTGTTACGCCCAGACCCGTTAAAAACCCTGCAATTTTGTTTTCCGTCAATCTGGCAAGAAGTTTTTTCAAACCGCCACCGGCTCTGCGCTCCAACGCATCGCCCATAACGTTCATACCAAAAAGAAATAAGCAGAGCCCCCCGATTAGTGATAACACATCAAAAATTGTCATTTGTACACCTCTTGTTTCAAATTCTATTCTTTCATATTCATACATAGTACAGTATATAGAATTTCCGGTTAAGATGCGGCTAAGAATGTATTTTTTGCAAAAAAAGAACGGGTTTTACACGTTAAAACCCGTTCTTCCTCACGATTCATCCCGTTCACACATTCTATAACCCACGCCCAACTCATTGACAATATAATTATTTTTACCCGGCTTATCTCCTAGTTTTTTTCGAATGTTTGCCATGTTCACCTGAAGTTTTTTCGTGCTGTTCAGATCGTTATAGCCCCAAATATCACGAATAATCGCAGCATAGGTCATCACCTTTCCCGAATACTCCGATAAAAAAGCAATGATATTATACTCTGTTTGCGTAAGGATTACCTCATCCCCCTTAACAAAGACGCGCCTTGCATCATAATCAATGATAAGTTCTCCTGATTTGAATTTTCCGCCGGGCAACCGCCCTTCCTCCGTACTTCGCCTTGAGTTCCGAAGTGACGATCTGACTCTTGCAACCAGTTCAGCCGAACTGAACGGCTTTGTCACATAATCATTAGCGCCGCAGTCAAGGGCATCAACCTTATCCTTTTCATCCGTTCTGGCTGACAAAACAATCACCGGCGTCAGCGAATCAATTCTGACGCTTTTTAAGAAATTCATGCCATCTGAATCAGGAAGCCCAAGGTCAAGAATGACCAAATCCGGCCTGTGGGATGTAAAAAGCATTTGACCGCTCTGGCAGTTATTTGCCGAAACAACCTGATAGCCACTTGTTTCAAGAAGTGTCGTTAATAAGGTATTGATATTATCTTCATCTTCAATCACGAGGATTTTATATTTGTTATTATGCATTTTTTTGACCCTCCAGATGCAACGTGAAACGAAAGACGCATCCGCCACCCTTAACATTCTCCGCTTTAATCTCGCCGCCGTGCGCCTTAATGATGGAGGCGCAAACAGAAAGACCGATTCCGGCATTATTTTTTCTGCCGTCAGAAACATCCCCAGTTGCTGAAAAAACGCCGTTAAAAATATCTTTAAGCTTATTTTCCGGGATGCCACACCCATTGTCCTCGATTTCAAAAAAAGCTTTATCAGCGGCCGTAAACACCCTGAATTGCAGGGAGGTCATGCCCTCAGCATGTTGTATAGCATTTTCAAGGAGGTTGATTAAAACCTGCTCAATGAGAAGAGCATCCATAGGGATGGAAACAAACTCCTCCGGAAGGTCAACATCAATCTTCTGCTCCGGATACCGTTTTGCAAATTTAACCAGAACCGAATCCACCAGTTCATCCAGAACCGTTTCGACTTTGATAAGTTTAACATGCTCGCCGTCAAGTTTTGTAATAGATAGCAGATTTTCAACCATGCGGTAAAGCCACTGCGAATCTTCCGTAATGCCTTTGAGCATTGCCTTACATTGCTCATCGCTGAAATCATCATAGTTTTCAAGCAATGCCGAACTAGAACCATAAATCGTTGTCAGCGGCGTTCTAAGATCATGAGAAACCGCCCTTAACAGATTGGCGCGCATTCGTTCCTTGTCTCTTTCTGCTTTCAAAGCTTCCTGATGTCTGACCTTTGCCGTAAGACCGCAGGTAACCATGGTCACGACCAGGAGAATGCTGGCCGATACAATGTTTTCTGCAATGGTAAAATTAAAAGCAAAAAAAGGAAAATCAAAAGCAAAGTTAACTGCCAACACGCACAGAAGAGCTGATGTAACACCGTAAATGTATCCCGGCGTCACAACTGAGATTAAATAAATCCCCAATACAAAAACCGCAGAAACCAAGGCACTGTTATGGAACACATATTTAATCATCAGACACATAAAAAAACACAGACACAGAATTGCCAACGTAATGAGCGAATTCTTTAAAACATCAACTGTTTTTTTCATAACTTCCTCCACTAAAAGTTCTACACAAACATCGTACCATAAAAATAGTATATCATTCCATTGGCAAAGATGCAACTAAGAAATTATAAACACAAAAATCCCAGAAACAAACTGTTTCTGGGATTTGTAATAAACAATAATTAACGTTTTGAGAACTGGGGAGCACGACGAGCAGCTTTCAAGCCGTACTTCTTTCTTTCCTTCATTCTCGGGTCACGAGTCAGGAAGCCAGCCTTCTTCAGGATGGGACGATAGGTTTCAGCATCTGCTTCCAGCAGTGCTCTTGCAATACCGTGACGGATTGCGCCAGCCTGACCGGTGAAACCGCCGCCAACAACGCTAACGATAACGTTGTACTTACCTTCAGTCTTAGTAGCAACCAGAGGCTGCTTAACGATAACTTTTAAGGTTTCCAGACCGAAGTAGTCATCTAAAGAACGGTTATTAATGGTAATATCGCCCTGACCGGGAACCAGTCTTACTCTGGCGATAGATTTTTTTCTTCTTCCGGTACCGTATAATAATTCTGCCATTTCTCACAATCCTCCTTATTTAATCTCTAAAGCCCAAGCTTCAGGTTTCTGAGCTGCATGCTCATGTGTATCACCGGCATAAACGCGTAATCTCTTTAATGCCAGTGCGCCTAAGGTGTTGTGAGGCAGCATGCCCTTAACAGCTTTTGTCATTGCAAAAGCAGGACGTTCTTTCATCAGCTTGTCATAGCCAACTTCTTTCAGACCGCCAACGTAGCCTGTGTGTCTATAGTATTTTTTCTGCAGCAGTTTCTTACCGGTTAAAACAGCATCTGCTGCATTGATGATAATCACGTGGTCACCGCAATCGCAATGGGGTGTGAACTCAGGCTTATGCTTTCCGCGAAGGATTGCAGCTGCCTGCGCTGCTACTCTACCCAGGGGTTTGCCGGCTGCATCTATGATATACCATTTTCTCTGCAGGTCATGAGCTTTTGCCATAAATGTACTCATAATTCTTTACCTCCTGTATTTTTCAATCATTATTTCCAAAAAACAACATTGAATATTATAATGCATGACAAAACATTTGTCAAGAGGTTTTTTAAAAAAATTAAAATAATCTTGACAAAGTTTTATTTTCTTCGTTTTTCTCATTTTTCCTCACGAATGCTCCAGTGTCATTTTCACTTTTTCATAAACTTCATCGGAAATTTCTTCGATTGAACGAATTTTTCCGTCTTTTACGCAGGATATAATCTGCCATCCGGCAAGAGACGCAACCTCCTTAGCGCTCTCATAGGCACGATCTAAATGCTGCGGGTCCCGCTCATGAATGTCCTTCTGCTGTTCTCCGGTGAATTTATTCGCCCTGTTCTCCATCAATTTCCGGGCATACGCCGGCGGCATATCCAGAAACAGCACCAGATCCGGCTTGGGCAATTCCAGACGGTCATACTCAAGTTCACTGAGCCAGTCGATAAATTCCTTTTTGTCATCGCTGATTTTTGCGCCCTGGTGAACGAGGTTAGAGGTTACATATCTGTCTGCAACTAAAACCCCACCTTCCTGATAAAAAGCACCCCAGTCCCGTTTAAAACTGGCGTAGCGGTCAATCGCGTAAAATAAAGACGCCGCAAAAGGACTGACATCATCAGCATTCTTTCCTAAATCCCCGGCAAGATACCGTTTAATAGGAAGACAAAAATCACTGTTATAATCAGGGAAGGAAATCTGTCTGACATTCTGAATCTCTTCAGCCAGTCGTTGATACAGACGTTCTGTCTGGGTGGCTTTGCCGCTGGCATCTACGCCCTCGATTACAATCAGCTTACCCATGTTATCCCTCCTGTTTGTATTTCTTTCTCATGTCTGCTGCCTTGCCACAAGTCATTTTCCCCTCCGGACAAGGACCTGCCACGCAGGACGGACCGGCAAGAGCAAATAACGTGGGCGCAACCTCACGAACCAGACGAAG